>JAURDE010000022.1 GCA_030828105.1 Bdellovibrionota bacterium | reverse complement strand
GTATAAAAATAATTTTGCGAAATATGCCAAGAGTAAGATTGGGCCAAATTACTGCGATAAAGAGCTTAACGATTATTTTCTATCCTCTAAAAATCAGAAGCTTATCAAAAATATGTTTTTGGCCAATGTCATCCGCTCACGCTTTGGCCGAGTTATGGAACTTTATATATTACTTGATCGCGCACTCTATTTTAAAGAGCTCGGTATGGACGTTGAAGTTGCAGAGTTTTTTGATGGAAGTCTTTCACCTAGAAATATAGGCCTAACTATTTCAAATCTCTAAACTTGATCTCTTCAATATCATCATTTTTATGATGTTTTTTTCTAAACAAGAAGTAATAAGCTCCAAAAACTATTGAGAGTACCAGTATAGGGTGAACTCTAAATCGAAAGAGATAGAATCCTATCAGAGCGATAACAAGAGAATAAATAATTTTTTTTAACAAATTCATAGGCAATAAAAAAGGGCCTCAAATGAGGCCCTTATTTTTTATCTTACAAAAAGCATTTCAAGAAAAGTTGGTAAGTCCCAAAGCTCATCTGGAATAAATTCTTCCAGTTGATTCGACTTATTCGATAGTTCTTCAGAAAGAGGAAGAACTTTCGTAGCAAAAAGAAGAGATTTCTCTTCCTCATCTTTTTGAAGTGAATCATTATAAGAAGCTTCCATATTATTAAGGGCCTTATAAACGTTATTTAAAAGAGTATCAACCTTAGTAAGGATATCTTTTTCAACAACACATTCCATCTCTAATTCACTTTGAGTTTTAATAACCTCAAGAAGACCTTTCTTATAATGAACCGCTGATGGAAGAACATATTGTCTTACCATACGAGATAAAGTTGAAAATTCAATTTCTCTCGACATATTGTAACCTTCAACAGCAACATTATATCGTGTTAGAAGCTCAACAGGTCTATAGGTTTTCGTTTCAGTTAGAAAGGCAGTTGCTTTCTCATCTTTTAAAACGGTAAGTGCTTCAGCAGTTGTTCTTAAGTTAGGAAGTCCTCTTTGAGCAGCTTCTTCTAGCCACTCTGAACTATATCCGTCTCCACCAAATACAACATTTTTAGATCTTTTATAGTTAGTTCTTATAAGATCAAGAAGTGCATCTTCGATACCTTTACCTGAGTTAAGAGATTTTTCTAATTCAGCTGTTGCACTTATAAGTGCATCTGTCATGGCCGCATTTAGAATAGATAATGGGAAACCAGCATTTTGACTGGAACCAACTGCTCTAAACTCAAACTTATTACCTGTAAAAGCAAAAGGTGAAGTTCTATTTCGATCAGTATTATCTCTTAAGAGGTCGGCCAATTGACCAGCACCCATATCGAGCCATTGATCATCTATAGGTTTAAACTCACTACCTGATTCAAGAGCATCATAAATTTTAGTAAGTGTATCCCCTAAAAATACAGAAATAATTGAAGGAGGTGCTTCATTGGCCCCAAGTCTATGATCATTTCCATGTCCTGCAATTGCCATTCTAAGTGCTTTTGAATGCTTAAAAACAGCATCTACAACGATGGAAACCATAGCAAGAAAACGATGGTTTTTATGAGGTTCATTACCTGGCTCAAGAAGGTTATCACCAGTATCAGTGGCCATAGACCAGTTAAGGTGTTTTCCTGAACCGTTAACACCTGCAAACGGTTTTTCATGAAGAATGGCAACAAAGTCATGCTTTTGGGCGACTTTTTTAATCACGGCCATAAGTAGCTGGTTATGATCCACGGCCACATTGGCCTCTTCAAAAATAGGTGCAATTTCAAATTGCCCTGGAGCAACTTCATTGTGTCTAGTTTTAGAAGGTATCCCTAGTCTGTGAAGTTTATAATCAAGTTCTTGCATGAACGCTAAAACTCTTTCAGGAATAGTCCCAAAATAATGATCTGATAATTGTTGATTTTTAGTTGTTAGAGAACCAAGAAGAGTTCTATTACTCATAACTAAGTCTGGTCTTGCGTAATAGAAGGCCTTGTCGACGAGAAAGTATTCTTGCTCACAACCACAATTAGACACGACACTTTTAACATCCTTATCACCAATAAGTTGTAAAAACTTAGTGGCTGCATTACTTAATGCTGTAATACTTCTTAGGAGAGGTGTTTTAACATCTAGAGCATCTCCATTGTATGAAACAAAGGCCGTAGGTATACATAAAGTCTTACCATTTTCTCCTTCTCTTAGAAACAGTGGAGAAGTGAGGTCCCAAGAGGTATATCCTCTCGCTTCAAATGTAGATCTTGAACCTCCGTTAGGAAATGAAGAAGCATCAGGCTCACCTTGCATAAGCTGAGATCCACTTAATTTTAAGATCGGCTCATCTTTGCTAAATGAAAGAAATGAATCATGTTTTTCAGCAGTAGTACCTGTTAATGGTTGAAACCAGTGGCAGAAGTGAGTCGCTCCTCTTTTTGATGCCCAAGCAACAACGGCCTTGGCTACCTGATCAGCATGCTCATTAGGTATTCTAGTTTTTGAGGTTGCTTTAGTGGCCTCAATAAGCTCTTCTTTAACTTCATCGGAAATCATATCAGATTTTCTAAAATCAAAGGTATTTTCAGCATAATAATCAGTAATCACAGGAATTTTTCCATTGAACTTTTCTTCTGAGAAAATCTTTCTTGGCCTTCTGTTGATGGCCTCAAGCTTAATCATGTTTTTAGAACGACTCATTTAATTGCTCCTTAAAAGACTTGTGTTGGTATAGCGGGCATACCATACACTAAATACGCCGAAATTGTCTCAATCAATGTGGTATATATGTAAGATTATTGAAAAAATTACATTGATTTTGTTGATTCTATAGGTGCTTTGGGGGTCATGGGAGCTGGATAAATATCGTGGGCCTTAACACGTGCAAGACAAATCATAAAAGTAGCAAAGACAAAAAACAGGATCTTGGCCAAGATGGCCTGCATTTCTCCTGGTAGCATGTTAACTCCCTAAAACCTTAAAGGTAATTTATGGCAAATTTTACGCCAAAAATCAATTTTTGTTGCCAAAGCTGGAAGTGCTATGCACAATCCTTTTCAATGAAAGTATCTATTTATAGGGGGGACTCTTGTATTGGAGGCCCACGAGAGAGAAGTTTTCTAAATTCACGAATGGCCCTTTTGGGCTGTCTTCCAGAAAAAAACATAGAGTACAAAGACTTAGAAATTGTAGACTACTTATATCTTAAAAAAGCACCTCAATATAAAGTGTCTATTTCTCACACTGAAGAGTTTGGCGCTGCGGCAGCATCTGATAGCGAGGATATATTGTCTGTAGGTATTGATATTGAGCTACAACAAAGGTCTATGAGGGCCGGTTCTGAAAAGTATTTTGTTAATGAGCAAGATATGGAAACCTCTTCATTAAAATTATGGGTTTTAAAGGAAGCGGCATTTAAGGCACTTTCGCCTCTTGTAAAAAATGAGTTCCCTCATCTTCTTTTGAAAAACATCTGGATTAGGGGTAATCACTTCGGTATATGCCCATCGGATAAAATTTTGGGGGACATACGCCTAGAAAAAGTAAACCAATATGGAAAAGACTTTTATCAAGCATTGGCCTGGATAAACTCCCCTTTTTCTCTTAAGTAAAGTTGGGTCGATTTTTTAGAGTTTTTTACATGAAGCTCTACCTGAGAAATATTTCCAAAACGACTTATGAGAAGCCTTTCACAAGACTTGAGATTTTCAAAGGTCTTTAAATCACTGGGTAAAAACCTTATTCCATCAATGGCCAAGATCTCATCCCCCACATAAAGACCTGCTTTGTAGGCATCCGAATCCAGTAATACTTTATCAATAAAAACTCTATTGTCCTGAACTTTAAAAGATAAACCTGTGTTTAAATTGTTTTTTTCAGAAACGCCAAGTTCCATCCCTACCCGGCCCAGGTAAGTGTTAAGATTAATTTCTTCACAAGTTGAATAAAGAAGTTCAAAGTCATCGAAGGTCTTTTTAGGCAGTCTTTTTTTAAGAAAGTTTTTTGGTGAGCTTTCTCCGAGTATCTCAAAGAGATCGGCCCCATTTTGGAAAAGTAGAATATCGGCCAAGAAACAATAAAGAGTGGCCTTAGATTTTAAATCTAAGTAATAATTTTGGTCCTCTCCATTTAGGTAGATTGCCTCTTCTAAGGACTGAAATTTTTTTCCAGGGTTTGATTGATATTTTTCTATAATCTTTTGAATTTTTTGGAGATATTTTTTTTCAGAGATTAATCCAAGTTTTAAGGCCAGTTTTATTCCTAAGTATTCTCTTAGGCCCAAGGACCACCAATTTTTATTATCAAGGCCAAATTGATGCCTCAAAATAATCTCGATGGCAGACTTTCCAAGATCTGTGGCCCATATATTACTCCCGTTTTCTTGTCTAAAAGAGAGACTTTTTTGAAAGATCACAACCGACTCTGGATAAACATAAGAGCCGTGATAATTATCATTTAG
Organism: Bdellovibrionota bacterium; assembly: GCA_030828105.1. Taxonomy (GTDB): domain Bacteria; phylum Bdellovibrionota; class Bacteriovoracia; order Bacteriovoracales; family Bacteriovoracaceae; genus JAURDE01. Next base: position 19,659 of record JAURDE010000022.1, on the reverse strand, counting down.
TAAGGAGAATATTTTAAGCTTAGAAAAAGCTAATTTAGGGCAAAAACAATAGAGAAATTGAAAAACTTCCTTGGCCTTTAATTTGAGGATAGCTTCGGTATCCATAAAAGAGCCTTGATATAATAAATGATGCTCTATATTATCTAGAGCAAAACCATCACTTTCATAACAGCCAATCTCGGTTGTGGCCCTAAAAACTTCATCGATATTATTTGCTCGATAGTGAAATACATCTCTTTTTTTAGAAATATCATTTAGGCCACAATTTAATTTTGACCAGCCTTGATAAAAATTAAAGAATACTTCGCATTCAATATTTTCCATGCCCTCAATGGCCAAAAATACTTGTTCATGTGGTAAATGAGCGAACTCCGTTATGACCCAAGCACAAAATGGTTTAATTGTATTAGCAAGAATGGTGTATTCAATCTGGAGAACTTTTTGTTCTTTTTCTAACTCAATATGATAATCTAGCTCTTTGCCAATTTTATGTGAAAGAATCCTTCCCTTTTCCTGGCAAGCACTAAAACGGACTACATTAATTCTATTAGATGAAAAGTAGGCCTTTATCTTAGATTTATCTTTGGGTAGCGGGATTTCCATTTTTACTTGAACAAGATGGGTTTTAGGGTCTGTAATATTAAGCTTATAGATTATAGGCATCATTTTTTCCTTGCCAGAATTGTCCTTACTTAGATAGTACTCAAGGAACATTAATTTATCCAGTTTTGGAATTTTATAGATGGTAAAGATAACTCCAACAGCATATGACCAATTACAGCTTATATTGACCAATGATTTCACTTTGGAAGGAAAATCATTACGTATAAGTATTCAAGGTAAAGAGTGTGATGGATTTGTTTATGCGATTGGTTTTGATTACCAAAAACCAGGTGATAAATTATATAAGGCCAACGAGCTCAATATTATCATAGATCCTTTTGCTGATTTTTATTTAAAAAACTTTATCATTGACTTTGCAACAGATTATGAAGCCGATCAAGAAGGATTTGTTGTTGAAAACCTTGAACAAGAAAAATACCATGGAAAGTTTTGGAGAGAATATCCAGAGCTTGCTCCACAATTCTAAATACAGCTCTCTCTAATATCTTTAAGAACCTTACCGTTTTCACATAATTTTATTTCTAAAAACTTTCTAAACTTTAAATGACTAAGATCATAAACTACTCTGTGAGGTGCCTTATTGGCATGAATATTTTGTTTGGCATAGGGCCATAGTACTACGGCCTTTCGTAGTTTATCCCTATCTAGACCAAAGTGAAGCCCGGAAGTACTCTGAGAGGGTTGATGTCCATAACTGCCTATATTTTGTTTAAGAGCACCTCTGGTATCGGTATAAAGAATAACTCTGGCCCCCAGGCCCATTCTATTACTTAACTCCCCCTCTAGATGCACTGTTAATGTCCTTTTTTTATTTCTTGGCATGGTATTTAAAAGAAGAAACACTCTTCTTTTAATCCCACTCATTCGAACATCTGTTTGACCTACTAAAATATCCATTTTTCCATCTTTATTAAAATCAAAAAAAACAGTACCAGAGGGGTTCATAATACCTAATCCATAATCAAAAGATACATCTCTAAATGAGTGGTCTTTCTGATGTTCAAAATAAAGAAGTTGTGACTTTGGTGGAAAGCCTGAGTTATCGACTATTAATTCCTCCAAACCATCAAAGTTTAAATCAATCCAACTCGCCCTTCTATCGCCCTGATTCCATGGGCCTTTCATCAAAGTAGAAGTATACTCTGTTCTAAAAAAGCGTGGCGGGAAATCAACATTTTTTCCTGTTAGGATTGAAGATCTATCTCTATTTTCATTATCAACTTTAAAGGTGATCTCACCACTAGCTAAATCCATGATTCCGTCATTATTATAATCATGACAAACAGAAAAAACGGAGTTTCCACCTCCTAAGTTTTCAAACTTACCTAAATCATCATGAGCAAAATATGATTCTTTTCCATAATCCTCAAAAACACGATCATTATGTCCTCCATCATAGAGGTTTAGCCATAATTTATTAGATGCTCCACCAGAAGAAGATACCAAGATATCTGGAAAGCCATTAAGGTCAATATCACATATTGAAACACCAAAACTAGGTTTTGCATTTATATAAGAACTTGTATCTGAATTATATTCATACTCGTTTTTTAGTAAGTAACTAACTTCTAAAAACTTTTTCCCATCCCATTTCAGGAGTTGATCGGGGTACGGAATATTTTTATTATTTTCTATACCAAACCAGTGAGCATTAAATAAATCTAATTTTCCATCAAGGTCATAATCTAAAAAAACACTTGATGTTATTGTTGCTTTAGGAAGCTTAAAAGCATTTTTAACTTCCTTAAACACTATAACTCCATTATTAACCTTACCTAAAAAGGCCTTTAGTGGTTCTTTGGTAAGTTCTGTTTTTTGTCCGTGGGGCCCAACAATAACATCTACAACGCCATCATTATTAAAATCAGCGAAGTTAAGGTATGACGCTTTAAGATTACCTGGAAAATGCTCTTTTTCACTTTTGATAAATTTGTTGGTCTTTGAATCGAAAATGTAAAATTGTGGTGTGGAGTAGAACTGAGGGAGAAAAACAAGATCTTCTCGATAGTCACCATTGAGATCTATTACATAAATATGGGTGGCCTCAACTGATTCAAGTCCTAAATCACTGGTTACATCTTTAAATCCATATAATTTATCTGTGTTAAGTTTTTGAAGAGTTAGACTTTTTTTTTCTTGGTTTATATCAATAGAAGATTTCTGCTTATGAGAACAAGAAAAGCTTATTAAAATTAAAATTATTAACAGAATATTCATTTCAAAAATCTATTATATCTAATCCGTAACCTTCATTTTTAACAACATTCTCAGTGATTTCTTTTATGACTTTATCTTTATTTTTATCCATTTCCCTAGAGTTCATTTTGAAATCTTTATATAACATTGAGCAAGCAAGGTTATTTAGACGAGTAACATAATTTTTTGTTTCCTCATCGATTGACTCTGACTCAAGAATAGATGTTGTACGAGATAAAGTTGCTAAGGTGGCATAGATATCAGTAACCATATTAGATATCCTTTTGAGAGGCATCTCATGGTCCACAATTTTTTTACCATATTTCATTAAAGTGTTTTCTACATGAATAGAAAACGAACTTACCATATTAGGAACTCTAGCCGCAAAACGAGAAAGCTCAGGGTGACATTTCGTAATCGAACTAGGACCTATAAACTTAGAAATACGTCCCATTGCAAAATCGGTTAAGACACCCAAAGATTTAATAGGATCTTTTAGTGCTGTTGGAACATCTGTCATTTTTCCTAATTCCTTAAGTCCAACAGAAGGAGCTCTCATACCACTTAAGGCAATAAAAGCTCTTAAGACTTCGTTGGTTCCTTCAAAAATAAGATTGATTCTTGAGTCCCTCATGATTCGCTCAAAGGGATATTCTTTCATATAACCACTTCCCGCTGCAATTTGGAGGGCCATATCAACAACCTCCCATAAAGCTTCAGAATTAAATACTTTGCATATAGCAGACTCAAGGTGATAATCTTTTAATCCCCTGTCCATTAAACCTGTTGTAAAATAAACAACACTCTCTGAAGAATAAATTTTTGCGGCCATAACAGAAATTTTTTCTTGAATAAGACCGAATTCAGTAATGTAACGATCAAATTGTTTTCTTGAAGCGGCCTGTTTAGTAGCTAATTCCAAAACACTCTTCATTCCCCCTACACAGCCGGCCCCCAATGATAACCTTCCACTATTGAGAACATTCATTGCAATTTTAAAGCCTTTCCCTTCCTCACCAATCATATTAGAAGCAGGAATTTTTACATTATCAAAATATACGGCCCGAGTTTCTGAGGCCCTTATACCCATTTTATTTTCTTTAGCACCAAAAGAAATACCTTCTCGTTCTTTTTCCACAATAAAACAGCTTATTTTCTCAACCGCTTTTCCATCTTGTTCGTGTTCTGTTTTACAAAAAACCGTATAAAACCCTGCAAGCCCTCCATTTGTGATCCATAGTTTTTGACCATTCACTATGTAATTTCCATCTTTATCTTTGGATGCCTTAGTCTTAATTGAGTACGCATCTGAGCCTGAAGAGGGCTCTGTAAGACAAAACGCAGCGATAACTTCTCCAGAGGCCAATTTAGGCAGCCAGTTTTTTTTCTGCTCTTCACTTCCGTATAGATGTAAGGCCTTATAACCGATTGATTGATGGGCCCCCAGCATTGTTGCAAGTGAACCGTCAAAAGCTGCAACTTGAGCAAAAGTTCTAGAGTAAAGTGTATAATCTAAATTCATTCCCCCATGCTCTTCTTCTATTCCAAGTCCAAATAGTCCAAGTTCCTTAAAACCTTCAAATACTTCGTTTGGTATCTCAGCGTCTTCATCCATTTTCACTGGATCGATATTGTCTAAACAATACTTTTTAATGGCGGAACACATTTCACGGCCCATTTCTTTTTGTCCGTCATTAAAACTAGGAAAAGGAAAAACTTGATTTTCATCAACTTGTCCAAAAAATAAATTAGTGACTATCGAAAATATTTCATCATTATTTTCTTTTCCCATGTAAAAGTACTCCTTAGAATTTTTTTTTGATATTAAAATGTTATCAATTAAACTAATAAGACTACAAGGGTTATTAAATAAATTAAGTGAAATTCTTTTTATCGATTTGTTTAAATAACTCTTCAAAAATATCTGAAAGCTCACTGACCTTATCCACCCCTCCAAGCTCAACGGCCATTTTAGGCATACCATAAACTACGGAAGTGCTCTCATCTTGAGCTAAAGTAAATCCACCATGAATACGAAGCTCTTTCATTCCCAAAGCGCCATCGTCACCCATCCCTGTTAGAATGATACCATACAGATTAAATCGGTCGACAAAAGACAAAGATGAGTAAAATAAGCGGTTCACTGAAGGTGTATACATCTGACCTTTTCCATCTGTTATAGTAAAGGAAATTTTATCTCCTTTGGCCATTAGCTCGGTATTCCTACCCCCTGGACAAATATAGACACAACCATACTCCAAAAATAAATCCTCTGATGCCTCTAAAACTTTAGGTTTACTTATATCATTCATTCTTTTGGCGAGTGATGAAGTGAATAATCTAGGCATATGTTGAGCTACGATTATAGGCGGTGTATTAGCAGGAAGTTGTGGTAGGACATAGGATAAAGCATCTACCCCACCTGTTGATGAACCAATAATAATCAAGTCACGATGACTTTTCTTATGATTATAAGTTATATATTTTTTATCGGTCATAGTTTTCTGTTTTTGAAAAATTACATCTCTATTAAAAACCGAATAACAGACTTCTCTAATATTTTCTTCAAAACTATCCCAATTTTTATTATGTGGTTTTTCAATAAATTCATGTTCAGGTAAATTAGATAAATCAACATACTTCTCAGCACTAGAAAGATCAACGGAGCTAATAATAACTACAAATGGATGCTTTGGATTTTCTCTTACTATTTGGTCCAAGTATGTAAGCCCATCCATTACTGGCATATTAATATCAAGAGTCATCAGATCAACCTGAGTATTTTCCATAATGGCCATGGCCTCGATGGGATTACTTGCCTTGCCGACAACGGTAAAACGAGGGTCCTGACCCAGAATAGAGCTAATTTTCTTAACAACATATGGAGAATCATCAACAATAATAACCCTTTTCGCATTAGGTTTATGTTGAATCGTTTTTTTCTCCTTTATTTCGCTATCTGAAAAAACAGATGTATAAACCATTTTTAAATCTATTAACTCACCCAAAGAACTCTCAGAAAAGCTTAAACAAAGATGACCACCAGGCTTTAACTTAGACAGTAATCTCTTTAAAATACTCTTTTGAGCTTGACTGTTGAAGTACATCAAAACATGACGAGCAAAGATTATATCAAATGCAACAACAGGATATGGGTCAGAAATGAGATTAATATTTCTAAATTCACACATAGCATGTAATTCGTCTTTAACTCTATAATAACCTTCTAATTCGCCACTGCCTTTATCAAAAAACCTATCTAATAAAGATGCCTCCAAGTTAGACACTTGCTCTTTTGTATAAACTCCATTTTTTGCGTAGGCGATGGAATTAGGATCAATATCGGTTCCTATGATTTTTATCTTTTTTATATCATTTTCACTAGCGTTATTACTTTCTAAGTATTCTAATATGGTAATAGCAATACTATAAACCTCTTCACCTGTAGAGCACGCTGCCGACCAAATATTTACTACTTTATTTTTCATTAAAGTTGGATAAACAGTTTTATAAAGAAAGTCCATCTGAGAGGGCTCTCTTAAAAAGTATGTTGTATGAGTTGTTAACGAAGAAGTCAGATAATCAACCTCTTCAATAACTCTTTCCTTAAAATACTCGAAATAATCTTTGCTATTATCTAAGCCTAAGACTTTATGTCGTTTCTTTATACGGTTAATTAGAGCTTTTTTGTTTTTATTACTTAGTTCCATGCCTGTTAAATGAGACATCAGCTCCAATACTTTTAGGAGCTTATCTTTTTTTGAGTCGATAATTCTTTGATAGAGATTACTTATATCTTCAGTTTTAAAAGGAGTATTCAAGCAATGATAAAAACCTATATTAGCAAGTCTAATATAGCTAAGGTGATTAAGAAAATGGGTAATACAAATCACAGGAGTATTTTGTGCTTTCTTCTTTATAAGCTTTAAAACATCAAGGTGTTCTTCAGTATCTCGGGAAAATACTGTAATAAAAACAAGCTTAGTCCTTATATTTATTTGATCAACTAATGACTCTAGAGAAGAGGTATATCTAATAGTTAGCTGTAAACTATTTGAAAATTCACTAAGATATTCCTGATATTTTTTTCCTTGTTCAAAAACAAGAACCTCGTCAGTTGAATTATCATCAACGTGAGAGTTAACTAGCTTTCCACTTGTCATCATCTCTATCAACTGTTTTTTCTATATCACTTGATTCCTCTAATGTTGGAATATCTTGTTTTTCATATTCCGCTTTTTCCTCTAACTGGTCTTTACTCCTTAGTTTAAACCGACTCTTAAAACTAACCTTTTTACCACCAGCAACAAACAAATTTAATTCTTCAATAACTTTTTTAAAAGACTCCGATTCGGAGTACAGAACACCTGCCTTTGATGTTAAAAGACCTGCATTATCAGAGTTTTGTTGAGTAATGGTTTCCATCTCAACCATGGCCTTGTTCGTATGTTGTATCCCAGTACTTTGCTCCATAGATGCCATATTAATTTTATCTATGGCCTTAGAAATATTTAATAAAGAATTATTTAAATGCTTAAAAACTAATTCACAATCTTTCGAAGTTTCTTTACCTTGAGTAACCTTATCTTTATTTAATGACACAACCTGCTTAACTTGGGTTGTACTTGAATCAATGAGATTTGTGATTTCTTCTGCTGCATTTCCACTCATTGAAGCTAATTTTCCGATTTCTTCAGCAACGACAGCAAAGCCTTTACCATTATTTCCTGCCCTCGCGGCCTCAATAGATGCATTGAAAGATAAGAGTCTTGTTTCTGCTACGATTTCATTTATTATCTCAGTTTTTTCATGAATTTTATCCATCAATGTTTCTATTTCGGCTAATTTAATATTGGAGCCTTCAATTTCTTCCATTGCCTCAAGCATAGCATCCAATGCAAAAGTAGCCTCGGCGCTTTGTTCTCTACTTAGTGTAGTCATATCAATTGTTTGCCTAACATTAACCTCTGTTTGAGTGAGCATGGCCGTCATTTGGTCAAGATTAATTACAGTCGTCTCTATTGCTGCTCCTTGTTCTGTTGTAGTTTCTGATAGCTTTTGACTAGCATGTTCAATCTCACCTGAAATATTTTTAAGCTGATCAGTAGATTTTTTTAATCCTTTAACAAACTTCAAAACAGACTTGGAAAGGACACCTCCAAACAAAGTACCCATTAAGATTGATACAACCATTAAAACAACACTAAAAACTAAAAATCTATCTCTATATTTTTTAACAGCAATCGATACTTTATTATAATTACTTTCCGTTACTAAATATAATTTATCATTTAAAATTGTTATTGGTGATACTTCTCTAAAGACAGTTATATTAGATTTGTTTTCTACAACATTACTGCCCACTTCCGTATTTTTAATAAATGGCCCCTCCTGAATAGGACTTGATTCACTAACCTGATTTAGGATAGATTTTGAGATTAAACCAAACTTAGAGTCTAATAAATAGCTTTCACTGTGTTTATCATCGTTTTGATTTATTAAACTATAAAGGTATATCCCATTAATTTCAAAAAATAAGCTAAAACCCTCGTCTGGATAATTGATTGTAATATAAGAGCTATATTCATTTTTGTTATACTGATTCTTATCCCATTTAGATATATGATGAATACTTTCACTTTTTCTACTCATTTCAAAAGCATTGTACAACGAAGGAGCTATCAATTTTAAGTCTCGAATATTTTGTGATAAGTCTAATCTTTTTTCGGAACTATAAAAAACATTACCGGTGTTCGATATAGCATAAACGCTAGGATACTCTAACACAGAATATTTTTCTTTTAATGTATCTTCTACACTTTTAAAATTTAATTTGTAATCTCTCATTAAATAAGAATCAACTTTACGTTTAAGCAAAAAAGAGGCCAGCACTAATGTTGTCTTTTGATCTAGCTGAGAAAGGTTTTTTATAACTAAAGAGGGGGTATCACCTTTACCAACTTTACTTTTTTCGAATTCTTCAATCAATGACTTCCTTATCTTTTTACCTTCTTTCAAAGTCAGATCATCATTATCTAAACTATTAAAGGACACTAAGAGTTGTGAGAACTTAGCTTTAAGGTTTTTATTACTCTTTAAATCACTCATTTTTTCTAGTGAATTTAAAAACAATTTTTTTAGAGAGACTTTGGCATTTGAGTGAAGTACTTGTGCGTGCTTAAGCTCTTTTTCTATTAGATTTTCTTTTGTAATATCGTAATTAATTAGCCCTAAGATTAAAAATGGTAATAATGCAGTTAAAAAGAATGCTGCTGCTAATTTTGACTTTAAACTTATAGATCTCATATTTAATACCTATTTAGAGATAATTCTCATATCTTCTTTTGTTATACATTTTGAAAGATCGATTAAATTGATAAGACGGTCTCCTTTTTTCCCTACCCCTAAAAAAAATTGTGTACTAAAGTCTAGCTCTAGGTGAGGGTTGGTATCTATTTCTTCGCGATATATATTTTCAACATTTATAATGTCATCCACCAAAACACCGATCTGTGTATTCTCGGCTTCAACAATTATGATAAAACCTTCTTTTTGTTCATCTATTTCTTTTCTAAATTTCAGCCTTAAATCGATCACACTAACAATTCGGCCTCTCAAATTGATAATACCTAAAAAATAATCTTTCATATAAGGTACAGGTTTAGCGGGGCGATTCTTAATAACTTCTTTTATATCTAAAAGAGATACACCATATAGCTCTTCATTGATCTCAAAAACTAAATACCTATTATTAATATCATCTTGAGATAATTGAGGCTGAATATTATTTTCAGACATGTCTCACTCCCCCGGCATAAATCTCTTGTATGTTTAAAATAATACCTGGTTCACCGTCGGATAATATCGCACCACCAGAAAGTCCAGGTATCTCTTCCATTTCCTTTCCAAACTTTTTAACAACAATTTGTTGTTGCTCTATAATTTCGTCAACTTCAAATGAGACATTCTCTCCATCTATTTGAACGACTAATGCTTTTTCATTTTCAAATTCTGTTTTTTCAGTATTTTCATTTCTTTTTTTAAGTACCTTAGCTAGCGAAACAACAGGTACTAGACGACCTCTTAAGTTAATAACACGTCCCTTCCCTGACTTTTCTATTTTGTAATTTTTAAGCTCCAATGTTTCAACAAGCTGTGATACAGGGATTATGAAGTTCTCATTACAAATTTTTACAATCATTCCATTTATTATCGAAAGGCTTAATGGAATAACTAATTTAAATATTGTTCCTTTTCCTGGATTACTTTTTATTACAATATTTCCTTGAAGTCCTTCTATTACTTTTTTAACAACATCCATCCCGACGCCTCGACCTGAGATTTCAGTTACCTTTGAAGCAGTCGAAAACCCAGGATGAAAAATAAAATTCCATACTTGTTCATCTGTCACTTCATCTTCAGTTTTGATTATCCCTTTATCTATTGCCTTTTCAATAATTTTTTCTCTATTAAGACCAGCACCATCGTCTTCTATGTATATTTCAGCTACAGATTCTTTTTGTATCGCTTTTACTATAAGAGTCCCTGTTTTCTGTTTACCATTTAAAACCCTACCTTCTTCATTCTCTATTCCATGGTCAATAGCGTTTTTTATGATATGAATTATAGGATCAGTTATTTTATCTACGATGGTTTTGTCTAGCTCTACCTCTTCCCCTCGTAAAACTATATTTAATGGCTTATTTTCTACCCTGGAAACGTCACTGGCAATTCTCTTTACTTTCTGAAAAAAATTCTTTAGTGGAATCATTCTTAAAGATAAAGTGGATGAACTAATATCGTGAACAATCTTATTAAGATACTCTATCGTTTCATAAACTCTTTTGTCATTTAGATTATTCTGCTCTTTATAATTGTTTAATATAGACTGATTAATGACTAACTCACCAACAAAGTTAAATAAATTATCCAACTTTGCTAGATTCGTTCTAATAAATTCTGGTGATGAGGATTTACCCGATCCCTTTACTTCTTCTTTTGGTTTTTCTTGCTCTTTTTGAATTTCTTCAGAGGCAGAAGGTTTTTCGACTGCAATATCCGCATCCCTTTTCTCAGCTTTTGGTTCCGGCACCGATTTCCCTGATCTGAAATTTTGATGATTGGCCTGAACCCATGATACATCTAGAGCTAATAGCTCCTTTTTTGCGTAGGCTTTACCAAATTCTTTGATTTTATCAACCCACTCAAAAAAGAATAATTTAATTGTCAAGCTCCAAGGTATTTCATTAGACTTTAAATCTACTAAAATATTTTCAAACTCATGGAGATATTTGGCCAATTCTTCAAGACCTGCAATTTGAGAGCTGCCTTTAAAGTTATGAGCGTAAAATGCAAGCTTATTAATTTCCTCTTCGCTAATTGAGTCATCTGAAAGTTCTAGAAAAACGGTCTCAAACCCTTCAACATTTTCATCAATCTCAGGAAGAAAATCATCATCAAATTCTATACTCACAGTTTCGCCTATTTATTAAATATTTAAAATTGATTTATTATCGGAATTGTTTAAGAATACTGTAAGAGTAATCTTTTTATTATTTATATGCCTGAGCAAAGGCTTCTGTTATGACAAAGATCTTAGTTGTTGACGATAATGCTTTCCAGAGAAAAAAAATAATTTCTATTATTGAACAAACCTACGACTTCGAAATCCATCAGGCCGGTGATGGAGAAGAGGCCTTAAAAATAGTCGAAGAAATATCTCCTGATATTATCTTCTGCGACATTGTTATGCCTAACATGGATGGTGTAGAGTTTCTTAGTGAATCGATAAAAAAATACCCGACCATACCGGTCGTCATGCTGACCAGCGACACAGAATCATCTCAAAAAGATAGGTGTCGTGAACTAGGAGCAAAGGCCTTTTTGGGAAAACCACCTACCAAGGAAAAGTTGACCCTTGTTATCAGTAAGATCCTTAATATTTAGAGATTTCGGTAAAATAATTCCTTGCAATAATAATAATGAATTTTTTTTTCTTCTACCTTAAAATCATTTTAAGGGTTTATTCATATGGGAAACAATTTTATTCAAGATTTATTGGACAAAATTAAAAACAAATTGTCCAAAAAGTCAGAAGATGACCAAGATTGGGTTGATGAAGCTAATGAAGATGAGGTGGAGGATGAGTTATCTCACAGAGAAGATATAGAGGATGAACAAGAAGATATTATTGAAGAAGAACCTTCTAGTGAATTTGTAGAAATGAAAAAACCTAAATCTAACATCTTTAAAAGCCTTTTTAGGAAAAAACCAAATTCCTCTAAAGAAAAAATTTCAAAAATTCAGGACTACATATCTGACTTAAAAGCTGAAAGTTTTATTAGTTCATTTTTTTCGACTAAAAAAAGATATATTATAAACCATTACTTTATTGTATTTAACTGCCTTTTTGCTGCTTATTATACAGGGACTCTCGTTGCGACTAAGCTTTCTACCCTATTATCGACACCTAGTAAAGGCCGTGCAATAGTGCCTTTCAAAAAGCCTTATAGGCCAATAGATTTTTCCGCCATTGGCCAATTTAATATTTTTAATGCAGTTGAACGTCTCGATGGAGAGAAAGTAAAACAAAAGAAAGGTAAAGAGATTAAAAAACCTAAGTTTTGTTTTAGTGCAGATAAGAAAAGTTCTCTCCCCATAAAACTTGTTAATACTATCGTTCTTCAGGATTCAAATAAATCAGTGGCCTCAATTCTTATTCGTAATAACCGAGAACCAGAAAACTTTCGTGAAAATGAAACCATTAAAGGTTTGGCCAAAATAGGTAAGATTAATAGATTAAGTGTTGTTTTCAAAAACCTTAACAATGAAGATTGTGAATTTATAGAGAATATTGATGAGAATCTAGAGCGTAATTTTGCTAAGAAAAATCTTCAAATCTTACAACCAAAAGAAGGTAAAAAACTCATTGATAGCCTTAATTTAGATAAAGGCATCACTAATGTGGGAAATTCATTTAAAATAAAAAATAGTATTCGTGAGGAAATGCTTGGAGATATTAGTAATGTCTTAACTCAAGCAAGAGCTATCCAAATAAAAAATCCAAATGGTACTCTCTCTTTTAAAATGACTGAAATAGTTCCAGGGAGTATTTATTCAAAGCTAAATATCAAAGATGGCGATATTCTCACCAAAATTGATGGAAAAGAAATTCAGAACCTAAACGAAGTTATGAATTTATTTGGAAGAATAAAAGATATTGAAAACCTATCTATCACCGTAAAAAGAGAAGGTGAAGAGGAAACTCAAGAATATAAGTTTGAAGATTAAAACGAAAGTGAGTTTGGAAATGAAAAAATGGATTTTGATTACCTCCTTATTGATTTCAGGGTCTAGTTGGTCTCAGTTTAATAAATACAAATCAAAGACTAATTATCAGAACCTCCCCCAAGAAAAAGACACAGATCCTAACGACGTTTTTGGAAGAGGGACTGGGATTAATAATGTAAAAGATATTCCTAAAGACAAAAAATACGTCAACCTAAACCCAGAAACGGCCTTCGGCCCTGAAGTTGTTACAAGTTTTGACTTTCCAAATACATCTCTAATTGATCTCACTAAGCATATGCAAAAACTGACAGGTATCAACCTAATTCTTGATAAAGATTTAAAAGGAAAAGTCAGTATCCTCGCCCCTAGCCCCATAACGGTTGGTGATGCATGGAAAGCTTATTTAACTGCTCTTAATCTCAACGGTTACACACTTGTTAAAAGTGGCTCCTTTTACAATATAGTTAACTCCAGAGATATAAGATATACACCAACAAAGATGTATACTGGGAATTACACTCCTGATACCGAAAATTACGTCATGAGAATTATCCCTCTAAAAAATATTAACTCCACTGAAGTAACAAGAAGTTTTAGACCTTTTATGTCTAGATATGGTCGTATTATTGAGATACAGCAAACAAACACTATTATCATTCAAGATACGGGTACAAATATCAACAGGCTCGTTAAGCTTATTAAGTTTATTGATGTTCCCGGATATGAAAAAAGTCTTCAAATAATTCAAGTAAAAAACTCCTCTGCATTAGAGATTTCAAAACTTCTTGGCCAAATTTTAAAGGAAGATAAAAATTCTAAATTCAAAGGCAAGAAAAATGAAGCTGATATTAGTAACCTCATCGCTGAAGCAAGAACAAATTCTATTATTGCAATGGCAAACGCAGAAGGTGCAAAACAATTAAGAGACTTAATAAATAAGCTAGATGTTAAACTCATCACTAACAGCACAGGTCAAATTCATGTTTATTATCTTAATTATGGAGACTCGGAAACCCTTGCAAAAACACTAAACGATCTCGTTACAAGTGCAAAAACTGACGCAAAATCACGTTTTAGTAAAAAAGAAGAAAGTAGTTCAACTGGGCTTTTCAATGCAGAAGTAAAAATTACTGCTGATAAAGCAAATAATGCTCTCGTTGTAACTGCCTCCCCTACTGACTATTTAACAATCAAAGAGGTTATTAAAAAGCTAGATATCGCTAGAGATCAAGTTTATGTTGAAGGAATGATCATGGAGACCTCGGTTAATCGATCAACTGGATTTGGTATAAGCATTGTGGGTGCATATGGTAGCGGAGGGGCCGGTCGTGCTGGTTTCACCGGTGGCTCAGGGGACCTTGCTGCCCTTTTATCTGGAAACATAACGAGCCTTGGAGGACTTTTTGCAGGACTTGGTGCAGGTAAGAAAATAACAACCAAAGGGCCAAATGGTCAGGATATTGAAATCAATTCAGTTAATGCTCTTATTACTGCAGTGGCCGCAAACAGTGATACTAATGTTTTGGCCACGCCTCAAATACTGGCCTTGGATAATACTGAAGCCTCTTTCGAAGTTGGAGAAACTGTTCCAATACCAGAACAAACCAACACAGCTAATGGAAGTACACAGACGAGTGTCAAGCAACAAAAGGTGGCCCTAACACTAAAGATTACTCCACAAATTAATAAAGTGACTCGATTTATTAAATTAAAAATTGACCAAAAAATCGAAGACTTCTCTCAAAGGGCCCTCACTTCAGGTGTAGGTGGAGTTGCTACAACGACTCGAAGTGCAGTTACAACAGTTGTTGTAAGAGATAAAGACACCATAGCTATGGGTGGATTGATGAGAGATAATGAAGTTGTTAAGGTAAATAAAGTTCCTCTTTTAGGTGATATTCCTGTTGTTGGTTGGTTGTTTAAAAATCAATCAAAGGATGTTAACAAAGTTAACCTACTCTTTTTCCTTACTCCAAAGATTCTTTCTAGCTATGAAAAAACAGTAAGTGCCAAGGTTAAGGATCTACTTAATAGACGAAGTAAACACCTTAAAGAGGTTCTTGGTGAAGATGATCCGTTTGGAACAACTGTTAAAGGGCTCTATGAAAAGGCTAAAAAGCAAGAACAAGGTCCTTTATATGACGTCGAAGATGCTGAGAAATATAAAAAGCAAAATGAGTTTAATGAAGGGATAAAAGGCATTGAGGATGAACTTGGACAAAAATCCCCAAACTACGAAGTAATTATTCAAAATTTAAAACAGATGAAGTCCGCCACTAGACCATTTAAGGTTATTAAAAAATAGGGGACCTACTTTGACTAAAATGAACGATACAATATCTCAATTAGAAGACCAGAAAGAAAAAATTGGGCAGCTTTTACTGAAGCACACCTCTTTAACAAATGAACAACTTAGCGAGGCCCTAGATCTTCAAAAGTCATCAGGTATGCTTTTGGGACAAATATTGCTCAAAAAAAATTATATTCACCCTCATGATATTGTTAAAGTTCTTTGTTATCAAATTGATATCCCTTATTATGATGAAATCCATATTGATGAAATAGACCCGACTCTTATCATTGATATTCCAATTAATTATGCCAAACATCATCAAGTACTTCCTATTTTGGAGACAGATGACTACATTACAGTTATCCTAACCGATCCATTTAACTTTGATACTCTCAATGATTTACAAGAAATCTTTAAAAAAGAGATTAAAATTCAAGTAAGTCCTCCTATGAAAGTAGAAGAGTCCATAAATAGAATCTATGAGAAGGCCACAAAAAACGTCGTTGATACACTTGAACATGAGTTTGAGGAAAACCTAGACCTTGAAGGTCCTATCGATATCCTTGATGCAGGAGCAGATGAAGCACCTGTCATTCGTTTCGTAAATTCAATTATCTTTAGGGCCGTAAAACTTAAGGCAAGTGATATCCATATTGAACCATATGAAAAAGAAACGGTTTATCGTTTTCGAATTAATGGCGTAATGACTGAAGATTTAAGACAACCAATTAAAACACACTCTGCTGTAACCTCAAGAATAAAAGTTATGGCCAAATTAGATATTGCAGAAAAAAGATTACCCCAAGATGGTAGAATCAAAATTAAAATTGCCGGAAAGGACGTTGACCTAAGATTGAGTACCGTACCCATTCAACACGGTGAAAGAATCGTTATGAGGGTACTAGAAAAAGGTAGTACTGTACTAGGCCTTGAAAGCCTTGGCTTTAGTGGATCTGTTCTTAAACAACTCAAAGAAATTAGTAACAAGAAACACGGAATTGTTTATGTAACAGGGCCAACTGGTTCTGGTAAAACAACTACCCTATTTGCTCTTTTAGATAGAATTAATAGCCCTGATAAAATGATTATCACTGTTGAAGACCCTGTTGAGTACGAAATTCCAGGTATCTCTCAAATTCAAGTCAATAGTAAAATCGATCTTAATTTTGCTCGATCGTTAAGGGCCATTGTTAGACAAGACCCTGATGTTATTATGGTGGGTGAAACGAGAGATCTTGAAACGGCAACAATGGCGGTTGAAGCTTCTCTGACAGGACACTTTGTTCTTTCTACTCTACATACAAATGACTCGGCATCAGCACCAAACAGGTTAGTTGATATGGGGGTTCAACCCTTTCTCATCGCCTCTTCTTTAAGTGCCGTTTTGGCACAAAGACTTGTTCAGACATTATGTATGGATTGTAAAAAACCTCACACAGCAACAGAAAGTGATTTAGAAATATTAGGTTTAGAAAAATTACCTCAAGAAGCAACTCTATTTAAGGCCGCCGGATGTCCAAAATGTAATCAAAAAGGTTACGTTGGAAGAACCACTGTTTCTGAACTTTTAATCATAACTGATGAAGTAAAACCTCTCATCCTCTCAAAAGCAGATGCTGGAAGCCTTAAAAAGCTTGCCATTTCTCAGGGAATGCGTACGCTCAGACAAGATACTGTTAATAAGGTTCTCTCTGGTATAACCTCCATTGATGAACTTGTTAGAGCGATTCAAGAAGAAGATGAAGAAGAATACTAAAACTTAATTTTAGGTATTACTTATGGCCATATTTAATTATTCTGGTATCGATAGATCAGGCAAAGAAATAAAATCAACCATTACTGCTGAAAATGCATCTATGGCAAAAACCAAAATCCGTAGCAATGGAGTAATGCTCCTTTCAATTAAAGAACAAAAGTCAAAAGAGTCCAAAAAAAAATCCTCTCTTATAGGGCCAAGAATAAATATCCAAGATATTTCATTGATGACACGACAATTGGCCACCCTTACAAAGGCCAGAATTCCTATCGTTGAGGCCCTAACTGCTTTACAAGATCAGACAGAAAACCCTCAGCTTAAAATAATCCTCTCTGAAGTTAAGACAAAAGTTAACGAGGGAAGTTCTCTGGCCCAGGCTTTGGGAGATTATCCAAAGGTTTTTAGCAACGTTTACACCAATATGGTTGATGCTGGCGAAAAATCAGGAACACTCGATATTGTCCTCATGAGACTTGCCGAGTTTTCTGAAAACCAGGTTAAACTAGGAAATAGAATCAAAGGGGCCATGCTCTACCCTCTCATTATGATCATTATGGGAACACTCATGATGGGTATCATTTTTGTTTTTGTTATACCTAAAATTACTAAAATCTTTATCTCTATGAAAAAAGAGCTTCCCTTACAAACTGAAATTTGTATTTGGATATCCAACTTTCTTCAAAACTATTGGCATGCCTGCATCGTTGGCATTATTTTTTCCTGGGCCTTAGCAAAAAAATATATTACGACTCAAAATGGAGAAAAATTTTACCATAAACTTGTGCTAAGCCTTCCAATTATAGGGGAATTAGCTCGAATGATAAATGTTGCTCGCTTTTCCTCAACCTTATCAACATTGCTCAACTCAGGCGTCCCGATTTTAGCGGCCATGAAAATAGTCAGAAACCTTATTGGAAATGTCCATATGCAAAAAGCTGTCGAAGAGGCGCGTATTTCAGTAAGTGAGGGTTCAAGTATGATAGGCCCTTTGATTAAGTCTGGATATTTTCCCTCAATGGTCACACATATGATTAAATTAGGTGAAAAATCAGGTGAGTTGGAAACAATGCTGCAAATAGTTGCAGAAAACTATGAGGATCAAGTGGATGTAAAACTAAGTGGACTAACCTCAACACTTGAACCTATAATGATGATCGTTATGGGGGGAGCCGTAGGTTTTATCATCTTTTCAGTTGTTGCACCCATGATGGAACTTAATCAAATTTAAGGGGATCAATTGTGAAAAAAGAAAAGTTTCAATTTATGAAAGTGATGGCCCAGTCTCAAGCTGGTTTCTCATTACTTGAAATTTTAATTGCGCTAACCCTCATGGGTATCGCAGGTACGTTTGTGGCCGGAAAAATCTTTGATCAATTACATGAAGGTCGTGTAAAGGCCGCAAAGATCCAAATGGATGCTTTAAAAAACCAACTCATGCAGTTTAAAAGAAAATGTTTTGCCTACCCTACCTCTTCTCAAGGTCTGGATGCCCTTGTAAATAAGCCAAGTGGTGGAGGTAGAGAATGTAAAGACTATCCACCAAATGGCTTCATTGAAGAAGTCCCAATGGATCCTTGGGAATACGACTATGTTTATATCTCTGATGGAAAAACATTTAACATCATCTCCTATGGAGCGGATGGACAAGAAGGCGGCGAAGGAGAAGACGCAGATATACCTCTCAAAGAAAATAAGTAGAGGACAAGCTGGGTTTTCCCTTCTTGAAATTTTAGTCGCTTTAACTCTAGGGGCCATGCTTTATGGCCTCTTTGCTACATCAGCTAACGATTCTAGAGATCACCTTGACCAAGTGATGAACAATCTAAAAAGGGCCATTCGATTTTCAGTGGACGAAGCGGCCCTAAGAAACTCTATTATAAGAGTTCACTTTGAGCTTGATAAAGAGCCTCAAAATTGGAACGTTGAATATGGGCCTGATTCTCAGTTTGTCTTACCTAATAAAAAAATTGAATCTAGAAGCAAACTTGGAGAAAGGGCCAAAGAAGAGCTCGAAGCTGAATTTAAGGAGCTCAATAAGAAGTTTAATCCCGTAACAGAGTTTAATGATGGTCTAAGAGAGATTTCTCCCCTAGTTAGAATTTTAGGTATTGGATCGGCCTTAAGTGATGAATTTATCACGGAGTTTGAGCACTCTCTCTATATTTATCCTACTGGTGAAAAAGATAATGGTATTATCATTTTAGCAACGGACGAGGAAGTGGCCTCACTAACAATTAATCCTTTTACACTTGAATTGGAAACTCAATACAGGCCACTAAAACTTGAAGGAAACACAATTGAACAAATTGAAGGGCAAAAGTATGAAATTGCCAAAGATATGTTTGAGAGCTGGAAACAGAAGTAAACAGGGTTTTGCTCTCATTGAAGTAATGATAGCAATTTTTTTGTTTGCAGTTTTCTTTGCTGTCTATGCAACATCAAATGGTTTTAATATAGCAAGCTCCGAGCAGCTTAAAGAAGAAATTTTACTTAGGCAATT
>JAURDE010000084.1 GCA_030828105.1 Bdellovibrionota bacterium | reverse complement strand
TTCTGTTTTGTTTACTCTCAACTCCTGGTTACGCTAGTCTTTTGAATAAATTTAAAAAAGATTATACCAATCAACCTAAGCAATTTGAGGAACTCAAAAAGAACACACTTGAACTCAAAGGAAAGGCCGTTAGTACACTCCTTAATGTTATTAAGTCTTCAGACTTTCCTGATAAAAATAGATGGGCCGCAATGTTTCTTGTTGGTAGGATTATGGGTTCTAAGTCAAAACCATTTCTTGTTAAGTATCTTGAACATCCTAATTGGGTTTTGAGACTATCTTCACTGAAAACGCTCTTATCCCTTAGTGCAAATGAGTATGGACAGGAGTATGCGACACTACTCAAAGATAAGTCACTTTTAGTGAGGTCCCAAGCACTTGATAATATCCTTCACTTCAAATTACGTAAATATGCTCCTTCTGTTTGGAATATGCTCTTTGACTCTAAAAATTATTACCAATCCAAAACCAAAGGAAATGTTAGAGGTCATATAATTAAGGAAGTAGTTAAGGCCATAGGTGATTTAGAATATAAAACAGCTAAAAACTCACTGCTAAAATTGGCAGTCATGAACCGCTATAATGATATTTTTCCCGAAATTGAATATTCACTAGAAAAGATAACGGGACAAAAAGGCCCTAATGGATCTATTTCAAAAAGAAAACTTTTCTGGAGAGATTATACTAGAAAGTAGCTTTTTTCATCTTACTTTCGATTCGTTTTAGTTTGTTATCTATTAAAATATTACGCTCAACTCTATAAAGAATAGTTTTTTCTAATATCCCATCTGTTCTAATGACCTTCCAGCCTTGAAGAAAATCTTTTTCGACCATTTGTCTTTTAAATAAATTAACACGGGTAACTTCTTTACGGCCTCTAAAGCCTTTAACAACATTAATGACCAGTTTAAATTTGGCCGCTTTTACTGAATTTCTTCCACCAAAACTATCTTCAAAGTTGAGCTGAGAGGTATTATCAATCCATCTCGTTTTAATGACTCCACTGGCCTGATCTTGAAGAGCAAGATCATATTTCTGCATGACTTGCAAAACAGACTGCCAAGTTTGTGTAAAATCGGCCTTAAATACTTGAGATGGCATCTCATACTCGTTAGCAATGCTTTGGAACTCCTGATACGAGGAGCATGATGTCAGAGTTAAAATCAAGGAGAATAAAAAGACTTTCATAGTCATATTTTAGCCTAGTTCTTCTTATTTAAACAACCTAAGCTTGAGAAAGAATTTCTCCAATGTTAAAAACAAGTATGAATGAATTTTACTGTGTAGCACAAGATGTTCTCGGCCTTGCCTCAGACTCAATTAAAAAAGCCGCTCAAAAGCTTGACGAGCAGACTGTTGCCCTAATTGTTGATCAACTTGATGGCCTTAAGCAAAGAGGCGGTAACCTCATATTTTGTGGTGTTGGAAAGTCAGGTTTATTAGGAGAGAGCTTATCCGCCACATTTGCTTCTCTTGGTTTGAAGTCTTTTTTCTTGCATCCTATAGAGGCCTTACATGGAGACCTAGGTCGTGTGGGCCCTGAAGATTCTATTGTTCTTCTTTCTAAGAGTGGAGCAACAGAGGAAGTCTTAAAGCTTATAGGACATCTCCCTGTAAATGAGGCCCAGCTGATTGGACTTGTTGGTGATGTTAATTCTCCTATCGCTAAAAAATGTGGCCTAGTGCTTGATTGCTCAGTCCCTAAAGAAGCATGCCTAAATAATCAGGCCCCTACAACAAGCTCTACTCTAGCTTTGGCCATGGGACATATGATGGCCATTTTATTCCAAAAAATGGTGGGACTTTCTCGAGAGGGTTTTGCTTCAAACCATCCAGGTGGAATGCTCGGAAAAAGTCTTAAGATGAAAGTGAAAGATCTCATGGTGGCAAAAGACAAATGTCCTATTCTTAATGAAAACAAAACCCTTTATGATGCAATTTTTGAAATGAGTAATTCTCCTTTAGGTGGTCTCGCTATAATGGAAGGCGCTGATTTTAAAGGAATGATAGTAGAAGGGGATATAAGAAGAACATTTGTCTCTAAGGGAGAATCGGCCATTAAAACCCCCCTAAGTGAGATTATGAATAAAAACCCAGTCTTTGTTGGCCCTAATGATTCTGCTTTGAAGGCCCTGAAGATAATGGAAAACCGAAACCGTCCTCTTAATATTGTACCTGTAATGGAGAAGGATCATTTTGTCGGCTTTATTCGTTTACACGATTTACTTAAAGAAGGCTTTACGACCTCTTCAGTAGCTTCTCGACCAGGCCAATCATTATAATTAAAAGCGTAAGGGATAGAAACCCAACTTTTTGATATATCGTTTTCGGAGAGTTATAGGTCATTAACTTGTGATCTAAGTTTTCTTGAGAGTAAATTCCTGTTCTTCTACTTTCAGAACCATCTGGGTAAATGACAGAGCTTATCCCCGTGTTTGTCATCCTAATTATTGCAAGATCAAGCTCGATTGCTCTCCATTTTGATAAGAGAAGATGATGATAGGGTTCAGAAGTGTCGCCATACCACGAGTCATTTGTAATATTTATGATGAAGTGAGGCTTTTGTTTAACATTACTTAGAAAGTTAAGAACGAACCTTGGAAAGAGAATTTCATAACAAATGAGGTTTATAAAAGGTATTTCTTTATTTGTTTTAAAAAGCGTGTACCGCTCCCCTTTAGCGAAGAAAGAAATATTCGTCAGGTAGCGGCTAAGAGACTCATTAAAAACACCAAAAGGAAGTCCCTCACCAAACGGTATGAGTTTTATTTTATGGTAGTAATCTTTAAGTTTCGCTTGAGTATCGAGGAAAAATCCGGTGTTGTACTCAGACTCAAATTGAGAGAACATTTTAGCTTTGGGGTTTCTATCGTAGCCACCAAAGAAGATTTCTGCTCCTGTAAGCTCAGAAACTTTTTTAATGACCCCTGGTAGAAGGTGAGGCGCCTTTTCAAGCATAGAAGAACTTAGCAGCCTAGGGTAACTAGTTTCAGGCCATATCATAAGCTCTATAGGTTTTTCAGATGATTTGGTACTTAGTTCAAAATATCTTCGGTCAACAACTCTTCGGGATACAACCCCGCCTTTCTCACTGTCAACTTTGAGAAAGTTTCCAATATTGGCCTGAACCATTCTCACCTGCGTTGATTGTGATTGTTTATCTGAAGGTTTAATAGGTAGAGCAAAACTTAAAATAAGAACAACGGCCAAGTTGATAAAACTTCCCCAATTGAGTTTTCGTTGGGTAAACCATTGAACTAAACCTAAAGCGGCCCAGTAGCTAGTAAAGGAATAGATGGAGTAACCAAAGATTTGTGCCAGTTTTAAATAAGGGCCAAGCTGTATCCAGCTATGGCCAATATGAGCGGGAAATTGTTGAGGAGTAAAATAATCAAAACAAGTAAGAATAAACGCCAGGAGGTAAAGAGGAAGAGGCTTTTTGACTTTCTTTTTAAGAAAAAAATAAAGAATAAAAAAAATGAGGTACTGAGGGAGGGCAATAAGGGTAAAAAGAGAACCAACAAGGTAGTTGAGAGGAAATGGGATATTTCCAAACTCTTCCATTGTATAAGGTATCCAATAGTATCCAAATAAATAGATCGAAAAAGAAAAAGCAAAGAAATATAAAATTTCCTTACCAAATTGATACTGTTTTTTTTGATTAAAAACATGGAATTGGGACATGAATAATGCCATTCCCAGTATTGGCATAAGGAAAAAAGAAGGTGCCCAGGTCAGGGGAAAACCGAAAGCATATATAAAGCCTGCAAAGAGGCATAATAAAATTGATTTCACTATGCGTATATTATTCTCTTTATCGAAGATTGCCAATCATGTAGCATTAATAATGATGGAAACTCAAAACAATGCTTTAAGGCCAATTCTCAAAGATGTTCCTATTTTTCCAAAGCAATGCCCCGAATGCCGCTCATTCTTTGTAGAGGATAAAAAATGTGAGGATTGTGGTGCAGATTTTTCTATCCGTCATATATTGTCACCAGATGATGATAAAAGTTACTACAATCTGATGAATGAGTACTATTACGAAAAGAGGCGTTTTCAGATATTTAATATTTTATTATTTCCTGAGGTTAAGTTTAAGGCCTATATTAAGCTTCATAAAAAACTCATTTGGCGTCTGAAAGACATTTTAAAATTTTTGGATACTTCTTATCGGCTGACAAAAAAAGAGCGTTTTTTGATTGTTCAAGAGGCCAAGCAAATCATCATAGAAAAACAAGGTGATAAAATATTTTCAAAAGAGCTCGAATCATTAAAGCAAGCTTATAAAGGGCCAAAAACAAGAGATTGTTTTGAGTCAATACCTCTAGCTTTAAAGCCTAGAGGTATTGATAAAAAATGGGTTTTTACCTTTATTGCGTTTGTTATTATCCTAGGGATGGGAAGCAATCTTTTTATTGATATCTCTTTTTTCTCTAACATACTCTTTGGCCGTTAATAGAGCATTGAGAGCATCTAAGCGTCCACCTGATTTACATAGGCCAAGAAATTGAGTTTCTTTTTTAGCTGAATTAATAATAATTCTTTTTATCTCTTGGGCCTTCAGCTGAGGAAAGTTTGACTTAATTAAGCTTGCAACACCAGTAACAAAGGCCGTGGCTTGACTCGTACCTGATAAATAGCCTGCTCTTTTATTGGGGACACTCGATTTAATTTCGTGGCCAGGGGCCATAATGTCGATCGTGCCCTTACCATAATTAGAGGAACGAAAAAGGGCCAGGTCCTTTGTATAAGCACCAACAGAAATAACATTAGTTAAACCGTAGCTAGCTGGATAGTAACTATTTCCTGGTACATCTAGATTACTTTGGTTGTTTCCTGCTGCTGCAATAATAAGAATTCCTTTATTACGTGCTTTTCTTAAAATTTCGAGCTCTCTTGTCGAGGCCTGTGGCCCACCACCAGAGTAATTGATGATAGGTATGTTATTGGTTACAGCATAATCGAGAGCTTCAATTGTGGCCTGAAGATTGTCTTGTCCACTGGCCTGAGCTCGGTAATATTTTATAGGAAGAATTCTTACTTTGGGGTTGATACTTTTCACAATACCAGTCACATGTGTACCGTGCCCATGAACATCCATTGGCCTTTTATGAGAATCCTCAAATTCTTTTTTAGAGAAGTCGAGACCGTAATTAGAGGCCGTTGCTCTTCCTTCTAGTGTAATGATATTTTGTTGTAAGAAAGGGTGGTTATTGTCAATACCAGTGTCAATTACGGCCACGATTGGTTCTTTTACTCTTTGGTAAATCTTCCATGCATTTAATAGGTTTGTGGGTTCGATACCCCAACTGGAGTAAGGGGTTTGAATTTGTTTTTCAGATAGGTGTTTGTTTGACTTGGCCCTTGCCTCTTTAAGTTCGAGGTATTGAGCGACAGTGAGGTCCTGGCCCAGAACAACTGAGCTTAAAAGAGCTAAAGCGAGGACTCCCATCAAAAGGTTCATGTTCAAATTCCTAGATTTTCTTTTCATATCATCCTTCCTGGTTGATAGGCTTATTTACCTCAAAACCCTAATAGGGTCCAAGGCTTGCTTGTAATAAAGCAATAGTTATGCCATTCGCATTGATGTGATTTCAATATCTTAGGTCTTGCTGGAGCTGTCTTGGCCCTCTAAAATTTAGTCAATTCTGATAAAAAATGTACAGTATGTGCCGATAAAAGATACGTGAAAGACTTTTTCTCAGTACTTAATGGATACCTCCTCTTAAGCCTTTGCTTGGTTTTATTGGCCGCTTATGACCTTTTTTCTAATTATCCCGTTATTCAAAGTAAAGGAGATGGGGATATAAAGCTGGTTGTACGGCTCGATGATTTAGGAGTTAAGGAATACAAAAGAGTAATGGCCTCGGAACCAAAAGTTGAAGAAGTCGTGGCCCCTAAAAAAGTTAAAGTAAAGTCCCCTGTTGAAGAAGCAGCTGAAGTTGCTGACGAACCTGAAATCGATATACCCATGATTATGACTCATGCTCTTAACTCAATTAGATGGGGGCAGGGATTAAAAAAGGATCATTTCTTTGGGAGTTTAAGGTTTATTGGGGATGGGCTACTTGATCTAAGCCTAAAATTAAACCCATCTCTTGGCCAAGAGGTGGATATCAACCTTCCATTTACGGCCGTAAGTGAGGTAGGAAACTTTATGGCCGAAATTGATGATCAGTTAGTAGCAGGAATTTTTATAAGGGCACGAGAGGATCAATGGCATCTAAGATTTGCAACGGGGCCTTTGATTGGTAGTGTGTTTTATTTCACACCAGAATCAGATATGAGCTTGGAGGAAGCAAACAGCTATGCAGAAAGCGACGACTATGAAAAGTCATTTGAGGTTCTTCAGAAAGAGGCCATAGAAAGTAGACAAAGGGCCATTGAAGAACAAGCGATGAATATTATTCCTCCACCGGAAATCACCTCTCGTCTTAATAACTATCCAGACGAAGATGACTTAAGTGAGATTGAATCTGATGAACTTGCTCAAAATATTTCTACGAATAGAAATAATTTGAGCGAATTATCTATGAACGAGTATGCCGAGGAAACGGGCTACGAATTCTAAAGCCAGTTACAGTTTACAAATGCCATAGCACTGATAAATGGGTCATATACATTTGTAAAAACATTTATCTGCCCAAATTGACCTGGCATAATAACGTGACCATTCATATAACTAAAAAGTGGAAGTCCGCTGGCCGTTGTTCCTTGAGCTTGTCCTGAGCAGATGATGGCCCTAGGAAATACGTTGTGTACAGTGGCTATGGCCTGTAATTGATTCCACCATACCTGGGCATTAACAGTAAAGGCCTTAACTGGCTTAATTGTGGCCGCTAAAAAACCAAGAGCAAAAACAATGCTGATAAGCTTATTTTTCATGACTTCTCCCTTAAATTTAAAATCTAAGGGAGTATAAGAAATTGTCTTAACTAATCAAGGGAACAAGTAGAATTTATAAGGACTCTTTTAGGCAACTCTTGAGAATTTATTATTTTCACGTTCTTTGTCTTCGGCATGAACGATACATAATGTAGTCCAGGGCTGGTTTTCAAGCCTTTTGGCCTTGATAGGTTCATCACATTCTTCACAAACGCCGAAAGTGCCATTTTCAATTCTTTGGAGGGCCTCTTCGATGTTTCTAAGCTTAATGAGTTCTCTTTGCTTCATATTGAATGAGATTTCTTGATTTATAACACTATTGGCAATATCACCATCTTCGGCCAGATCTTCTGAGGCAATAGTTAGGCCTTCTTGAGACCTTAGAATGCCACCATTTAGTATGTTGGCCTTCATTTTTAGGAGAAGATTTTTGTAATTTTCTAGTTCTTTCTTCTTCATGACGGCTCCTTAACAGTTGTTAATAGGTTATTTTATCCCTTTTTGTGCGCGTCGCACAATAGAAAAATATTGCCCTTTTCAATTCATACTCTATTAAATATAGGTATTTAGATTACTTAAAAAAAGGATAAATCGTGAGTGATAAAGAAATAGCAGCGGCCGTAGGACATATTCCTTCAGGGTTATTTATAGTTTGTGCCCAATCTGAAGATGGACAAAAAGACGGCTATCTCGCCAGTTGGGTTCAACAAGTTTCGTTTAAACCCCTTCTTGTGGCCCTAGCAGTTAACCCAGACCGACCAGGTTATGAAACTATTAAATCAGGTAGGCCATTTACGATTAATGTTGTTGGAGAAAATGAAACGGCCTATTTAAGACATTTTTGGAAAGGTTACCCTCCAGGGCAAGGGCCATTTGGTGAGGTTAATCATGAGGTTTCAGAAAATGGTGGGATTCTAATGAAAGATGCTCTTTCAACAATTGAATGTAAATTTAAAGAGTCTCTAAAACCAGGTGACCATGAAATAGTCATAGCCGAAGTTGTTCAAAGCTATGTTCATCACGATGCTAAATCTAAAGTTCATTTAAGAAAGAATGGACTTGATTATTAATCCTGCTTAAGGTCTCTCCAACTCTTACCTGCACGGTTTTTGTAGGTGAGTTGCCATTTCTTTACGGCCCTTAGGTGGTCTTTGTAAGTGGAAGTAAAAATATGGGTTCCATCATTTTTACTAACAAAATAGAGATAGTTATGTTGAGAGGGGTAAAGGACTGCCCTGATGGCCTCTATACCGGGATTAGATATAGGACCTATTGGAAGACCATTTATTCTATAAGTATTGTATGGGGTTTTTTGGAGAAGATGCTTTTTTCTAAGGTTTCCATTAAAGTTCTCATAGATACCGTAAATAGTCGTAGGGTCTGATTGAAGTCTCATCTTTTTTCGTATTCTATTTAAAAATACTCCCGCTATATCAGGTCTCTCTTCCTTGGCCCCTGTCTCTTTCTCAACGATAGAGGCCAAAATAATTAATGAATGAAAGTCAAAAGGAGATGAGCTAAGATCTAGTCCTTTGGTTTTATTTTTGAAAGTATAAACCATGGTAGCTATGACGTCTTTGGCTTGAGAGTTTTTAGATAACATATATGTATCGGGATAAAGATAACCCTCAAATGTTTTCCCCTCAATTCCCATAGAAGCAACTAAATTAGAGTTTTTTGCGGCCTCAATAAAACTCTTATAGGAAAGAATTTTATTTTCCTCAAAAATCTTACCTATTTCGTAAATGTTTTTACCCTCAGGGATTGTAACTTTGATTGTTATGGACTTTCCTGAAATAAGTAAATCAAGAGTTTCTTTCATGGTCATTCCTGATTTAATTTCGTAGTCACCTTGTTTAAATTTTTCCAATAGCCCATTGAATTGGCTATAGCGGTGAAAAATTTTAGCGCTAGGAATGATTCCTTTAGACTTTAGCCTAGCGTTTATTTTAGAAAACCCTTCCCCTTTATTAATGGTAAAGATGGTTGTTGGCCCACTATAGCTCCAGTGGTTAATTTGATAATAAACTCTTACCCCGGCCAATAGGAAGGCAAGTAGGGGGGCGCCAATAAAAAATATAAATATTTTACTTCTCATTTTTTTAGGATACTTCGAAATGTTATAGTGCGCAAATGAACTCCTCAAGGATTATTGAGGCAGCGACCGCGTCAATCTGTTTTGGGTCAATTTTAAAGTTGTAACGAGGAGAGTTAAGCATTCTCTGCTCCGCCTCCTTTGTACTCAAAGACTCTTCTTGGTAAACAATTTCCAATTCAGGCATCTTCTTCGCTAAACCCTGACCAAACTTTTCGACAATTTTACTCATCTTCGTCTCTTTCCCATCCAAAAACTTTGGCAAACCAAGAACAATGAGTTCAATATCTTCTAGAGAGATGACCTTTGAAATCTCAGCAATATCGAGCTCCCTACTTTGGGAAATAATTCTCCCATAAGGTATTGGAAACGGGTCATTTCCTGGACAGAAAGTTGCCAGGCCAATAACTTTTGTTCCGAAGTCAATTCCGAGGATGTTTTTTGAAAGGTACTTTTTAAAATTTTCAAATTGAGATAATTGCACAAGGTTTCTTAGCGGTTTTTATTAACTTAAACAACTGAAAACTTAAGGTAAATGAAGCTTGACAAGATGGATGCAAAAGCTGATATTTACCTCGTAGACAAACTTTCCAACCAGCATCACCACTATTTTAGTTCCAAATAATTAATAATAATGATGTTTTAGTTAGGAGATTAATCAATATCACATTGCCCTGATTGAAGGGCCTTATCCACAATAAAATTTTCTTTAGGGAGACTATTTTAATGCATTTAAATGATTTAAGAGAAAAAGGTATCGAAGAGCTAACTGAGCTAGCAACTGAAATGAAAATTGAGAACCCTGGATCAATGAGAAGGCATGAACTTATTTTTGCTATTCTCAAATCAAAGGCCGAAAATGGTGAAGAAATTTTTGGTGGTGGTGTTCTAGAGATTCTTCCAGATGGTTTTGGATTTTTAAGATCTCCAGGCTACAACTACCTTCCAGGTGCTGATGATATCTACGTAAGCCCAAGCCAAATTAGAAAGTTTGGTCTAAGAAAAGGGGATACAACTGAAGGTCAGATTAGACCACCGAAAGACGGAGAAAGATATTTTGCCCTACTTAAGGTTAACTCGATTAATAAACAGACTTCTCAAGAACATAAAAAAACAGTTCTTTTTGAAAACCTAACTCCTCTTTACCCCAATAAAAAAATAAACCTCGAGTTTAAAGATAAAAAGTTCTCAACCAGAATCATTGATCTTTTTGTTCCTCAAGGATTTGGACAGAGATGTTTGATTGTTGCTCCTCCTAAGGCCGGTAAAACAGAGCTTCTTAAGGAAATGGCCAACGCTATTACATCTAATCATAAAGAGGCCGTCTTAATCGTTCTTCTGATCGATGAAAGACCTGAAGAAGTAACTGATATGAAAAGAAGTGTTGATGCTGAAGTTGTCTCTTCTACCTTCGATGAACCAGCAAACAGACACGTTCAAGTTGCAGAAATGGTTCTTGAAAAGGCCAAAAGACTTGTTGAAGCTAAAAGAGATGTCGTCATTCTTCTTGACTCAGTTACAAGACTTGCAAGAGCATACAACACAGTTGTACCTCCATCAGGAAAAATTCTCTCAGGTGGTGTTGATTCAAATGCTCTTCATAGACCAAAAAGGTTCTTTGGAGCAGCAAGAAATATTGAAAAAGGTGGATCTCTAACCATTATCGCTACTGCCCTAATCGATACGGGCTCAAGAATGGATGAAGTTATTTTTGAAGAGTTTAAAGGTACTGGTAACTCTGAAATCCAACTTGATAGAAAGCTTCTTGAAAAGAGAATCTTCCCATGTCTAGACATCAATAAATCGTCTACGAGAAAAGAAGATCTTCTTATGAATGATACTGATCTACAAAGAATGTATGTTCTAAGAAAAGTCCTTCACCCCATGAATACGGTTGATTCTATGGAATTCATGCTTTCGAGAATCACAAAAACAAAATCAAATAATGAGTTCATGGAATCAATGAACGGTTAATTTATGGGAATGTTTGATAAGCTTGAAGCTGTTGTAAGAAGATATGAAACACTAACTGAAAAGTTAGCTGACCCGAGCTTGTATGATCGACAGGCAGAGTTTAAACAAATATCAAGTGAGCGCTCCTCAATAGAGGATGTAGTTCAAGCTTATCAAGAGTATAAAAAGATAAAAGACGAACTTACACAGGCCAAAGATGTCCTCAAAAATGAGAAAGATGAGGATATGAGAGATATGGCCAAGGAAGAGATTTCTGAAATAGAGGGTAAGCTTCCAGACCTTGAAAGTGAACTTAAAATTCTTCTTCTTCCCAAAGATCCCCTCGATGATAAAAACGTTATGATCGAAATTAGGGCCGGTGCAGGAGGAGACGAAGCATCTATCTTTGTGGGCGATGTCTTGAGAATGTATCAGAATTATTGTTCAGACCTAAGTTTTAAGACTGAGATTGTTTCAATAAGTGAAGGGGACGAAGGAATTAAAGAAGTCATCTTTAGCGTCTCTGGTGACAAAGTTTATTCAAAGTTGAAATTTGAGTCTGGAGTCCATCGGGTTCAAAGAGTTCCAAAAACTGAAAGTCAGGGTAGGGTACATACTTCAACAATCACCGTGGCAGTAATGCCTGAAGTAGATGACGTTGAATTTGAACTTGATATGAATCAAGTTCGTATTGATGTTTATCGTTCTGGTGGAGCAGGTGGCCAGTCAGTTAATACAACTGATTCTGCCGTACGAGTTACCCATATTCCAACAGGAATTCAGGTGGCCAACCAGGACCAGAAATCTCAGCTAAAAAATAAAGAGAAGGCCTTGAAAATTTTAAGGAACCGAATCTACGATAAGATGGTTCAAGAGGCCCATGCATCTGAAGCGGAAGAAAGAAGATCTCTTATAGGACGTGGTGATCGCTCTGAGAGAATTAGAACTTATAATTATCCCCAAGGAAGAGTAACGGATCATAGGATAGGTCTAACACTTTATAATCTTGATCGTATTGTAGCTGGAGATTTAGGAGCAGTTACTGATGCTTTGGTGGCCCATAATCAAGCCGAACTTCTTAAAGGTCAGGATGAATAATTCATGGATAGCTATGCTTCTT
>JAURDE010000048.1 GCA_030828105.1 Bdellovibrionota bacterium | reverse complement strand
TTTTTTATTTTTAAAAAAATAATCTATGACTTCAAGCTCATATTTATCCCGCTTTGAATCTCCAGGCCAGCGGCCATCTTCTATCATCTCATCGCCGTAAGTAAGCGGACAAACATCATCTCCTCCTTGACAAACTAGACCATCAAGTTGTTCACAAAAATTTTTCAGTTGATCTCCCTCAAGAAGAGGTATCAAGACGGGCATCACACCATGATCTGATAAATATCTTGCTGTATCCATTTCCATATAAGAAAGAGTTTTTTTACCATAAACCTTTCGTTCAGCATCTGGATAAAAAAAGCATGAGGTTACACCTATTTTAATCATCCCAACGCCTTTGTATAAATTGATTTAAAGTCTTCCAGAGTTACTGAGATGGGATTACATTGATGACAAGCATCTTCTAAGGCAAGCTTAGATAATTGATCAATATCCGGATCGATAATTCCTGCTTCTTTGAAGTTTAAGGGCATATCCAAACTTTTATTTAAGCTTTCAAGATGAGAAAGAAAGCAATCAACCGAAGGTTCAATTCCAATTAACTGACAAATATTTCTTATCCTGTCTTCACAGGCATTTGCATTAAACTCAACTCCATATCTAAGCATAAGAGCATTAGCAAGGCCATGATGTGTATCATAAAGAGTTGATAAAGGATGGGCCATTGAATGAACTATTCCTAGGCCCTTTTGAAAGGCCGTGGCCCCCATGAGAGCGGCCATCATCATTTTACTACGAGATTCAAGGTCAGCAGAAGAGCTTGCCTTTTCTATCGAATCAAAAATTAATCTAATACCCTCTAAGGCAATCCCATCACACATTGGCGAAAATCCCTTAGAAAAATAAGCTTCTAGATTGTGAGATAAAGCGTCCATCCCTGTTGCTGCTGTAATGAAGCTAGGTAACTCCATCGTAAGTTCAGGGTCAGCAAAAACTCTTTTGGCCATCAACTCTGGCGAAAAAAGGACTTTCTTTTGCTTGGTTATATCATCAGATATAACAGTACTTCGTCCTACTTCACTACCTGTTCCACTCGTTGTCGGAACTGTAACAAAGTAAGGAATATCATTAACAACATATTTATCCCCACCCTTAGAGTCGTCAAAATCAAAAAGATCACGATCATGATTGACTTTAAGAGCAATGGCCCGGGCAACATCCATAGAGGCTCCTCCTCCTAGGCCAATAATACAATCACAGTCCTGTTGCTTATATGCTTCAACTCCGTCCAAAACATTTTTTTCAATAGGGTTTTTATCGATACTACTAAAAACGATCCCCTCTAGCTTTTGCTGAGAAATCTTACTCATGATTTTCTCAAATAGACTAAGACCAGTTAATCCAGGATCAGAGACGATAAGAGCTCTTTTTTTCCCGACAGATAAAAGATGAGGGCCTATTTCATCACTGGCCCCTTTTCCAAAACGAATGACTGTAGGAAAATTATATTGAACAATATTTTCACCAATTTTCATTTATAAATCCTTATCAAATAATCTCAAAATATCTTTTTAGTTCCCAATCTGTGACGGCCTTAGCGTATTGCTGACACTCCCATAATCTCGTATTAGCAAAATGTTGCACAAATTTTTCACCTAAAAGATCATTGGCCACTTTAGAATCTCTCATTTTTTCTGAAGCTACTTGGAGGTTAGGAGGTAATTTTCCAAAGCGAAAGTCCTCATATCCATTTCCTTTAGTTTGTTCCTGTAATGAGAGGTTATTTTTTATTCCATAAAGACCAGAAGCAAGAACGGCTGCCATGGCCAAATAGGAGTTTGTATCAGATCCTGTCACTCTCATTTCAACTCTTGTAGATTTATTTGAACCTGGTATGGCCCTTAGAGCGCATGTCCTATTGTCTGCTCCCCAAGTTAAGGTTGTTGGTGCCCACATTCCTTCAACCAATCTTTTAAAGCTATTAATGGTTGGCGCATACAGTGGAAGAAGCTCAGGTAGAAGCTTCAAGATACCGGCCATATAACTCTTCATTAAAGCTGACATTTTATGTGAGTCTTTTTCATCAAAAAAGATATTCTTATTTTTTTCCCAAAGACTTTGATGAATATGACCACTGCATCCTGGGAGATTTGGGTTCCACTTTGCCATAAAGGTTGGCATGATCCCATACTTATGACCGATATCTTTAGCACTTTGCTTAAAAAGAACGGCCCGGTCTGCCGCCTCGACAATTTCCCCGTAAAGGATGGCCGCTTCATAAACTCCAGGCCCTGTTTCTGTATGAAGGCCCTCTAAAGGTACACGAAATTTATCTAGAGAATTAAATAAATCATTAAAAAACTCACTATTCTGATGGGCCCTTGTTAATGAATAACCAAACATTCCCTTGGTAATAGGATTGGGGTTTCTAAAATCCTTCTCATGAAGTTCTTGCGAGGTTTCTCTAAAATTAAACCATTCAAACTCTTGAGAAAAGGCAGGTTCGTACCCCATGTCTCTTGAACGTGTTCTTATCCTTTTTAATAGAGATCTTGGACAAAGAGGATGAGCGTTTCCATCTTTATCTCTGGCATCGGCCAAGAAAAAAGGAACATCATGATCCCAAGGAATTTTTCTAAAGCTTTCAAAGTCCACCACACAAGGTGTGTCCGGGAAGCCCGTATGCCAGCCAGTTAGGGCCGATTCATTTGTATTTTCATAGCAAAGATCTGCAGAGTCCCATCCAAATATAACATCACAAAATCCAAAATCAGACTCATAGATAGATTCAAATTTTTTAAGGTGAATATATTTTCCCCTTAGAACCCCATCTATATCTGTAACCGCAAGCTTAACCTTATTATGGGCCCCATGAAAAATTTCCTTTAGAATTTCTTCTTTACTTTTATGCACCACTTAAACTCCTTTTTTCTTGTAATCGATTCATCACAAGAAAAACTAAATATGAACCACCCAAAAGAGAAAAATAAATAAAAGCAACTTTAGTATTATTAAACGTCATAGACACCAACGCAATCGTAGAAAACACCAAAGCGACTAATGGAAAGTAAGGATAGAAAGGAACTTTGTAAGGTCTTTCTAACTGAGGAAAATCCTTTCTTAATTTAAAAAATGATATCATTGATATCATATAAAGAGTAAGAGCACCAAAACAGGCCATGGTAATAATCTCTGACGTTTTCCCCGTAAATAGAGCAATAATACCAATAAGCATATTAAAAATAAGAGCTAGGGCGGGTGTTTTATATTTAGTATGAGTTGTTCCTAGTGCTTTGGGAAAGTAACCGACCTTTCCAAACTCATAGGTAGACCTTCCTGCCGCAAGAATAATTCCATGAAACGAGGCCACTAAACCAAAGATACCCACCGACACAAGAAGATGCATAAGCCATGAGTTTTCGCCTACTATTTTTGATAGGGCCAAAGGCAAAGGTGTATCAAGGGCGGCGCCCCCAGCTTGCTTATAAACGATGGCCTCCCATCCCGCTACTCCGGTTGCCGATATAAAGGTAAGAATACATAGAGCAACGAGAGTTAATATCGCAGAACCAAAACCAATTGATATATTTCTTTGTGGATCTTTTGTTTCCTCGGCCACATTGGCAACCCCTTCAATGGCCAGGAAAAACCATATGGCAAAAGGTATGGCCGCAAATATTCCACTTACTCCATTTGGTAGAGGGTTCAATGAAAACTTCTCATAGCTAAAATGAGGAAGAGTAATTCCTGAAAAAAGGAGTAACTCCAAAATCGCAATAATAGTAATAATCAGCTCAAAGCTTGCAGCGATTTTTACTCCTCTAATATTGATAAAAGTAAAAATGAGATAGGAACCAATTGCTATAGGAAGAATTGTATTACCAGTTGTAAAAGTATCGAGATAGGCCGCTATAGCAAAAGCAATGGCCGGTGGAGCAAAAATAAACTCTATATTTTGTGCCATTCCCGCCAAAAAACCTATTCGAGGCCCAAATGCTTTTTGAGCGTAATCAAATGCTCCCCCTGCTTTAGGTATGGAACAGGCCAATTCAGTATAACTAAATGTAAAAGTTAAATACATAATGATAACAAAGACAGTGGCGATGGCCATACCGAGGACTCCGCCTTCTGGAAGTCCTAAGTTCCAGCCAAAATACATTCCTGAAATAACATAACCAACTCCCAGTCCCCATAACATTAAAGGCCCGAGGCTTCGCTCTAGCTGCGTCCCATCATTAAATTCATTCACTTCAATACTCCCAGAAAGGCGCATGATAATTCTGGGTGCTTAAGTTGTCTTGTTGCTTTGCAAAAATCTATTCAGATATAAATAGACCTTTATTACTTGATACTATCCATTGTCCCTGTTCATTAATTCTACAGGTAGGATTTGCTCCAATACCCATTGACCGAGTATTCAATACTCCATTTATAATGATACCTTTTGGGCCACAAATGATCCAACCACCGAAATCATTAAGGTCAATATCAAAATACTGAGAAATTTTAGATCTTTCTAAAACTTTAATTCCATTAAGATAAACGCCATCACTATGGCCCATAATCCAGTCACCACTGTCATTGATTTTAACTTTTGTTTCTGGGCCTAGTTTTTTTCTAAGGACGATGCGGCCGTTGAGTAAAACGCCTTCATTGCTTGCTACGATATAATCTCCACCCTTATTAAGATCAGAAAAGTAAAACTGGTCGGCCGATAGGCCCAAGGGAAAAATTAGTATAAAGATCTTCCAAATCATATTCTTTTCATTTTAAAATTTAAAAATACTCTTCATTAAGTTTATCCTAATAATTTCAACATTTATTTCATGACCTTTATTTTCTGTTGATAGTTATATTTTATCTTTTAGATCTATAAATAAATAGACGGAAAAGCTTACCTAAGGAGAGGCCCATCATTTTCGTTTTATAAATTAGAGGAGGTAGGTGACCACTGGCCTATATTATTTCATATCTGTAGTCGAGTACCAATCATGTTTTGCTCGGCTAATATTTTTTAGTCTTTTTAAAAAATACTTATTAGAGAACCATCGCGTAAGATAATTTTGTAGTATAGGAAGAGTATGCATTGTTATCGTTCTTTTCAAAAATCTTGCTTTATCAAATAAATTCATATTGGAAAATAGGTGTTTATAAACAAGATTTAAGACCGCTTTGCTATTGTTAACTTTATATGTAAACAAATAAGGTAATTCACTTTCTGGATCTTCAAATTTGGCAGCATATTTATTGCATTGAGAAGATAAGCTATACTCCGATAAGATGAAATGAAGCTCTTTTGCCGTATCTATATTTATTGGAAACTTACATATAGTTTCATGTATTTTTTTAACACAATTATAAAATTTCTCATAGTGAGAACCATATAAACCTGTAGACTTACTATCTATTTGGTCTGTTCTTATATAATTAAATAAAAACATATGTATAATTGAACCAAGGGCCCATGTCCGAAAGACCTGCCCAAAAACTCTTCTATCACCAAATGACTTTAAACTGCTATCAACAATCCTATCTATATGCTTAACATTTCGATAAAATATTTTAGATAACTCTTCAAAGTTTTCTTGGCCAAAATTATTACTCTTAAAGCATTTATTAATAACGTCACCAAGATGATATATATAGTCAGCACTTATTAAAATCCCTGAAGAAAATAAAGGGTCCACAAAAACTGCCGAGTGGGGAGATAATACCACTCCATTAGAGAATATTTTTTTCGAATACATCTGCAGCCGTGATTTTCTTACAAATTTAGTGGTCCTTCTGGCCTTAGCTATATGTTTTTTAACAGTTGGAAATTTAGAAATATATTTGAAAAATTCCTCTTCTGGTGAAAGTTTTAAATCTGGAGGATTAATATTATTATCTAAAACTAATCCAATACTTATATTTCCGTCATCAAAAGGGATAACCCAAAACCACCCTCCGTTAAAGCAGTGATGCATAGTCGTATAATCTCGTTTGATTCGAAAAAATGGGTTAGGCCCTCCCATTACATTTTCAAGACTATCAATACAAGATGATTCAAAATGAGCATAAATACCCCTCGTATTTGTATGAAGACTCGTTACCTTTTGTTCCAATAAATCTTGCTCTCTAGCAAAATGAGCGCTGTGGCCAGTACAATCCAAGACTAATCTTGTAGAAATCTTTTTTACCTCCTCTATGGCCTTTATTTTAAGAGAGACTTGCCCTATTTGATTTTTACAATCATAAATATGATTAAATATTTTCGCATTATCTACGTAATCTATTCCATATTTAGGGTATAAGCTATTAAGATACATATCTAATTCTTCTCTTTTGATATGTACATCTGGACCTAATGGATAATCTAAGGCCTCAAATAGGAGTTCATCATTTACATTTAAAAATTCGCCTTCTTTATGAAGGCCAAACCAAAACCCCATTTTAGGATAATCTTTTCCATCAAAAATTCTTGGCCGGTTTTTGGTGCAATATCTTGTTAAGTTCTTAAGTTCAGGAATATTATATTTTTTTGAAATTGCGTCTATAATAGCAGTTGTTGTAGGAACAGTAGACTCTCCTATTGCAAACCTAGGGTGTTTTGAAATTTCAACAACTAATACTTTTAACTTTAATTGGGAGCATACTAAAGCTGCCAGACTTCCCGCCAATCCACTTCCAGCAATAATAATATCGTAACTATCCCTTAAGTTATTCTTAATAAAGCCTTACCTCATTTATTTTCATAATAAGCCTTCATATTATTATATAGAAAAAAAACTAAGTAAAAGCAGCAAAATCATACCCTCTTTTTCAATAATTTATATTTAATACATTAATCCTCTGCTTTGTTAAAATCCATTACTAGTATAAGCTTAAAGATAAGATGAGTTGGAAATCAAAAACTCCCACAATAATACTTTCTATAAGCATTACATTATTAGCATGCTCTTTATTTTATATTTCCTTTGAAATCAATAAGACCGTTAATGTAATCAGACCATTAATTGAAAAGGCCTTAGATAAGAATTTAGATTTAGGGTCTCTTATTACTGAAATTAGAAGAGTTCACGAAACGATTCCCATAGTAGTCAACGAAATATCCGAGACAAGAAAACAAATTCCAAGTATTTTAAAAACCGCTGATGATGCTACCAGGGCCATTAATAAGGCCACTGAAGAGTTTAAAAATACACGTCCCCTTATTCCTAAAATCATTAGTGAAATTGGTTCAACGAGAAGAGAAATACCACTGTATCTTGATAGGGCCGAAAAAATCGTTGCTGACGCTAGAACTGTTGGAGATGATACCTCTCAGGGAATTTTTTCAGGATTCATCAAAGGGATAGTTAAAACTCCCTTTAGCCTTGTTGGGGATCTAGGAGAATCAATCATTGACATTTTTGGAGATGAGGGAAAAAAGTTAAGCACATCTGATAAAAAAGAACTGGAAGAAGCAAGTTTTCGTGCTCTTAAAAAAGATAAATTAAACACACTAGAATTTTGGATAAATAAGGCCACTGGCCGAAGAGGTGATATAAAAATCATTAAAAAAGATATTAAAAAGCGCTGTAGAATTCTTAAGATGAATGTCTTTGAAAAAGATAATAAAATAATTGAAAGCGTCGTCACATTCTGTAAAGGTAATAACGAAAGTTGGGTTATAGGAAAATAAATGTATGTAATAATGGTGCCCAGGAGAGGACTTGAACCTCCACGCCTGACGGCACTAGATCCTAAGTCTAGCGTGTATACCAATTTCACCACCTGGGCGCACCGTAAGAAATGTCTTTTTACTGCTTGACCAGTAAAATGGCAAGCATTTTTAGGATTTGACTCGGAGCTAAGATTTACCTTTAAGTTTAGGATCAAGGGCATCCCTTAAAGCATCTCCTAAAATATTAAAGGCCAATACCACAATAAGCATGGCAACTGTCGCCGAACCAAGCTGCCACCAAACCCCTCTGGCCAACTCTAATTTGGAGTCATCAATCATCGTTCCCCAACTAGGCCTTCCCTGTACTCCTAAACCTAAATAAGAAAGAATAACTTCGGATTTAATAGCAATTTGAAATTGAAGAGAGAAATTGATGATCATTATATGTGTAACATTAGGAAGAATATGCTTAAAAAGGATTCTCAAATTGGAGCCCCCAAGAGAAGAAACCGCATGAACGTAATCTCTATTTTTATGCCGGATCACCTCACCTCTAATAAGTCGACATAGAGATACCCAACCCGTTAAGCCAAGAGCAATATAAACAGAGGTTACACCTTTACCTAAAATAAGGGTGATTGCCATTAGCATCATGATACTAGGAATCGATGAGAATGAGGTATAAAACCACACAATAAACTCATCAATTTTTCCTCCATAATAGCCTGACACTGCTCCTAATAGAGTTCCTATAAAAACTGAAATCATAGATGTAACAAAGCCAATAGACATCGCAATCTCAGCACCTTTAATTGTTTTAAGTAAAACACTTCTTCCAAAAATATCTAGGCCAAAAAGATAATCTGCTGAAGGTGGAGCGTAACTTGGCCCTATCTCTGCCGACCACTCATTTGCTATAACCCCCATAAAAGATAATAAGGCAACCAGCAGATAGACCCCAACAATAACCGTTGCCGTTAAGGCCATTTTGTCGTTTGAAAGCTGGGTCCAGGCGTGGCCCCATAAAGACTTTGATTTTTCGTTTTTGTCCGTATCAATTGAAGCAACTACATTTTCCATCTACCAATCCTTAATTGAGCCTTACTCTGGGATCAACGATAGTGTAAAGAACATCGGTGATAACAGAAAAGATAATATAGGCCACGGCAGAAAGTACTGTAACGGCCTTTATGACAGGAAAATCAAGAGAATTGACAGCATTAAGAGTCATACTCCCTAAACCCGGAATACTAAAAAAGCTTTCAAGTAAAAGAGTTCCTAAAATTAAAAAAGGAATTTGAATAACCACATAAGTAATAATAGGAATCATGGCGTTTTTAAGAACGTGTTTAAACAAGATTATCTTATCGCTTAACCCTTTCGACTTAGCAGTTCTGACATAGTCCTGGTAAACTTCATCGAGCATAACAGTTCGATAAAACCTAACATCTGGACCTACACTTAAAATAATCCAAATAATTATTGGAAGAATTACGTAAGGTATAAAATAAGGAAATCCGTGTTCATAACCAGATATTTCAAACCAACCCAGCTTATAAGCAAAAAACCATTGTCCAAAAATAATATAGGCCAATGAAGAGATGCTCATAAATGCTACACAGACAAAAACGATAAATTTATCAAAAAATTTTCCACGAAAAAAAGCAACAAGTAATGAAATCGATATTGAGACTAACGTTGCCAAAAAGAATGCCGGCAGCGTTAGTGTTAAACTTGGTACCGCACCATTGGCTATCATTGAGCTTATCTCTTGTTTAGTAGACCAACTTCTACCAAAGTCAAAAGTGAAGGCCGACTTCACGATATCCAAATATTGAACGTAATAAGGTCGATCTAGTCCTAACTCTCTTCTAAGAGATTCCATTTGCTCAACAGAGGCATGTTTACCTAGCATAATTAGAGTTGGGTCTGGAGAGACGACATTAAAAAGAATAAAGATAATAGCACAGACTCCTAGTAGGATAGGAATCACATAAAGTAGTCTTCTGACTATGTAGGCATATATATTCATGAATTTTTATTTTTTATTGAAGATTTACAATTTCTTCAACAATTCCTTTTTCTTATTAATATCAACATTTAGGTATTTCGCATGTCCCCAGTCGAAGTCAGAGGCAATGTAGTTTTTTAACCATCCATTATGAAGAATAAAGTTTTGTCTATGCATACCAAATATAACAGGTACCTCTTCCATCGCCATTCTATTCATTTTTTCATAGAGGGCCGTTCTTTCAGGAGAATCTTGTAAAGTTGAAGCGGACTTATAAAGTCTATTAAAGATAGGGTTGTCATAGCCTGAACCATTGGCACCAGGAGACTTGTTCGGTCCATATAGGAGTTGAAGGAAATTTTCCGCATCTGGATAATCTGCGCCCCAACCAATTCCAAAAAGCATCACTTGTCTATTATTAATTTTTGCCTGTAGTTGAGGCCATGGGTTTGTAACAACTTTTACATTAACGCCTATTAATGCCATCTGTTTTTTGAAAAACTCCCCCATTTGCCTTGAAGTTGTGTTTGCAGGGCAGTCATAAGTAATCTCCGGTAACCCTTTTCCATTAGGGTAACCCGCTTCACTTAGAAGTTCTTTTGCTTTCTCTATGTTTTGACCCATATATGGGTTCATTAAACCTGGTATGTGTCCAGCAATTCCAGGAGGAACAATAGATTGAGCAGGAGTTGCCGTGTCATTATAAAATAATTTATTACTTGCTTGTGGATTATAGGCCAGAGACAGGGCCCTTCTAAGCTTTACATTTTTAAACAGATCAAGATCGTGGTTAAAAGCGATATAAGCAAGATCTAGCCCTGTACTTCTAATGAGGCTAACACCTTTTTTCTGAAAATCATCAACAAGTCCCTTATCTGGGGTTATAACTGATTCAAAATTATCTTTAGGAATTGAAATATAGTCCAATTTTCCTTTACTAAAAGATAACCATCTTGGTTGTTCCTCTTTCATTATATTGACGATTATTTCATCTACTAATGGTAATTGCTTACCAGCATCCACAAGGTAATTTTCAAATTCTTCTGAAGCTTCTTTTGGAAAGAATACCTTTCTATAATTAGGATTTTTCTTATAAACAATTTTGTTACTTTGCTTAAACTCTGGAAGGATAAAAGGCCCAGTCCCTACTGGATGGTTTATAAACTCCTTTCCATATTTTTCAACGACTTCTCTTGCTACAACGTAGGTAAAAGGCATGGCAAGAGAATAGAGAAATTGAGGAAAAGGTTTTACCAGCTTAAACTGAATTGTATATTTATCTAAGGCTTGAAGACCTTCGATTTTATCATTGTAATCTACTTTATCGGTTTTAGAGTATTTCTCTCTCCAATCATCAAGACCTTCAACTTTGCCTTGAAGAACCCACCATCCTAGTCCTTGTAATTTTGGATCTGCTAATCTCATAATCGAATAAACAAAGTCACTAGCAACAAGTTCTCTTCCTTTTCCGTTAGGAAAAGCGGCATCATCATGAAACATCACGCCTTTTTTAATTTTAATTTTGTAAGTTAGGCCATCTTGAGAAACTTCAGGTTGTGATTCAGCAAGGTTTGGTACAAGCGTATATGGTCTTTTTAAATAATGGTATTCGTATAGACCTTCATAAACTCGAGCGATTTCATTTCCCGAGTAGACATCACTTGCATATATGGGATCCATTCCTTTGATCTCGGCGGTTACGGCCAAGTTTAAAATTTTTGAGTTGATATCTTTTTTCTTAGTACAAGAAAATAATAGTGTTGAAAGTAGGACTAAATAGATAGTTTTCATTTTGAAAAGCTCCGTGTGCAAGTTTACATCGAATTGCCTTATACACAATAAAGGCTACTTTTCCAATTTTAACTTAGAGCATTGATCAACATAAAGATCTAACTGGAACTCCGCGTTTGAATAAAGAGAGCTCTTACCAATCGATAAGCTTATTTTTTTGAAAAAGAAATCAGATAATCCTGATACTTTTAAATAAACAAGAGGATTTTGGGATAATCGGGCCTGAAAACTATGTCCTAATTTACCAACAACAGGTGT
The DNA here is from genome assembly GCA_030828105.1 of Bdellovibrionota bacterium. Lineage (GTDB taxonomy): Bacteria > Bdellovibrionota > Bacteriovoracia > Bacteriovoracales > Bacteriovoracaceae > JAURDE01. The sequence continues at coordinate 6,351 of JAURDE010000048.1, read as the reverse complement.
TCCAGAGCAACTTCCTTCATAAAACTGGTTTTGGGCCTTAATATGACAAGAAAGCTTACCCGTTTTGGCCTTTTCAAGAAAGCTCAAGAGTTTTTGAAGCTCTTTCTTATATTTGGCAGGAAAAGAGCCATGTTTTAACACATCGTATTGTCCGTTTTCTTTCTTTACTAGGCGAATCAGTTTTTCTTTTCCTGGAAAATAAAGACCTAAATCCCAGCTTTGAAGAGTGTATTTAGACTCATAACTAAAGCTTGCTCCACTTTTTTTTCTGGCCACTCTTCCCTTTCCTTCTGAGTTCAAGCAAATTTTTGAAATTTCATCTGGGACGGTATTAGTTTTAGATTTAAAGTGGGAACATGAGCTAGAAAAAAGGATTAACGAGAGGCCGGTAACCTTCCCGAAGGCCTTAAGTTTTGAAGTCTTTGTAGGTTTTCCATGGCCTCTAATACGTCTAACCTTTCTTTTTCAACTCTGGCATTTTCTAGTGCCAGAACAAAATATCTTTGAGCTTTATCAAATTTTTTCATTTCTTGATAGACAATGGCAAGATGCTTAGTGATGACAACATTATCTTTAAGTAAGGACCAGGCCTTTTTGATTTCTTTGTAGGCCTTTTTAATCTCACCAATCTTATAATAGTACCAACCTAACGAATCTCTTATATAACCATCGTTTGGTCTTAGACTTACTGCCTTACTAATATACTTAAAGGCCAAATCAAGCTCTTCACCTTTTTCCAGCAAGGTATAGCCTAAAAAATTAAGAGCGTGGGGATTATCAGGGTTTTTAACCAAAAGCGCCTCAATCACCTCTTTGGCCTCTTTTGAGCGCTTATCCTTTTCCAATAACGACGCTAGGTAGTAATCATGATCTTCTTGATAAAGCTTATTTACTTTTAATGACTCTAATAAACTAATGGCCTGGTTAAAGAAGCTCTTCTCTTCAAAATGATTCACCAGAATTAAGTTAAGTTCGAGATTAAGCTCATCTGATTGTTTTTCCCGAGTTTTGATAAATGACTTTAAAGCAGAAAAGTTCTCATCATTTTCCAAGGCCCTTTTATTAAGAATTCTTGCAATCTGTAAGTTACTTTCATTAAACAATTTACTTGATGGGTTAATCTTAGAAAAATATTCTATTGATTTCTCTTCTTGCTCATTTTGGCCATAAAGTGCACCTAAGTAATATAAAACTCTATCAGAATCAGGTATCTTCTGCAGAATCTCTTTAAATAAACTGATGGCCGACTCATATTTTTGTGAGTCTGTATACAAAACTCCAAGCCTTAATTTAAGGTTATAATCTTCCGGTTCTAAAGATGTTAATGTTTCTAAATATGGTATGACCTTTTCATAATCTTCTACCGTAAATAAAACCTTAACAATTCTATAAAGAATTTTTTTATTATCCGGCCATTCATTTAAGAAATCTTCATATATTGAAATGGCCTTTTTATATTTTCCGTCCGTTTCATTGACAATTCCTAGGCTTAAGGCAGCTTGAGTAAACTGTGGGTTTATTTTAAGAGATTCACTAAAGTACTTTTTACCTTTTTGAATATTTCCTTTTGAAATTTCAATTCTTCCTTTTTGGTATGTTAAAAGCTCACTTTCTTTAAATTTCTTCTCACATTTTTTAATGGTATCCATCGCCTTGGACAGCTTTTTTTCCTCTCTATAGGCTTGAACCAAAAATACACACGATTCCTGATCTTGGTTGTATTTAACTAGTTTTTCATAAGTTTTAATGGCCTGTTCACTTTGATCAAGGCTGGTATAAAGCCCTGCTAATAATAGGCCTATTTTAAAATTCTTACCCTCTGATTTACTAAATATTTTTTCAAGCAGCTTAATGGAATTATTAGACTCACCACCTCTAAGAAGTTCAATTGCATATTTTGAGGCCAGGTAATCGTCTTCTGGATAGAGATGATACAATTGTCCAAATAGCCAAGAGCTTAGATTTATCTTACCTCTCATTGAGGCATCCATGGCCTTAAAAAACATTTCATCAGAAATGAATCTAATTTTTTGAGTACCTTCTCTTTTGGCCTCTTCAAGCTTTTGTAGAGTTTGTTTTTTGAATTCCTCAAAATCAAACTCCTTGATCACGCTCTTTTTCTCGATATTTGGAGCATAAGAATCATTTTTCTGCTTTGTAACTTGAGAAGAACAAGAAACAAGTAGATGAAAGGTTAAAAAATATAAAAGCAAGGTCTTCAAAAAGCTCTCCCCCGACAACACTCTACGGATCGAACTTTAAACAAGAATCATTAACATGGGCCCATTAGTATGGACCTAGTGGCAATTCTGGCCGAGATCCCTCCAAGACTTCCCCCGAAAATGTATCGCACTGCCTAATTATATCTGACTTTTTTGCTTAACCCTTGTTTTAGGGGGTATTTGGCTGAAAGTTGGTTGACATGCACCATGAAAAACTGCTAATTCATTGCGTGTTAATTGTTTGATAGGCACAAATAATTGGGCTTTTTAGAGTTTTCAACTACTTATAAGGCAACTCCAAGCTGTTGAAAACTTTACACGAGGCATTATTTTTACAAAATTTAATGCTATGTAAGTTCAGTTAATTTAACTTATTGTAAATTTTTAAATTAGGGGAATTTTATGAATGGTGACGTAAGAATCATTAAAAGGTACCAAAACAGAAAGCTTTATGACACACATCAAAGCTGCTATGTAACTCTTGAAGAAATCGCTCAAATCATTAGAGAAGGGCACGAAATTCAAGTTATTGATAACAAAACTAAAAATGACATAACCTACATGACTCAAATTCAACTTCTTTTTGACCAAGAAAGAAAGTCAGATAAATCTGGTGATGTTGGTCTTCTAAAAAGAGTTATTAGAGGAAATGCCGGAACTTTTACTGGATATATCAGATCTCTAGAAGGTGTTGAAGAAGAAGCTCCCGTGAAAGAAGAGTTCAAGCCTTTCATGAGCAACAATGAAATGACCACTTCTACAATGGATACTACTAGCACTTTGAATTAATTGAGGTTATCCTTGTAAGGGATGAGTACCAAAATAGATAACGGATCCCTAAATATATCAAAGCCACTTAAAAGAGCTATCGTATTGATGGCCCTTGTAAGTGGCTTTTTTTGTCATGCTAAAACGATTGAGAAATTAACGTCAGGCAAAACTGCCAAAGATATTAAAGATAGTATTCCACAAAAAACGACCTTCGAACACGGGATTAACTCACACTCCATTGGTATAGGAATTGGCCAAACATTCTTGACCAATGATTTCGACGATAATGGCGATTCCCGAATTACTCCTGATCTCTACTATAATTATTCTGCCAGTCACTCTTTTGATTTACTCATTAACTTCCACTACAGCACTCATAAAAAAAGCAATAAGGAAGTGGGCCTTCTTGGCATCGCTCCTGCCCTAAAGGCCAAACTATTTAGTTTTGATAACTTCGCACCTGTAGTTTTTGGTGGATTCGGATTTTACCAACCCACTGTAAAGCGCATTATCCAAGGAAGTCTGAAAGAATCAGAAAAGAAAACTGTTTTTGGATATCACTTTGGGGGTGGGGCCGAGTTAAGATTAAATAAACATTTTGCCACTGGTGTTCTCTTTCATTTCCATAATCCATTTGATGTTAAACAAGATATGGACCCTGAAGTGGAAGGTTCTTATTATAAACTTATGTTAACTGGTTTTTATACATTCTAAGTGAATCCTAATAAAAGATTATATGTAGTTACAGGAAAAGGAGGCGTTGGAAAAACCCTCATTTCATTGGCCCTTGCCAAATACCTCAAAGATCAAGGGCACAAAGTTCTTCATAATAGCTATGATCAAGAAGCACATGATAGGGTTTGTAGTGACCTAGAAATTCCTACATGGAATTCAACCTTAGAAGAAAGTGCAACAATCTATATCGCAAGAAAGCTTGGAAGCGAAACTGTTGCTAGATGGGTAATGAAAACACCCTTTTTTATTGGCCTATTTAATATGATACCTGGGCTAGGATATATGATCTATCTTGGGCACATCATTGATCGGTTAAGAAATGATCCTTCTCTTACAATCGTTGTTGACTCTCCTAGCTCTGGCCATCTCCTTACCACATTCGAAGTTCCTTCTAACTTCAGAGAAATTTTTGGCTCCGGTATTTTAGTTCAAGATATAAATAAAATGGAACAATGCTTAAGCTCCACAAGCTTTCTTAAAACTCTTATTGTTTGCCTTCCTCATCAGTTATCACTAAGTGAGGGCAAAGAACTTAGTGATAAATTAGAAGATCGAAATATAAAGGGATCTGAGCTCCTTATTAATGACTCTCTAAGTCTTATCCCTGAATTACAAAAAGAAGATTTGCCACCGTTTCTTGTGGAAAAAATTAAAAATGAGAAACAACTTCTACAAAATCTTCCTAGCATAGATGAAATGATTAAAATTCCTCACTTTTCATCCCTTGATGAAAAAAAATTAATACTAAGTCTTCAGAGCTACATCAAGGGGTTGGTATGATAAAGGCCAAACCTATTGAAATTTTCTGTGGTACTGGTGGAGTTGGTAAAACAACCACAGCATCATCTAGGGCCATTTATCTGGCCAAAAAAGGTAAGAAGGTTCTTCTTATAACAATTGATCCTTCTCAAAGACTGAAGGAGGTCTTTGGATTAAATGATCAAATGGCCGGAAATCCAGAAAAAGTAACTCATGAAAATATCGGCTCTTCAACTCCTTTTGAATTTGAGGCCATGCTTATGTCACCTTCGGCCACTATCGCGAGGATGATAAAAACCTCATCCAAAGGGGAGCTTCTTAAAAACCCAATTATTAAAACGCTCTCTAGACCCTATGGGGGAATGAATGAAATCATGGCCATGATAGAAGTCAATCAGAGGATTAAAACCCAAAAATATGACACCATCGTTCTAGATACTCCCCCAGGAAAACACTTTATAGACTTTTTAGAAGCAGCTCAAAAGATTAACCATTTTTTTGATAAAAGCTTTTTAGACCTTTTTAAGTACCTCGGTAAAAGCTTCGAAGGTAGTCGTACTCAAACACTCTCAAAAAAGTTAATTGGTAGCATAGTTACTAAGGGAGTAAAAAAGTTATTGGGCTACCTTGATAAGGTTACGGGGCAAGCTTTTGTTGAAGAGTTCATTGATGCCGTCTCTGCTCTTTATCAAAACCGAGAATATTTTCTTGAAGGTTTAGAATTAGAAGAAAGGCTTAAAATACAAAGTTTTTCTAACTGGTTTCTAGTGACCTCTGTGGACCAACAAAAGATCACTCAAGCAGGGGAATTGAAGGATCAAGCCATTCACTTTATGCACTACGACAATTACCTTATCATTAACAAAACCCTACAACAGCAAATCGAACAGTGGAATCCCAACTCTGAACTCACAAAATCATTAAAAGAGTCCATGAGCTATAGAGAAAGAAAAATTAAAGAATTCTCAAAAGAAAATTTTAGTCGAATTCTTGAATTTGAAGAGATTTTAAGTGACAGTCCGACAGAGCATGTCCTAAAACTATCCGAAAGCTGGGAAAATACCTCTATTTAGTAACTAAGGAATAAATTATGATGAAAGGCGCAAAACCCAATGTTTTGGAGGCCATCGGTAATACTCCAATTGTTAAACTTAATAAAATCTCCTCAGAAGTTGAGTCTGAAATCTACGTAAAATTAGAATTCATGAACCCAGGAGGATCCATTAAGGAAAGAATAGGAAAATTTATTCTTGATAAAGCAATTAAAGAAGGAAAACTTAAACCTGGCGGAACCATCATTGAAGGTACTTCCGGTAACACAGGCGTGGGACTGGCCATGTGGGCCGCAGTCAATGGCTATAAATGTATATTTGTTCTTGCTGATAAACAATCACAAGAAAAGATTAATAACTTAAGGGCCTTTGGTGCCAAGGTTATTGTATGCCCTACCAACGTTGAACCTGAAGATCCAAGATCCTACTATAGTGTTTCTGCCCGGCTTGCTGAAACTATCCCTAATTCTTATTACGTTAATCAATACGAAAATTTACATAACTCTCAAACTCACTTTGAAACGACGGGGCCAGAGATCTTTGAACAAACCGGTGGAGACTTTGACGTTTTTATGGCCGGTGTTGGTACCGGTGGAACTATTAGTGGGACTGGACGATATCTAAAAAGTGTCATGCCTGAGGTGAAGGTTGTAGGTGTTGACTGTGAAGGTAGTATTGTTGCCCATTACGCAAGAACTGGTGAAATGGGAGAAGCCAGACCATATGTCTTGGAAGGAATTGGAGAAGACTTCATACCAGGAAACTACGACTTCGACGTTATAGATGATTGGGTTATGGTTGGAGATAAAGAA
>JAURDE010000180.1 GCA_030828105.1 Bdellovibrionota bacterium | reverse complement strand
TATCTCAATTTTGACTTCAGTTTAGCTGAAGATTATTCTCCCTACTGATCTCCGGTCAATGCCACATCTTCGTCCAATTTCACTTTTAGATAATCCTTTATCAAAAAGACGGATTACCTTTTGTTTTTTAGATTTAGATATTGGCGGCCGTCCTATTCTAACGCCCTTCTTTTTAGCCAAATCAAGGCCCGCCCTGATCCTCTCTCTTAAAAGATCTCTTTCAAACTCTGAAAACACCGAAAGTAACCCTGCCATGGCTCTTCCTGTAGCCGTTGTAAAATCTAGTGCTTCAGTAAGCGAGACAAATCCCACATTTAATTCCTGGAGTTCACTTAAAGTATTTGTTACATCTTTAAGGGATCTTCCCCAACGATCGAGCTTCCAAACAAGAATGACGTCTATTTTTCTTTTTCTAGCAAGATCAAGGACCTCTTCCCTCTTAGGTAATTTTTTAACACCAGATCCGATTTCTTTAAAAACTGACTCACAACTCCAGCCTCTATTTTTTAAATAAGTCTTAAGTTCGCTCACTTGATAAGGAATTGTTTTTTGATCTAGAGTCGAAACTCTTGCATAAATCACTGCTCTTTTTAAGTCTTTAGACATGGGCAAATACAGTAGGTTTTGCTCACACAGCTTTTATTTTAACCCGCAGTAAAAGCTGTAAGCTTTTCAAGGGTAACCCTAGAGCCACTAAGTTAATTTTAAAAATTTAAATTTTTTCTCTAGGGTAAATCATCTGACACCTTGCGATGCAATGATTTTTGAGCATAGGAGGCCATAAGAGTCAGGCTTCCTTTTCAAAAAATTTGGCCTCTTTGTGCTCTCATTTCCTCGCATCCCTTCAGCTGTGTGGCCTCATTCCTTCCTGGACTTGTGGGATGGTATACCCCTGAGTAGGATTTGCACCTATAGGCATATATATTGCCTTCAGAGAGCTGTATTAAGGTCCAGCTAACCAACCGCTTATGCAACGACCTCGTCGCACTTTCGGCCTCGTCTCTCGCCCAGTAGCTTGTCCTCAGTGACAGCGATTAATTTTCGCTAATGAAGAGCTAAGTATCTAAAAAAATGAGCATTTAAACGGCCCGTGACCCTATAGTGGTCGAACCATTGGTTGTGGAGAAAATTTACCCTATTTTCAGATAAAATGACTATTTGTGCACGATTTTAGTAATTATTTGGTTTAACAGCCCCAACTGGTTTAAGGTCATCAGCCCTTACATTGAATTTTTTACCACTACCTGATTTATTCTCACTGACTAGGGCCATAACGATTTGTCCTTCTTGAGAAAATCCTAAGACAAAGACAATTTTGCCTTTATAACTATAAATATCAGATTTCATTCCCCTATCTGTAATTAGTGCTCCAGAATTTGTCTTATAAACATGGCCTTATTCAATCCAGTTTCCAGCAAATGCGGATGTTACCAATAATAGCAAGGCAAATCCAAATGACCTCAAAATTTTCATAGAACTTCTCTCTTTTATTAAAATTAAAATTTAATAGTATAACTGCTTTAAATATTTATTCATCTTCCTTTACATTCCTTGGTGCATTTTTTGATCATTTCTAGCTTATCTTGATCATGGTTTATGGTGTGATCTACACTATCCTCCATACAACCTATAGAGGGACTCACAAATTTTGCAGCTTTTTCGTCATATGGCTTTATTCCACCACTAATATATTGAATGGTACATACCGGGACATTGAAAGAAGCATGGTTGAAGCTAATATCAGTTAATTTAATTATATCATCAACACAAAACTCTTCCTGTGTTTTTGAGTTAATTAAACATCCTAAATATAATGTGACAATTTTTTTTGCCAAAGGATGAAAAACATCATGCTGTATTCTCTTACCATTTTTATCCTTAAGAAGGATTACATTATAATCAGAAAAAGTACTTGCTTTAATAAAATCTCGTCCCTGGGAATAACCTAAGTTTGGTTTAACAAAGGTAATCATGAATATAACAAAAACAATTTTCTTGATCATAACTTTAATCCTTTAATAAGTTTTTTCTAACTTTTAGGAGAAAAAATCTCCTTAATACTTTTCACGGCTTCCGTAATATCTTTACGAATGGTTTTACCAACTTCACTGATTTCTACACGATTATCGCCATCAATATCGAAGTTACTGACAATAGCCTTGGAAATCATCGGTGAACAGGTCTGAAGAAGGGTAGTTCCACCTTTTTCTATAACAAAACAAGCTGCATTTCCTCCAAATGGAATTCCTTGGGCGAGACTTTCTAATAGGCTAAGAACCTTTTTCCCAGCTACATTAATAAATCTCTCGATATCTCCAGCCGAGGCACCATCTCTCACTGTTCCTATTATTCCTTGTAGCTCTCTTGGTAAAGGTAGACCGTTGGCCCCATTTGCTCCCATCTCTGAAATCATCATTTCACCAAACATGGCAAACATTTCAGGGATCTTTTCATCTGTTTGAGGCATCGATTTAAAAACGGCCATCGCAACTTTCATAGCTTTGAGGGCATCTTCCGTTTCAGGTAAACCAATTTCCTCTAATTCCTTTAAAACCTTATTTGAATCAGGAGATTTTAAAATACTACGATTAATTTCCTGATAATACCTCTTAATCTCTCCAGTTACACCTGTTTCCCTTATTTTGGCCACTTCAAGTGCAGCTTCTGCTCCTTTTAAATTAAGTTTTAAAAAGTTAAAGAGGTGCTTTACCTGTTTATCCGATAATTTATACTTTTCCCTAGTTTTGGCCATTGCGGCCTTTTTCATTTCGCTAAGTTCTTTTTCCATTTGGGAGATCTGACCCTGTAAGACCCTCATATCCCTTTGATTGGCCTTTGCAAACTCCACTATGGCCTCAGTTGATTGAACTACTTCCTTTAAATCTGGGGCAGCACCTCTAAAGGCAGCTTGGAACTCTCGATCCGATACTATAGAAGATGGGCCAAAATAAGCCGTTTTAGATAAAGTAAAAAGAGCATCCTTTATAATTCTTTCTTTTTGAACCATTAAAGTGGTTAATCGATCCTCTTTTATCCCACCGGCACAATTAAAAGCACTTCTGGTACTTATACAAACAAGGGGTAGATCAAGTTCTTTTGGCCTGGCACCTGCTCCTGATGAGGGAGCAACCTGGGATCTTCCAGCAGATTTTCCCTTGGATGCTGAGGCCTCTTCTGAACTATGATATCCGTATCTTTTTTTAAAAACTTCACGACTACTTGTAAACATTGAATAGTCTGATGGTAACTGCATGATCTCTTCAAGTGAAAAACTTAAAACCGGATTGAGGTAGGTCATTGCAGGAGAGAGGGTTGCAAGTAGATCGTATCGTCCAAGGTTAAGGGCAATTTCCATAAGGTTAATAAGTTGTGGAATCAATGTTCTAGAAACTCCTAGGCGATCCACGACCCCCATAAATGCCCCGGCCAAATTATCAATATCCCTTGGATTGGCATTCTTTTTTTCAAATCGATATTCCATTTCCAATATAAAATAGGCCGATGCTTTTAAAATGGGGGCCGAATATTCTGCATATCTTGTAGTATAATGATCGTAGGTTGAAATAGACTCCTTAAATCTTTCCCATTGTTGTAATACTTTTTGTTTTCCTCCCATTATTCTTTCATATTCACCGGGGACATACCCAAACAGATTGCTGGTGAACAAAAGACCCATAGTTAAGGAAAGGAAAAGTCTTTTCATCATTACTCCAAGTGATGGAATATATCGGATGAATCAATGATATCATAAAAAGAAATTTGTCAGGGGTTTTTTATTTTGATTTACTCTTAATGATTTAATAAGAAAACTTGTTTATTATCGCTAATTATCTATAAGATTCATTTTCACCTGAAGGTATTAGCTTTGGAATTAAATTCATTTTATTTGGAAATAAAAAATGGCGGGTTGACCAGCCGGAAGTATTAATACCAACTACAATATTCGACCCTACATAGCAAGAAGTTCCAGATTTGGTGTAATAGTTTCCGGAACAGGCGGTTTTCCTCCCAAACTCATATGGGGTCTTACTGTGCTGTAATGCCTTCTCCATCTTTCTATTAAAACTTGGGCCTCCTTTAAAGTGTAGAAAATTTCACCATTTAAAAGCTCAAACCTCATCTTTCCATTAAAGGATTCACAATATCCATTTTCCCAAGGTGACCCTGGTTCAATGTAAATCGGTCTTACCTGTATCTTTTTTAACCATGTTACTAAACGTCTTGCAATGAACTCTGGGCCGTTGTCTGAGCGAATATACTTTGGCATTCCCCTTAAAAGAAAGAGATCAGCTAAGGTCAAAATAACATCTTGGGAGTTGATTCTTCTTTTCACCAAAGAAATTAAACATTCTCTTGTATGTTCATCAATAATGTTTAGGATTTTAAATTTTCTCCCATCATGGGTTTGATCAGAAACAAAGTCATAAGACCAGACATGGTTTTTGTACAAAGGCTTGTGCCTAATGCAAGAACCGTCAGCAAGCCATAGCCGCCCACGCTTAGGTTGCTTAGAGGGGACCTTGAGTCCCTCTTGCCGCCAAATTGTGTAGACTCTATCTTTACCAACTTCCCAACCTTGATTTTTTAAAAGGTCGGTTACTTTACGATAACCATATCTTCCATACTCTTTAGCAAGCTTGATAACCTCAGGCCTTACTTGCTCGGTGAGCTTGTCCGGCCTATGGGCATACCTCTGAGTCGTCCTCG
>JAURDE010000082.1 GCA_030828105.1 Bdellovibrionota bacterium | reverse complement strand
GGACTGTGGACGTGTTTACTGCCAGGCCAAAAAAGTGGATTGTCTTTTATGCCCTCTTAACAGTAAATGTGAAGCAGCGAAACTAAAATCTCCTACGGAGCTACCTCTGATCGATAAGAAAATCAAAAAAAACTATGAGTTAAAGTTATTGAGAATAGTCGTTATAAAAAAGGGAGCTATTCTTGGGGCCAGGAGAAAGCAAGGCCAATGGCTTAGTGGACAGATTGAACTCCCCACCTTTATATTGCACTCCGAGGACTCTCAATTAGAACAATACCCTCTATGGAAGGGAAAACTCAATCTTGAGCATTTACCTTCACTTAAGACAGGAATAACTAAATATAAAATAGATAATGTAATTCTAAATTTGTCAGAAAGAGACTGGGAAAAAGCTAAAATGAACTTTCCAGAATTAAAGTATTATAGCTTAAGTTCTAAAAACGTTCACTTTTCCACAACGACTTTGAAAATTCTTGATAGAATCAAGGAATGAAGACCTTTCTTATTTTAATTTTCCTGTTCATTACCCCATGTTATGCGGGCCTTAAAATCTTAACTTATAACGTGGCCCTGGACCAAAGACGGGTCGAACATTCTAATGTAAGGTTGAAATTTGTTAATGATTCTCTTCTTCACAGTGGCGCAGATATTTTGTGTCTTCAAGAGGTCTGGAAAAATGAAGATAAAGATTATCTCATACATAGTTTAGGCCACCATTATTTATATAACTATAGTTCCAAATCCTCTCAGGCCTATACATCTCAAAGACCAGCTTGCGGATCAGATGTCCTTTTTGGAGACCAGGGTATTTTCTCTTGCCTAAGCGATCATTGTCTTTTTAAAAACCAAAATGATCTTGGGAGTTGCTTCAATAAAAATTGCTCCATTTATGTGCCGTTATTAATAAATAAAAATAAGGAATGTGCAGAGGCGCTTCTGTCTCGTTCTGATGAGCTTAACTTTTTAAGCTTTTTAAAACTGATTAATCCTTTTAAAGGAGCACCCAAATTTAGTCATAGTGGCCATGATGGTCTTCTCATCCTTTCAAAACGTCCTATTCAATCAAGTTCTGTTATCGATTTGGGAAATTTTTCCACATTCTACAGAAGAGGGGCCTTAAAGGTTTTAATTGATCAACATGAAATTTATTGTACTCAAATTACTTCTGATCTAGATTATTTCTTACCCTATATGGGGCCACTTTCTCATTGGACAACAGAGAGTAAAAAACAAGCTAGTGCTCTTATGGATACCATTAAAGACTCTGATATCCCTACAGTTTTGGCAGGCTCCATTGCATGCTCTTATTCTCATGAAGAATCTTTTATTTCTTCTTATAATCCGGAAGTTTGTAAAATGATTCAGGACAAAGGCTTTGAGAACCATTTGTTTAATACAAATCCAGAGTGTACTTATTGTGCTTCTAATAATCTTATTATGGAAAACCGTCATGACAACTTTATGCTCGATCATATTTTTACAAGAAAAGTAAAAGTAAAGTCCTCGCAAGTTGTTTTTAAGCAAAGAGTTCAGTTTGACAGCTCAAAAGGGGAGAGAAAGGAGACTCAGTTGAGTACAAATCACGGTATCTTGATGGAAATTGAGTAAATGAGACTTTGGCGCACATTTGTCTAATAAAAAGCCGAGAAAGAAATAAGCCGGATTCTGTATTAAATTACCATTCCTCTAGGGGGTGAATCACTTCACCTCTCCAGCACCCTACCCGCCTACTTTGGACTGGCCGTCCTCAAGCATAGGCCTATTTGAGCTTGCACCTCGTAGAGTTTACCTGATTTCACTACGGCATTACCCGTACATCCTTTCTGTTGCACTTGTCCTCACCTCGCGGTGGACGGGAGTTACCCGCTACGATGCCATGTGGTGTCCGGACTTTCCTCCCGTACCAAAGGTACCGGCGATAATCTCTCTTTCTCGGCCCCTAATTAATGCACCATTCTAGTCTCGTAGTCAAATAAATAAGCTCATGATAGTTAATAGAGATAAAAGATTTTAGTTAGTTAGGAACTTAGTATGAAATTATTTATTATATTTTCCCTTGTACTCTCTTTTAATTTACATGCTTCCCTAGGGGAGTTGGCCAGAGAATTTACTGATAAAAACCAGGGCCTTGTAGAAAAAAAACTTCAAATTCAAATGGCCTCACTTAATCTCCAAGCGATAGAGGAAAAAAGACCTTGGACCTTAATGTATTCAGGGAGTTTAACAGAAAACCAACTTGATAGTAGTTCAAGTTTTACAAATCAAAACTCAAAAACTCTAGTTCATAGTTTATCCATCTTAAAAGATACGATTTGGGGAGGAAAATTTAAATTAGAAAATGTTTACTATCATGAAGATCGTGACCAAAGTCACTCAGCAGTGAGCTTTGGTTCTTCTACTAAAAACTCTTACCAGTTTTATCAAAAACTATCTTATGCTCAAAAATTAGGGGCCAACTTTTTAGGAAGGAAAGAGTTTCAAGAAAAAGAAGCTTTTATGTATTCTCAAAAATTAGCACAAAAAAACTTCGATGAGACCTTAAGCCTATCTCTTTTAAACTTTTTTGAGCTCTACTCGAGGGCCTCCCTGGCCAAAAAATTACTTTCTTTACAGAAAGAGGCATTGGTTCGGGCACAAAAGAGAACCGGCCTTATCAGAAGAATGGTTAAAGATGGTTTACGACTTAAGGTTGATTTATATTCATCCCAAATGGCCGAAATATCTCAAAAGGAAGCGGTCATTACAGCAGAGAATGATCTCTTTGAGGCGCTTGATCGTCTTTCTTCCCAATTACACCGTCAAGTGAGCGAAAGTGATATAGGCCCTTTAAAAGATAATCAGTTAGGTCTTCCGAATAAGTCGATAAAAGAATTAGAGGACAATGTGACCTTGTCAAAATTAGAGACGGCGATAGATCAAGCTCAGACGAGTGTCAAAAATGCTGATTATTCTATTATGCCGGATATCGAGTTTGAGGCAGGTTATAAAACTAATCGAATCAAATCAGAAAATGATGGTATTTTTGATGAGGGAAAACTAGGAGAAGATAAATATGAAGTCGTCTTTTCTTTAAACGCAATATGGCCTTTTGGGTTCGGGCCTCAGAGGGCCGAACTCGCACGACAAAAGGTAGAGCGTAAAATTTTAGAATATCAAAAAGGAGCTATAAGCTCTTCCCTGAAAGAAACTGAAATATTACTTCGAAAAAGAATTCAGCATCTTATAAAAAACCTTGAACAGGCGGAGCAAAGAGTAAGCTTGGCACGTCTTGTTTTAAAGCAGTATAATCAGCTCTATGATGTGGGTAAGAAAGATTTAGATCAAGTGATTCGGTCCGAAGAGGATTTAATTAGAACTGAAACGGCCCTCTCAAGTTATATCACTCAAAAGCAAATACTAGAGGCCTCTCTAAATCAAATGTATGGAACACTCAAAGCTAAACTTATGAGTTTGTAAGGAGAAGCATTGAAAAAGTTAATAGAGTTCTTTGTAGAGCGATCTTTATTAGTCAATCTGATGACAGCGATTATTTTGTTTGTTGGGGGGCTATCCTTATATAACTTGCACAGAGAAACTTTTCCTAATGTTGAGTTTGATACCATTACAATAACGACGGCCTACCCTGGCACGAGTGCAGAAGATGTGGAGAAGTTAATTACTCTTAATATTGAAAGAGAGCTTAAAGGGGTAGATGGGATAAAAGAGATGAATGCGATGTCCTTAGAGGGAGCAAGTATTTTTTATCTCAATATTGATCCTGATGCAGTTTTAGAAGATGTTCTTGAGGATGTAAAAAATGCTGTCGATGTTGTTGATGATTTACCTGAAGATGCAGAGATTCCTCGAGTTGTAAGTTTAACAAATAAAAACCGATCAACTCTTAAGATTCCTTTAATAGGAGATGACTATACGCAGTTGAGAATCATAAGTAAAAAATTAAGGGATAGACTTGAGTCTTTAGATGAAGTCTCAAGAGTCAATCTTGAAGGATATAATAAGGATGAAATCCGAGTTGAGGTAGATCAGAATCAGTTGAACCTTTTCCAAATCACTGCAGGGGAGGTCTATGAAGCCATTCAGCAAAATAATATCAGTTTATCTGCTGGAAAAATCAAGGACCCTAAGGGTGATATTATTGTTCGAACTACCTCAGAGTTTCAAACGACAAAAGATATTGAAGATGTTGTGATCCGCTCCAACTCAACGGGAAAAAATGTAAGAGTAGGTCAGCTGGCCCGTGTTGTTAAAGTCCCTGAAGAATCAACTATATTAGAACGTAGTAACGGAAAAAGGGCCATTTTTCTAGACGTCTTCATTAAGAAAAGCTCAGATATTATTAGGTCTACAAAAAATATTAAAGAATCTACTAAATCATTTTTCGAAGATTCAAAAGAATCCATAGATGGTATTACATACCGTTTTACAGATGATTTAAGTTATTATGTTAACCGTAGATTAAATATACTCTCTAGTAGTGGTCTCCAGGGAATTATACTCGTTTTCTTATGTCTTCTTGTTTTTTTAAACCTAGGAACTTCAATTGTAACTTCTTTGGGTGCACCCATCGCGTTTATGATCGCTTTTATAGCCATGGACTTTATGGGGATCAGTGTCAACCTTATATCTATGTTTGCTCTTATTATGGTCCTAGGTATGTTAGTGGACGACTCTATTATCGTTGCAGAACATTTTTTTCACCATGTTGAAGAGAAGCAGCCACCAAAAAAAGCGGCCAAGTTGGCAGCAATAGCAACTATAAAACCTGTACTAGCGACTGTTATTACGACCATGATTGCATTTTCCTCACTGTTTTTTATGGGGGGAATTATGGGGAAGTTTTTATGGCCAATCCCCGCCGTGGCGATTATCTGCCTACTTGGTTCTTTACTTGAGTGTTTTTTCATTTTACCTAGCCATCTTTCTGACTTTGCGATGGCCTCAAGGCATAAAAAAGAAAGAGAGCATCGATGGTATAATAAGTTTGTCCAGTGGTATGGGATAGCATTGCGCCCTTGTTTGAAACATCCTTTTTTGACTTCAGTCTTTTTTATTATTCTTCTTGCTAGTTCACTTTTTGTAGCAAAAGGAATGCGTTTTGAGCTTTTTCCAGGGGATGATGTTCGTGTCGTTTATCTGCAGATGAAAGGAGAAGTGGGAACTCCTTTAGAGACAACAAGTCATAGTATGAGCAAAATTGAACAGATGGTTCTCAAGGAATTAAATAAAACCGAGTTAGAGCAAATTAGAAGTAAGGTTGGAAGCTGGAGAGGAGAGCACAGTAGTAAAACCGGTGGGCATTATGGGTCTTTAGTTATTTACTTAACTCCACCAGATGAAA
The DNA here is from genome assembly GCA_030828105.1 of Bdellovibrionota bacterium. Classification (GTDB taxonomy): domain Bacteria; phylum Bdellovibrionota; class Bacteriovoracia; order Bacteriovoracales; family Bacteriovoracaceae; genus JAURDE01. The sequence goes on along the minus strand of JAURDE010000082.1, from coordinate 6,804 downwards.
GGTTGAGAAATACAGATGAGCTTGTAGATTTATTAACAGAAAAGGCAAAAGCACTTGCCCCTGACTATATCATTTCTTCTAATAAAATGAGAGGTGGCCCACCAAGAGGAAAGGCCCTTGAAATTGAAATCACAGGGGAGAGCTTTGATGAGTTAAAGGAGTCTTCTCAAGAAATTTTAGATATTCTCAAGCAAATCCCTGGAGTTTCCGGTACGGAATTAGATTTTGAGTTGGGTAAAAAACAAGTGATTGTAGATATCAATTCAGTAGAGGCAAAGAGACTAGGCTTAACAAATTCTAAGGTTGCACTAGAATTACGAAAGTTGCTTGGTGGTGATTCTATAACTGAAATTAAAGGAGCTGAAGATGATATTGAAATTAAAATATACCTACCAGATGATCAAAGAGCTAAAATTGAGTCTTTGGAAAAATTTTATCTATTAAATAACACTGGTCAAAGAATTGCCTTGAGCAGGATATCAAGCTTTAAAGATAATCAAGGGGCGCTTGTTATACGTAGAAAAGATAGGAAAAGAATATTTTCTATTTCAGGCTCTCTTAATAAAGAGGAAATAAACCCCATAGAAGCGGAAAGGATTTTAAGGCCTAAAGTTGATGAGGTGATTAAAAAATATAAAACACTCGATTACAAATTTGGTGGGGAGAACGAGGATACAAAGGAGTCGATGCAAGAACTCGCTAAGGCCGCGACAATCTCTTTTGTTTGTATCTTTTTTGTTCTCGTCGTGATGTTTAATTCTTTAGGGCAGCCTTTTGTCATTATGTCGAGCATACCGATGGGTGCTATAGGTGTTGTTATTGCTTTCAAGATTAAAGGGATAGCTCTCAGTTTTATGGGACTTCTAGGAATAGTTGCTCTTGTCGGAGTTGTCGTTAACGATTCGATCGTTTTGGTTAACTTTATTAACGAAAGAAGAAAAAGAAGTGATGATGACTTTATGTCTGTTTTAGAGGCCGCTAAAGGACGTTTCAGAGCGGTCATTTTAACTACCTTTACAACTGTTGTAGGACTTCTTCCTATCGCTCATGCAGGGTTTTTTGGAGGTAGCTCCGGTGATCCTTTCGTGAAGCCCATGGCCTTTAGTTTCGCTTATGGATTATTATTTGCTAGTGTTATTACTCTTTTTTTCATCCCCGCAAACTATGTGATTTACCTTAAGGTCTTATCTTTTTTTAAAAGGCTTTTGCATCCGCTTAAAGAGAAGTTTTTTCATATTAATGAGGAACATTTTCAGGAATAAGAACTCTATTGCAGTTTGGGCAATACTCTAAAGAAAAGCTTTTTTGAAGGGCCTCCTCTACTGTGCGGGGTATAGAATAGTGACATTGGCCACAACATCCATTTTTTAAAAAGCTCAATGGTTTATCGTTTTCAAACTTATCCATTAGAGATTTAAATTCTTTTCCCATAGAAGGTGGTAGTGAAGAAATGATTCCCTCAACTCTTGCTTCATAAAGATCTATCTCGTTTTGCTCTAACTTATTTGCTTCAAGGACTTCCTTTTCAATATCTTGCAAGCTTTTTAAAGACCCATTTAAAAAAGAGGATAAATCTTTTTCCTCATTTTCAAGCTCTTCTTTAGACTCAAGATTTTTAAATGCTTTTTCTTCAAGAATAGATATAGAGCCTTCTAAAACTCTAATGTCATGCTCAATTGCTGAGAGTTCTTTTTCCGTGGTAACAAGATTCTTTTGCTTATCTTTATTTTCAAGATCCTTAGTGTCTTTTTGTAGTTGTTTATCTTCATCGTTAAATGTCTTTTCAACTGAAGCTATTAGTTCATGGACTTCTTCGAGCCTTTGTTGGGTTTTATCTCTTTGGTTTTTAATTGATGTAGGTCTAAGGAGGTTTTTTTCGATATTTTTTTTATGAAAGGATATTTTATTTAAAAGGCTTTGAATTTCAATAAGGTGGTGTGCTGCTTCTGAATTTTCCATGACTTTTTCTCAACTCCTCTAAAATTTCCTGTCTTAGGTTTGGTTTTGCCTTTCCAGACTTTTCCTCAAGGTACTCTATCAAACCAGTGATTTCGAGAGGGTGATCAAATTCTATCCCAATGAAAAAGATCATATCCTTGGGGTTCCGATGAATGTATTTAATCTGACCCGAAATCTTTTTCTTTATGGGATAATCATGGATGCTTGTAAAGATTATTCTATCATTTAGGTTATAATTTTGAAATTGACGTCCTTTACTTTTAAGGAACACACCATATTCACTGATATTAACTAATAGGGCCTTATCTAAAATACTATCAAGAGAGTGAGTGAGAGTCTGGACATTATTAAATATAACAGCAAAGGGATACTCTCTAAACTCTTCACGATAAGAACGTCTTCTTTCATGAATAGTCACTTTTAAAGGAAGGCGGATTTTGAGAAAGTGGGCCCTTACCCTTCCTAGGCTTTGTGCTTTGAAATTAATATTTCCCGCATCATTAGAAATACTCCACTCATTTATAGGGTCAAACTTGTAACCTTCTAAAGGTCTAAGCACCACCTCATGGGAGTAATAATTGTAAAAAATGGCAACAGCTTTGATATTATCGTTAAGTGTTAGCACCGTTTGAAACTCAATAAATTTTTCTAATAACTCTGTAATTTCTAAAGATTCACATAGGATTTGAGGCCTGTTCATGAAATTATTTTCTCATATTTCTGCTTTATGTCAGAAGTTCATTTACTTTGGAGAAAATTGCCTATACAAGAAAGAAAATACTCTAAGATAACATGGAGCATTAATTGAGAGGAAACTCTTTTGGTAAGCTTTTAAGTATGACAAGCTTTGGTGAAAGTCATGGCAAAGGCCTTGGCGTCATCATCGACGGAGTACCAAGTGGTTTAGATTTCAACTTAGAAGATCTTAAGGCCCAATTAAAAAAAAGAGCACCAGGACAATTACCCGGCACGACCTCCAGAAAAGAACAAGATAATCCCATTATTTACTCAGGCATTTATGAAGGTAAAACCCTAGGTACTCCCATCATGGTTTTAGTTGAAAATACTAACCAACGCTCTGATGATTATAAAAAATTAAAAAATGAATTTCGTCCAGGCCACGCAGATGAGACAACTCTTCTTAAATATGGCATCCGAGACCATAGAGGAGGAGGAAGAAGTAGTGGAAGAGAAACTCTGGCCAGAGTTATTGGAGGCTATTTTGCTTCTTTAATTCTACCTGAGACAAAAATAAATTCTTGGATCACTCAACTGGGCCCTTTCGAGATGAAGACAGTTAACCCGAGTGCTAATGCTTATCATTTAGCTGAAGCAGAAAGAGAAAAGGAAATAGAGTCTTTTCTCTTAGGCCTAAAAGAAAAGGGAGATTCAGTTGGTGGTAGAGTGGAAACTATCATTGAAAATTGTCCAGTAGGTTTAGGTGAGCCTGTGTTTGATAAGCTTAAGGCCGATATGGCCAAGGCCATTCTTTCTATTGGTGCTTGTGTGGGATTTGGCATAGGACTTGGTGAAGATATGGCCAATCAAGCAGGCTCTATCGTCTCTCAAAATAGAGAATCATTTGGTGGCATAGAAGGTGGAATCTCTAACGGAAGAGATATTAAAATGACCTCAACGTTCAAGCCAACATCTACTGTCGGTGAAAAGGCCAAGGAAGGTAGGCATGACCCCTGTATTCTTCCTCGAGTTATTCCGGTAGTCAATAGTATGGCCATGTTTGTCTTGGCCGACCATTATCTTAGGCAGAAGGCCTATCAGTGAGAGGCGAAGAAATTCTTGATATTAAGAGTTTAAAAGAAGTTCTCTATAATGAAGAACTTTTTATTGTTTTGGATAAAAAAGTTAAAGATCTTCATGGAGAGAAATTAAAGGAAATTTTTGAGGGCCTTAAATACTCACCTGTCATTTTTGATAACTTCAGTGGTGAGAAAGATAAATCTTTAAAAAAATATAAAGAGTGTGTGAGTTTCTTCTTAGATCAAAAGATTCATCGGAAGGCCAAGGTTTTGGCCGTAGGAGGAGGAGCGACCAGTGATTTTGCAGGTTTTGTGGCAAGCTCAATTTTGCGAGGAGTAGGTTGGTCTATTATCCCCACAACCCTTTTATCTATGGTAGATGCTTCTATTGGTGGAAAAACAGGACTTAATGTAAAAGAAGGTAAAAATCTAATTGGTGCTTTTCATGAAGCTGATTATGTTTTTATAGATAGTTCTTTTTTAGAAACTTTGCCAGAAGAAGAATTTGTTTCAGGAAAAGGTGAGATACTAAAATATGCTCTTCTTAATAAAGATATTTATAATCAAGTGTTAAGCAAAACATCTTTTAATGAATTGATTTATTCTTGTGCCCGATATAAACAACAAATTGTAAAAGAAGACTTTAAAGAACAGGGGAAAAGAATATTACTTAACCTTGGACATACTTTTGGACATGCTTTTGAGTTATGTTTTGATATCTCTCATGGTAGAGCAGTCGCGGAAGGCATTATTTTTAAAGATCGTACTCTTAACTCTTCAAAACTTAAAGAATCATTGGATTTATTGCTGGAAGCCTTAGGTATTAAAGCACCTTTTTTAAGTATCAATTCAATTAATGAAAATTGGAATAGGATTATAGATTATATTGCTCATGATAAAAAAAAGAGCAATAAAAATAATATTAATATCTTACTTCCTACGGAAATAGGACATGTAAAAGTCCAAGAAATTTCAATAGAAAAAATTAAAAATCTTTTTAATACATGAAAAACATTAATCCTCTTGCCTTATTTGATAAAAAGATTACCGTGCCTACAAGCAAATCTGTTGCAACAAGAGCTCTTATTTTAGCTTCTCGCATTTCAAGACCTATCTGGCTAAAAAACTTACCAGACTCTACAGATGTCATTAATTTAAAGAATGCATTAGAGTTAGTAGGGATTGAATTTAAGAAAAAGGGAAATGATATTTGTGTGTTGAACTCTTTTCCCGAATGTGAAAAGAGTTCCCCTTTAACTTTAGATACAGGTGATGGGGGGACGACTAACCGTTTCTTGTTATCACTGTTATCAAAAGGGAAAAGAAAATACAGGGTCCGAATGGACAAAGAAATGAGGCAAAGACCGTTAGAAGAATTAATTAGTGTTCTTAAAAATTGTGGTGCCCATATATTTTGGAAAGATGATGTTCTTGTTTTGAAAGGCCCTGTAAAGGAACTGACTGATTCTATTGAAGTGGACTGTAGTAGGTCATCACAGTTTGCTTCGTCTCTGGCCCTTTGCTTTGATCAAGACTTCAAGTTAAAAAACTTTAATTCAAGCCAAAGCTATTTCGAATTAACACAATCTATGAAAAAAGATTTTTTTAACTTTATAGAGGATTATGAAATTCCAACAGATATGAGCTCTCTTTCTTATCCTCTTGCCTTGGCCAGTGTCCTTGGTAAAGTAGAAATTACTAACTTTAAATATGATTCACTCCAGCCAGATTCAATCTTTATTAATATTTTAAAAGATATTGGGGTGGAGGTATTCTTATCTGAAAATAGACTCATCGTTAAAAAAAGCACTTTTAATAGGCCAATAGATTTAGATTGTTCTTCGTTTCCAGATCTCGTTCCTACCTTATGTTTTCTTGCGACAAAGATTAAAGGAATAAATAAGTTAAAAGGACTTAATGTTTTAGTCCACAAAGAGTCTGATAGACTTCGGGGATGCTTCAACCTCCTTAAAAAGCTTGGAGTAGATGTTGAATTACATGGTGATGAGCTTTGTATTAACGGTAACCCTGATAAGAAATTGAAGAAATTTTCTTTTAAGGCCCCCCGGGATCATAGGATGGTTATGATGGCCGCCATGCTTATGGCATCCAACTCAGGTGGCTCCATTGATGGTTTTCATCATATAAATAAATCTTATTCATCTTTTGCTGATCTTATCTGTTAGATGCCAATTTAATATGTATTCTTTTGCTGATTTGTAATTAAGTTAGGTGAAAATCAATATAATCTTTTGAAATTATAATAAATAATACTCTTTCCTTATAATAACACCTAGGAGGTTGAAATGCGAAAGTACTTGATTACCTTTTGTATACTTATTTCGGTTCCTCTTATTTGTTTTTCTAAGGAAATAAGAAATATTGAGCTTAAAGATTTAGGAATACAAAAGGAGGATGAAAAGTTTGGAGGTAGGGCGCCCCAATCTATTGATTTAGAAATTGAGCAAGACCTTAAAAATGAGGAAAGATATCAAAAACTTAGGGAGTTTTCCGATAGGATGATGGAACTGCGCGAACCTAATCCAACTCGGGAGTACTAAATGTCTCATTTAGACATAATGAGATAAAGGGAAAATTGGCCTTAGGCCTAGGTTCTTATGGCCGCATATATGATTAAAGGTATGAGAAGTATAAATAAGGTGGCCTAATTTGCCTCTAATAGAAAAAGTATTTGTTATTCATGGGGTCTATTTCATTTCTATTCCAGAAAAAGGGTTAAAGGTTTTATGTGGTTGTCCAGCAGATGTTGTAAAACATCTCATTCGTCTTGGTTTAATTAAAAATAAAGAACTTCAGGGAACCGTTTTCGAAACAGGACCTAATGCTATTTTATTATCGGATATACCAGTCCAAAATGGATCTTTTTGTAACCTTGCTGAGTTCCCAGTACTTCAAATGTTGTATCGACAAGGAATGATCCTTCCTAATCATCCTAACAATAACGGACAAAGACCAATTCTTATTGGTAGTAAAAATTCAGTTAATGCTCAGCTTGAGTATATATACAGAGGTAATTATGGACTCACTACTATTGAGGAATTGACTGAGTCTGGAATAGATAAGGACT
>JAURDE010000134.1 GCA_030828105.1 Bdellovibrionota bacterium | reverse complement strand
TCCTATGGAATTTATTTGGTTGAGGGCCATCAGGACCTATCCTTAGCGAAAAAATTTAATTTCAAATCAGTATACCAATAGTAATTAATATAAGATTAGAAGATTTCAAAAAACTCTCTATAGAATTATTTAGAAAAAAATATGCCCGTGCACAAGTTGGACACTGCAGGATAGTTAGATTTTTGAAAACTACTAAGGTTAAGTAAAATTAGCTATTTATATGAGAGTTTTTAAAAATTTGGTTCAAATCAGCTATGAGGTCCCTGTCTTCTAAAGATTTTTAAAGGGATATTGAATTAATCTCACGCTTAACTTATTTGAATTATTAAGGAAACATAAAGTGGCCTTTTACTAAGAATGGTCGGAGCGAGAGGATTTGAACCTCCGACCCCTATCCCCCCAGAATAGTGCGCTACCCCTGCGCTACGCTCCGACATAAAATAAAGAGTAATTCTTATATTTAATGTTGAGCTGAAAGTCTTTTCGCAAGGCGCTGACAATAGATTTTATAGATAAGTCTATAATTCATTAAAAATTATTTAATCCCCATACCGGACTCAAGTACTCGGTCTAACCCAACGATAAGCTCCAAGTAACAAAAACAAGGATCTTATGAACTTTAATTACGATAAAGTTAAAAAGCGGGTGGAGGAAGAAAACCACTGGTCCACATATAGTGATATGTTTATGGTCCTGTCTTTAGTGTTTTTGTTTCTTTACGTTATTACTGGGTCACGAGTCAGCACCATAAATATAAAAATGGTAGAAAAAGAAGAAGAAACCCAAAAAGTAAAAGATAAAGTCCAAAAGCAAATAGAGAACCTAAAGCAGAAACTTGCCCACACAGAACAAAGACTTAAAGAGTATCAAACACTAACTCTAGATTATGTAGATAAAGAGGCCACTCTTCGTGAAAAACAAGAATATGATAAGCTTTTCATAAAAATGAAGGAGCTTACTGCTGCTGAACAAGATAAAAGAAAAGTCATTCATGAGCAAATTCAAGATCTTCATCAACGCCTTAAAGATACGCTTGCGAAAGAAAAAGATATTAACCAATATCAAAGTACTCTTAAACATATCATTTCAAAAAATGCAGTTCTCAAATCTACCGTCTTAGATAAAGATCATAATTTAAAAATATCTCAATTTTCCTTAGATGAAAGTCGTAAGAAAATAGCCAATAATATTGGAAAAATTAACAAGCTCACAGCTCAACTCCAAAACGAGAAGACTCAGAAAGAACAAAATATAGCGCAATGGAAATCTGAAAAGACGCAATTTAAACAAAGAATAACGTCCATTAAAAGTAGTTATAATGAAAAGATTCTCGCTCTTGAGCAGAATAACAAAATGAATGAAGAAAAATTGAAAGATAAGATTGAAAATATAAATAGATCTTATTCTGAGGTAAAGGCCTCCCTAAATCGAAACAAAAGAAGCCTAAGAAAAACTCAGAAACAATTAAATTTTGAAAAAGAAATCACCAGTAAACTTAAGCAGGAGTATCAACAAAAGATAAGCTCTGCTAAGGACAGGTATGCAAAAAAGAATAGAGAAATTCAAACTCTAAAACAAACCTATCTTCTCGAGAAGAAAAACCTCATCAGTCAAAAAACAAGGGCCCAAAATAAGGCGAGTGAAAAATTTAGAAGAAAAATGGCAAGTATAGATCAGTCCTATGCAGATAAAATTGAGAAAATTAAAGCTGAAATGGGACAAATGGAAAAATCTTACCTAGATAAACTAAGTAAAGCATCCCCTATTACTGCTGAAAGGCTTAAAATTGCCAAGGCCATGGGCGGTGTCTTTAAAACAAATGGCATCTCTGCTTCCGTTAATGGCGAATCGGGTGATGTTGTCATTGACTTTGGCCTATCCTATTTTGATACAGACAAATGGTTCCTTAAAAAAGGTATGAAAAGGAAAATTAAAAAACTTATTCCTCTTTATGCAAAAACCCTTTTTGAAACTTCTGATAAAATTGCAAGTGTTGAAATTATTGGCTTCTCATCTCCTACCTATAGAGGACGTTTCGTTGATCCCCATAGTATCAATGAAAAATACCGACAAGCGATTAATTACAACCTTGATCTCAGCTATAAAAGGGCCCGTTCTATATTCAGCTATATTTTTGATAAGAAAAAAATGAACTTTGCTTACCAGGAAAAACTTCTTCCTTACGTAAAAGTAACAGGAAGAAGTTATTTCTCTGAGGAAGTCAGATTTAGTCCAACGAAAGGAAAAAAGAAAAGACTTCCTACAACAGCTGAATGTGAGAAGTATGGATGTTTATCATCACAAAAAGTTATTATTAAGTACTACCTAAAAGAGTAGGATATTTTTATGGAAAAGAGTAATTTTTTCGATTTTTACATTAAAGTAGTGGGATTTTTATCAGACAATCTCGTTCTTGGACTTATTGTATTATTTGCTTTGGCCGCCATTACAAGAATTTTAATTCATATGATGGTCAGAAGACAGATGTGGTTTATAAATGAGTTTCAAAAACGAGTTCGTTTATTTTTAGGGACCACAGGAGAAAAAGAGTTTACGAACGAAGATAGCTTTTTCTCCATGCTTAAATACAACTTAGAAAAAACCTATTTTGAGCTTTTCAGGCTTAGAGAAAAGTTTCACCGAAGAACTTTTGATCGCATTTTTATTATTTGGGATAAAGTTTTCTTTATACAAAAAGGTGCCGCAGAGTTTATTGTAGATTTTCTTCATCAAGTCAGATTTCTTAAACAAGATCGAAGTGAGCCACAATTTATCGATAAGACTAAGGCCTCTTTTAATAACAATAAAACTTTCGGAAAATTATTTGGTTTTTTTCCCGTCACCTTTTTTGATGACACCCTTCATAAGCTTCCCAGTATTTTTGTTATTGGTGGGATCTTTGGAACCTTTTTAGGGATTATGTATGCTCTACCGGAGCTATCAAAAATTGATATTGCCAATCCGGAAGAAAGTAGAAAAATAATGAATCAATTTCTACTTAATATTTCATTTGCAATGAATACTTCTATTGTTGGAATTATTTTCTCTGTTTGTATGAGCTTTTTAAATTCTACGCTATCACCAGACAATATGTATTATCATATGGTCAATGATTTTTCGAGTTCAGTAGATATTCTTTGGAATAAAAGTCGTAATAATGATCTTACACCTACAGAAGTTGATCTTTTTGAATCGGCCCTCCCTATTAAAGTTAAAGGGCGTTTCTTAGATATTCCGGCCGAAAAAATACTAAAATCATCGACGACAAAGTTCGAAGTCATTCGGGATCAGCGCCTAGAAGAAGAACCGGAAGAAGAAGAAGAAGAAGAAAGTGAACAGGATAAATCCGCTTAGGAATAAATATGAGTGTCCTTTCTAATAGTAAAATCCTCATAATCGATGATAACCCAGATATTATCGACTACCTTTCTATGGTTATTGAAGACAATATAGCCGCCAATGTCTTTGAGGCCCTTGATGGAAAGTCTGGAATGAGTATTATAGAAAAATATCCCGTAGATCTCGTTATAAGTGACCTTAATATGCCAGAGATGAATGGTTTTCAGATTGCTGAGACAATTAATAAAAACTACCCCAATATTTTATGCATGCTTATAACTGGTAATGTAGATATGGAGGCCTATAGAGAGGCCATGAAATATAAGGTTTATGACTTTGTAGAAAAGCCATTTAATGATGAAAACCTTCTTATCCGTATTAAAAATGCTCTTGAAACCATCTCAGAAAGAAAAGTTACCCAAATGTTAGCTCGCGAGGCCATCATTCAGGTTTATGGCTTTGAGAGTCCTGATGATTTTGATGAGCTTTCCTCAGATGAACAGCAAAGCTTAAGAACAAGAGTTATCGCCATGATCTCTCAATCTTATGAAAGAGGTAAATGAAAGCTTTATTTTTTTTAGTATTTCCTATTACTGTTTTGGCCTTGGAATCCCCTAAGCTATGGCTTTGTACTCACAAGCATAATAAATTTGTTCGCAAGATAGAATTGATTCACCACGAAGATGAATCATGTGAGGTTATTTATAGTAAGCCCTATGAAAATGAAGAACCTAAAGTTATTTTTTCTGCTAAAAACACACCTCATTTCTGTAAAGACAAAAATGAAGATTTTCTTCAAAGAAGAATGCAAAAAGAATTGGGTTGGAGGTGTGAAATTATGAAAGATAAGCTTATCTACGGCCAATAATTTTACGACTCGCTACAGCTAGAAATCTCTTTTATCCTAAATAAAAGCCTTAATTATCTAATTCAATTAATGTACAATAATACTGTTTTATTACATTTTTCTTAGGAGCTAAATTCCATGACAACTACTACTCTTAAAAGGTTTTTAGGTAGTTCTATTACGAAAAAACAAGTGATGTCCATAACAGGACTTTCTCTATGTCTTTTTCTAGTTGGGCACTTAATTGGAAACTGTCTAATCTATGTAGGGCCAGAGGCGTTTAACACTTATGGTCACACACTTATTACCAACCCGCTTATCTATGTTGCTGAAGCTGGTCTTGCCGCCATGTTTCTTATACATATTCTCCTGGCCATGAAACTTACTATGGAAAATAAAGCGGCCAGACCCATTAATTATTACATGAAAAAAAGTAGTGGTAGAGGAGAAACATTCGCATCCAATACCATGCCATATACTGGTCTTATCGTACTTGTATTTCTCGTGCTTCACCTTCTTCACTTCAAATTTGGGCCTCAATACACCGTAGTCCATTCTGGAGTTGAAATGAGAGACCTTTACAAAATGGTCGTAGAATACTTTTCACATATTGGAAATGTTGCTTGGTATATCTTTGCAATGATCGCTCTAGGAATACATGTCAGTCATGGTTTTTGGTCGGCCTTTCAATCTTTTGGAATTAATCACCAAAAATACAACTGCACTCTAAGATGTATCTCCAAACTCTACGCAGTGTTTATCACAGTTGGTTTCGCTGCCCTACCTATTTATTGTTATCTACAAGGAGCTAATTAATATGACGGTTAAAAAACTAGATGGAAAGGTGCCTAAGGGTCCAGTTCAAGATAAATGGGAGAAATATAAATTTGATCTCAAACTCGTCAACCCGGCCAATAAAAGAAAATATAAAGTTCTTGTTGTAGGTACAGGTCTTGCTGGTGCTAGTGCTTCTGCAACAATGAGTGAGCTTGGCTATCAAGTCGAAGCCTTTTGTATTCAAGATAGTGCAAGAAGGGCCCACTCCATTGCTGCTCAAGGTGGTGTTAATGCTGCCAAGAATTATCCCAATGATGGCGATAGTGTTTGGAGACTATTTTACGATACAGTAAAAGGTGGAGATTATAGAGCAAGAGAGGCCAATGTTTATAGACTGGCCCAGGTTTCCAATAATATCATCGACCAATGTGTGGCCCAAGGTGTTCCATTTGCTCGCGAATACGGTGGATATCTTGCCAATAGATCATTTGGTGGTGCCCAAGTTTCGAGAACTTTTTATGCCAGAGGACAAACTGGCCAGCAGCTTCTTCTTGGTGCCTTTTCTGCCATGATGAAAGAAGTTCATAAAAAGAAAATAAATATTCATGTTAGAAAAGAAATGGTTGATCTCGTCCTTATCGATGGTAAGGCCAGAGGAATTATAACCAGAGATATCGTTACAGGAAAGTTTGAACGATGGTGGGGCGATGCTGTTGTTCTTGCCACAGGTGGATATGGAAATGCTTACTTCCTGTCAACCAATGCTATGGCCTCTAACTGTTCAGCTGCTTTTAGGGCCTATCGTAAAGGTGCTTATTTTGCTAATCCATGTTTTACCCAGATTCATCCGACCTGCATCCCAGTACATGGAACCTATCAATCCAAACTTACTCTTATGAGTGAGTCTTTGAGAAATGATGGGCGTGTTTGGGTTCCTAAGAAAAAAGGTGATGACAGGGCGCCTAACGATATTCCTGAAAGTGAAAGAGATTACTACCTCGAAAGAATTTACCCCTCTTTTGGGAACCTCGTTCCACGAGATGTGGCCTCAAGAAATGCTAAACTCCAATGTGATGACGACAAAGGTGTTGGAACAACCAAACTAGCGGTATACCTCGACTTTAGAGATGCTATCAAAAGAGATGGCAAAGATGTCATTGAGGCCAAATACGGTAACCTTTTTGAAATGTATGAGAAGATTACTGATGAAAACCCTTACGAAGTTCCCATGAAGATCTACCCTGCTGTTCACTATACAATGGGTGGATTATGGGTTGACTATAACCTTATGAGTAATATCGAAGGACTTTTTGTAATAGGTGAAGCTAACTTTTCTGATCATGGGGCCAACAGACTAGGAGCTTCTGCTCTTATGCAAGGTCTGGCCGATGGTTACTTTGTCATTCCTTATACCATTGGTGGTTATTTTGCGAGTAACAAGTTTGATAACCTTGATACAAATCACCCGGCCTTTGTTGACTCTGAAAAAAGATCTTCTGAGTTCTTTGATAAACTTCTCAAAATTAAAGGGACTAAGCCTGCCGATTATTTTCACAAAAAACTTGGACAAGTTATGTGGGACTAAGTGGGAATGTCACGAAATGAAGAAGGACTTAAAAAGGCCATTGAAGAAATCAAAGGCATTAGAGCTGAGTTCTATAGTGACTTAATGGTTCCAGGTGTAAATGACTCCCTTAATACTGAGCTTGAAAAAGCGGGAAGAATTGCTGATTTTCTTGAAATTGGTGAACTTATGGCCAGAGATGCTCTTGAAAGAAGAGAGTCTTGTGGTGGTCACTTTAGAGAAGAAAGTCAGACTCCAGAAAATGAGGCCTTAAGGGATGATGAAAACTTTGCTCATGTAGCAGCTTGGGAGTACCAAGGTGCTGATGAAGTTCCATTGCGCCATATTGAAGAACTAGAATTTGAAAACGTTAAACTTAGCCAGAGAAGTTATAAATAGGAGAAAAAAATGGGAAATAATCATCAGACCATGTCTCTAAAATTGAAAATTTGGAGACAACCTAATGCCCAGACTGCTGGACAAATGGAAGATTACTCAATTGACGGCGTCTCTCCTGATATGTCTTTTCTGGAGATGATCGATGTTCTAAATGAAAAGCTCGTTAGCGAAGGTAAAGATGCTATCGCTTTTGACCATGATTGCCGTGAAGGTATTTGTGGAATGTGCTCTCTTATGATTAATGGTCAGGCCCATGGCCCTGAAGATATGACCACGACTTGTCAGCTTCATATGAGAAAATTTAAAGATGGTGACACTATTGTTATCGAACCTTTTAGGGCCAAACCATTTCCTGTTTTAAAAGACCTTATGATCGACCGATCAGCATTTGATACTATTCAAGCGGCCGGTGGATTTATTGACGTTAACACTGGTAAC
>JAURDE010000210.1 GCA_030828105.1 Bdellovibrionota bacterium | reverse complement strand
GCACCATTATCAAAATCACTGCCGTTAACAGTAATCATTTCTCCTCCACTAGAAGATCCTGAACTAAAATCAAGTCCTGTTATGCTAGGGGGAGCTATATAGGTAAACGCTGATGAGGCCGTTACAGTTTGGGTATCTATATTTGTGATGATAATATCTTGAGCACCTTTAGTTCCTGCCGGAGTGGTACAAGTTAAGCTCGTCGGTAGGGTGGGGATGATGTTAGTACAATCATTACCGCCGATAGTGACGCTTAAACCATTTTGGAAATTGTTACCAACGATAGTGACAGTCTCTCCACCTGCTGTTTTTCCTGTACTGCTTGTAACGGAAGTAAATGTAGGTGCATCAGCGTAAGTATAGCCATTAGTTAAAGTGACTGTTTCACTATTGGTATTTGTGACAACGACATCTGCAGCTCCTGCAGAGGCAGCAGGTGGTCTACAGGTGAGCCTTTGAGAGCTAATAAATAAAGTATTGGAGCAGGGTGTTCCCCCTATAGTGGCCTCGACACCTAATTGGAAACCACCGCCACGAATCGTGATAGTATTGCCTCCTGCCAGTGGACCTCCTACAGGCTCAATAGAAGTGATAAAGGGAGAGAAGAGATAAGAAATTTTGGTACTTGAAGAGCTGACTTTAGCAAATTTATTTTCTAGGTTTATGGGGTAATCATTTTCAGCAAGATCAGGCAGGGTGCAAGTAATTTGGGTATCAGAAATAAATTGAATATTGCTACAGTCTTTTCCCCCGATACTTACTCTTGTAACGATATCAAGATTAACACCCACAATGGTAAGAGTACCTCCACCTTCAGGTGAACTTTTGGTGGGAGAAAAATTTGTTGCTACTGATACAGGAGCATTTCCTAGAGAGAGGTTTTGGGCCCTGATATTATTTTGATTGGGGACAGGAACACATGAACTCATGTGAATGAGCAAAGAAATAATTGATAAAAACTTCAAATACCCCATGAATGGCCTATCTTTTCGATCAGTTATATGTATTTTACCAATATATCTTTCGAACCTTGACGAACTCTCTTGAGAATAAGGGGTTAGCGGTGATCAAAGAGGCAAAAACTTTGTAGTTTGACCTATTTATTGGCCACTCAATAAAAATTATTGAGTTCAAACTTTGAAGGAGGAAGGCTAAAATGAATAAATGCGTCTATTGTTATTTTTTTTATTAATGTTTTCTTCGTCTTTAAAGGCGGAAAAAGTATTTTGGTTTGATTATACAACCAAAAGAGGCGATTACTTAGAGGATCTTATTCAAAAAATTCACCTACCAGAAATTGCCCCTCATATTCAAAAGCTTAAAAAAGAGGTGAAGAAAAAGAACCCCCATATACGTCTTTGGGGGCCTATGGCCGCTGATGAAAAAATTAAACTCATCGTTGTTGAAAAATATGGCCTTTCTAAGGAAATTAAAAAGGTCGCTACGGTTGAAGAAAAATCGACTCCAAAAGATCATTATTTTGACCTTTATTATCAGTACACCACTTTTCATTTTGAAGAAAAAAGTCCAAATCAACTGGCGATAGATTTCGTTTTCCCCATGGGTGTGGGGATTGATTATTATTTTAAGAAAAAATGGAATTATTATCCTAAGGTTGGAGTGTTGTATAAGTCTTTAAGTTGGGTAGAAGGGGCGACTTCATCTGTTAATGGGGGCATTTTTACTGATTTAAAAATTCCTTCAACTTTGGATTATTTTATTGAACTTAAGGCAGCAAATACTTTTTGGAAGTATTTTCATATTCATTATTTTCTTAAGAAATCAACATTGTTTGGCCTTGATTATAATTTTGAAAGAACTGAAAACCAGGTGAGAAAATCTCGGTTTTTCTGGGCAGGTTTAAAGGTGAGCGCTTGGGGAAATGAAAATATTCGTTTAGGTGCAAGTGGATCGGTATCTCTATTAAATCAAAACTACCTTTTAGATAGAGATGGAAATGAAATAGAGGGAAGTGATGAATCAACAAAGCTTTCTGCTTTTCAGTATGGGTTTTTTGGAGAATATCATTTTGGACATAACTTTTTTATTGGTTTAGGCACTCGTATTTATTCTTTGAGCTCTTCAAAGAGTATTACAATTAACGAAAACTATGCACGTCTTGGATTAAGTTTTTAGTCAAATCAATGTGACACCACTAATTTGTAAGAAGAGTGTTTTTTCTAACATTAGTGTTGATATGAGCAATAACCAAACTACTCAAGTTTAAAATTATATGTTAAATCCTTAATCTAATAAAACAGGCAATAGAAATAAAAAGGAGAAATCAAAATGATGAAATTTTTATTAGCAGCAATGATGTTAACTTTTACCTTCGGTGAGGCCTTTGCTAGGGATATTCCAGCAGGTCCCATATGGAATAACAATCACGCTCAAAGAGTATGTCCTAGAGTATGTTCTAATAATGGCCTGCAATGGGATGGAAATTGGCGTACAACAAGATGGGGCCAAGAAAGTGTGTGTAGCTGTGTAAGAGATAGAAGAGATGATAGAAGAGGAGAAAGAAAATTTGTTCTTAATATTGGGCGAAGAACCTTTTCAGGACAATCGACCCTACCTCTTAAAAGAATGCTAAGAGATCAATACGGAATTCAACTTAACCGATTTGATATTGAAAGAGTTCGTTTAGTGGCCAAGTCTAGACATGGAAGAGGAACGGCAAAATTAAAAGTTGGACAATGGGAGTCTTACCCAGAGATCATCCAAGGTAACCCTTATGATTTTAACTCAAATGAAAATTATACCTTTGATAGAATAAACTTTAGAAATAATGCACGTTATTCTCAAAATGGCCCATGGCAAATTCTTCTTAGAGGGAATATTAAAGTGAGAAAAGTTGTAGTCTTTCTAAAAAGAAATAGATGGTAAATACTTTTGGGGAAGGCCAGACCTTCCCCTTTTTAACAGATCCGTGGGAGCTGTTCACCTTGAGGCCAG
>JAURDE010000110.1 GCA_030828105.1 Bdellovibrionota bacterium | reverse complement strand
TTCTGGTTGTCGCCGGTTCGAGCCCGGTCGGTCACCCCATTTAAATTTTAATTCCTTCGGGATGAGAAATAACTAAGCCAAGTTTTAACCCAACTTGGCTTTTTTATTTAAACTCTGCTTCTCAAAATTAAATTTTTTTTAATAAAATATTCACATGAACAGATCAAAAAATCTAATCTCGCTAGGATTAATACTTTTCCTCTTAGGATTATTAACGGGGCTTGCGATTCCTGCGATGAGCTCACCACGACTTGGACTTTCAGGTCACCTTGAAGCAGTTATGAATGGAATGTTTCTCATTTTAGTAGGACTATTTTGGGATAAACTCACTCTCTCAAAAAAATCATCGAAACTTACTTTCGTGGCCCTCATTTTTGGAACTTATACCAATTGGATCACCGTAACCCTCGCAGCAGTCTGGGGAGCAGGTGGGAAAATGATGCCAATTGCCGGAGGAAAACTACAAGGATCAATGGTTCAAGAAGGTTTAATTAAGTTTGGCCTAATTTCCTTATCTCTTGCCATGATTTACTCCACCATTATGATGATCATTGGTCTTAAAAAGCAAACAAGCAGTTCCAAAATCGTCTAAATACTCACCCCATTTTTCTCCTTTAAATATTTTCTATATAAAACTATCATTATTAAATGCTTAAGCTTAAAAAAGAAGACCTCAAATGGGCATCGGAAAAAGGACTCCTTCATTCTGATCAAATTGATCACTTATGGTCCGCACTTGAATCCAAACCCGGAGTTAAGTCAAAATTTGAGTTAACCAACGTCATTTATTATTCTGGAGCACTACTAATCATTTTTGGTATGGGCTGGTTTATGAATGAGGCGTGGGATAAAGCTGGCGCAGGAGCATTGTTCACTTTAGGCGTCCTCTATGTTTCGGTTTTTTCATGTATGGCCTATTATCTTTATCATAAGAAAAACTTAGAGACGGCTGGCGGACTCCTCGCTGCTGTTGCTGTCTGTTTAGTCCCTATTGCTATATTTGGATTTCAAAAAATGACAGGACTATGGCCACATGGTGATCCAGGTGCATATAAAAACTATCATATATGGGTTAAAGGATCATGGTTCTTTCTTGAAATAGGAACGATTATAGCTGGCCTCATCATGCTCAAGTTTATCAAGTTTACCTTTATATCCGCTCCCATTTTTTTATCACTTTGGTATATGTCGATGGATATAACCCCTCTCATTTTTGGAAAGACTGAATACACCTGGGATGAAAGAAAGTTGGTATCAGTTATATTTGGTGCTTTAATATTAACCATTTCGTATTTCTGGGATAGAAGAAGCAAACTCGACTATGCCTTTTGGGGCTACCTTTTTGGTATGCTTGCTTTTTGGGGTGGTTTAACTTTAATGAAAAGCGATAGTGAATTAAATAAGTTTATCTACTTTTGCATTAATTTATTCTTTATATTTATTTCTGTTTTATTTGAAAGAAGAATTTTTATCATATGTGGTGCTATTGGTAGTATTAGTTATCTAGGTTATTTGGCGAATAAAGTATTTAAAGACTACCTTTCTTTTCCTATCGTCATCAGTATTATTGGTCTGGTCATAATAGTTTTGGGTGTTAAATACGAAAAAAATAAAGAAGCTATTGATAAAAAAATAATAAATATGCTTCCTAAGTTCTTGCTGGAACTTTCGCCAACTAAAAGACTTTAATCTTGTTTACGAAAACTAAACACAATACTCGGTAATAAACTAGTAATTATCGTATAGATGATAAGGGCATAGATTAGATAGTTCGGTAAAATGGCCCTCTCTTTTAAAATACTCATTATAACAAGACCAAAAACAAGAGTTGGCATTAAAGATAGGGATATATTAAATGTTGACTCTTTTCTCTTTTTTTGAAAACCACCAAGAAAAACTCGGATAAGAAAAACTCGAACGGGAATAAAAATTAGACCGAAGCAAACTGCAACAACAACGGCCTGCACCGAGATCTCAGTAACTATAATCTTTAGCCCCGCATAGAAAAAGTAAAACGGGAGAAAAACATTAAAAAAGTTCTCTAAGCTTGAAAATATGGCCTCTTGATCCTTCTTAAGGATCTTATTTTTGAATTGTGAAGCTACTATCCCTACGGCAAACGCCCCAACTAAATAGTAGGCGCCTAACTCTTTCGAAAGAACACCTGCCAATAAAGAAAGAACGACTAAAAATGGGAGTTCAGAGTCTGGGGCATAAGGAGAAATGTATCGAAAAAAGAATCTAAAGAAGTAAGGAAGTAAGAAAAAAAGCACTATAAAAAAGACTAATGATAAAGCAAGCATTTTTAAATCGTTAGCCTGAAGTGCAATAAAAAGTAACAAAATGGCCACAATCTCTTTACTAATGGCCTTCGACTTTACCCAGTACTCTTGATTGGATGAGAGTTCAAAAGAGTGAATAGAATTAATTATAAAACCAGCTGATGGAGTAAATATTCCTAAGGCCAAGATAAAGGATTCCTGTAAGGGAACTTTAAAAAAGGAATAGATTGAGTAGCAAATAGCAAGAATTATTAAAATTGAGCTAAACAGATACTTCGTAAGATAGGCCCTATCCTTATAGAGTTCTTCAAAATCGACCTCTAAGCCTGCAAAAACAAAAAGGGATGTTATACCAATTTGCGATAAAAACTTAATTAAAGGGTCATCAATAAGCTGAGGCTGGAAAATAATAGCTATTGTTCCAATAAAAAGGGCCGTGATACCTGAAGGAATTTTAAACCTTTGAAAAATTTTAGGTAAAACTTGAATAAGAGTAAACAAAATTAGATAAAGAAGATCTTGTTTTAATTGCAACAACCGCTCCTAGAAAGTGTTAAATAAAGACCTTATATTTATTAATTTTTTTATGACCAACATATTCCATTTTCATCTTCTTTATTTTATCAGTTTATTACCAAATTTAAAACTACACATAAGTTATCCGATAGATTTAAACTGGTAAAAAAAATAAACCGTTAAACTACTCTAAAGACTTTAAAATCTGATTCCTATTAGAAACCAACTCACTAGGTAAGTGAAGAGTAAAATTTCTAGGAATTAAAACCTTTTTCTTAATTGCTTGTTTTCGAATAGATGGGTTTAACTCTATAAACTCATTCTTATATTTACCAAGTGCTTTTAATAATTTAGGTAATGAATACCTTTCTGTTGTTTTAATTGACTCAAATAAAAGAGGATCGCTCCTTTTCCAGTTATTTAAGTAAGCAAATTTGTTAAAATTAATCGAAACTTCTGTTACGGCGACAAAAGTAGCGTAGAAATTCTTTGAGGCAAACCCCCAACTTCTCGCTCTAAATTTATTAATTATTTGTGATAAATTATGGGTTTTTAATTTCTTAACAGCTCTTCGTAATACCGCCGGTCCTGTATTGTATCCTGTGACTGCTAGAGGCCAGGATCCTAATATTTTATAATTTTCTTTAAGTAATATGGCCGCAGCTTCTGAAGACTTTATTGGGTCTAACCTTTCATCAATATCTTGGTTAATAATTAATCCTAATTTTTTACCAATTGGCCCAAGAACTTGCCATATTCCTACAGCATTGCTTTTAGAGTGAGCCTTTATATTAAAGGAGCTTTCGACGTGAGGAAGATAAATAAGTTCTAAAGGAAGAGATTTAGAGCTAAAAATTTTTTTCATATGATCAAGATATTTATGAGCGCGGCCATGTCCTTTATGAAATCTATCCGACATCCCTCTTTGAAAACGTAAATTATAACCAGCTTTTTTAATCTTTTTAGCTGAAAGCTTCCCTATTAAGCTCGCATATTGCATATTTTTAACTGACTTTTTATTCTTTTTTTTACTGGCCAAATTATTGAGGGCCAGTCTTACTTTATAAATAGAATGCTTTATCTTCTTATTCGCTTTTTTTCTATTTAGACCTTTAATACTAATATTTTCATAAATTATCCAAGGTCTATCTATATCGTGAATATAACCACGGTTAGTATCTATCTCCGTATAGACCTTTTTCCAAAAGTTAACTCGCTTTCGCATCTCGTAGTCGACAGAAAAATGGGACTGAGGTATTGATATAGAGCTATAAGCTTTTTGAAATAGAAAAAATAGAATAATAAAAGGTGTTAATTTGACCACTATATATAATTTTTCAGCAACATTAATAAATGGACAAGAGTTAAAATTATCAGACTTAAAAGGAAAAGTTCTTCTTATTGTTAATACGGCCAGTAAATGTGGGTTTACCCCTCAATATAAAGACCTTGAATCGTTATATAAAAAATACAACGAAAAAGGTCTTATGATACTTGGATTTCCATGCAATCAGTTTGGTAATCAAGAGCCAGGAGACTCGACTGAAATACTCAAGTTTTGTCAGCTCAATTATGATGTCACTTTTCCAGTTTTTAAAAAAATTGAAGTCAATGGTGAAAATGAGCATCCCCTTTTTAAGTTTCTTAAATCAAAGCTGCCTGGGCTTATGGGTACAAAAACGATCAAATGGAATTTCACAAAATTTCTAGTTGATAATGAAGGTAATCCCTTAAAACGATATGCACCAAAAGACTCCATTAACAGTATAGAAAAAGATATTATTCCTTTATTAAACTCTTAAGAGTTTCAATAAAACTATCTATTTCATCTTCAGTATTAAAGTAATGTAAGGATGCCCTAAGAACATCTGATATTGCTCTTGGTTTAAAATCCAAAAGGGCCCTATCACTTGGTACCCATATCGTATTAATTTTCTTTTCTAAAAGCTTGGTACACAAAATTTCACTCGAGTAATTTTCAACTGAAAAAGTGACCAGGGCCGATTGTTTAAGGCCAGGATCCTGTACTTTTAATTTTGGGATCTGACTTAATTTTTCTCTGAATATATGACCTAAATCCAGACACCTTTTTTGAATATCTTTGGTGCCTATTTTTAATGCATATTCAGATGCTTTACCTAGACCCAAGACAAGAGCATAATTTTTTTCCCAAGTCTCTTTTGCTTTTATACCTTCAATGACTTTATAGTCATCTGAATCTACCAAAGTTGCAGATAAATTATCGACGACATAATCATTTATTTCTGATTGTTTTGACTTTTTTACATATAAGAAGCCAGTTCCCCTAGGCCCTCGTAAATATTTTCTTCCCGTACCTACAATGGCATCGCAGCCAATATCCTCTACGTCTATATGAAGGTGGCCGACAGACTGAGTAGTATCTAGAAAATAAAAAATACCCTCCTCTCTAGCAACTTCACCAAACTCTTTGGCCATATTGATTAAACCGCTTTGTGTTGGGATGTGACAAAGAGATAAAAGTTTTATGTTTTTAAGCTCTTTACACTTTAATTTAAAATCTTCAAGAGATGTTTGACCATACTCATCTTCTTTTAGATGAACAAGCTCAATACCTTTTGTTTTTTTTAAGTGAAGAAAGCCTAGGTAATTACTTATATACTCTGAACTAGAAGTTAGAATAATATCTCCCGGTTCAAAACTCATACCATAGACCATCGCCTGAAAAGCTCTTGTTGCATTTTCAAATAAGGCAATCTCATTATCTTTTGCATTTATAAGCTTTGCGATACTTGCATATACTTGATTAATCCGAGCGGCTTCTTGAAACATAAGCTCATATCCACCAATCTGATTTTCTTTATGTAAATACTCTAAAACCTCATTTAAAACAGGATTTGGCATAAGTGAAGAACCTGCATTATTAAAATGGATCATATCCTGACATGAAGGGGTTTCTAAGCGTGTACTATTCCAGTCCATATTTTACTTCCTATTTTCTTTATTTAAGATAAGTTAAAATAACAAAAAAGGTTTCAAAATGGGAATGAGATTAATTTGGTTCATACTACCTTTTATTGCTGGATGTTTTGGCCCAAGCCAGCTTGGTACAAAAGAAAATCCTGTAAAGCTGTATTTCACCCCTTCCGTAGATGGTGGAGTCATCTCTCAGAACTCTAGAGTTTTCATAGAGTTTTTGGAGAGAGAAACCAATCTCTATTTCAAAACTGGTATTCCAACAAATTATATATCTGTTGTCGAAGCCTTTGGTTCAAAAAGAGCTGATATTGGTGTTATGAACTCATTTGGCTATATTCTGGCCCATCAGAAATATGGAGCTTATGCGGGGCTCAAGGTTATTCGTCACGGAGAAGATAATTACAAAGGCCAAATCATTGCTCATATAAATAGTGGTATTAATAAAATCGAAGATATTGAAGGTAAAAGGTTCGCATTTACAGATAGTAGTTCTACTAGTGGGTACCTTCTTGCTCTTAAGGCCTTCAAGGATAAAAAGATTACTCCTCGCCAAGCAGTCTTTGCCCTTAAACATGATAATGTCGTTACTATGATTTATCAGGGCCAAGTCGATGCAGGTGCAACATTTTACTCTCCTCCCAAAGAAGATGGGCAAATAAGAGATGCACGTCATCTTGTAAAAACCCAATTTCCTGATGTTGAGGAGAAAGTAAAAATTATTCATATAACTGACCCTATACCAAATGACCCTTTCGTATTTAGAAAAGGGCTACCCATTGAAATAAGAAACCGCTTTATAGAAGCAACTAAGAAATTTCTAGAGACTAGTGAAGGAAAAGAAGTCTTTGAAAATATTTATAATGTTAGTGGAGTCACTGATGCGACAGATAAAGATTATGATACTCTTAGAGAACTTATAAGAACCATTGAAATAGATATTAAAAACTTAATTAAATAATGATGCTTAAAATTAATAATTTAAAAAAAATATACCCTAACGGCCATCAAGCTTTGGATAATATCAATATTGAAGTTCAAAAGGGTGAATTCCTTGTCATTATTGGTCTTAGCGGCTCTGGAAAATCAACTTTACTTAAATGTATAAATAAGCTTCATCCCATCACCAAAGGACAAGTTGTTTTTAATGGCCAAGAAATATCATCTCTTAAAGGTGAAGAGATGAGAAATGCTCAGTCAAAAATGGGAATGATTTTTCAACATTTCAATCTTATTGACCGTAAATCAGCATTGACTAACGTGTTAACAGGTGCACTCCATAAAACCTCTATTATTAAATCTGTATTTGAGCTTTTCTCAGCAGAGCAAAAAGAAAAAGCCTTTGAAATGCTCGATATTGTCGGTTTAAAAGAGAAGGCCTTTGAAAGAGTTGACAATTTAAGTGGGGGTCAAAAGCAACGAGTGGCCATCGCACGTGCTCTTATGCAGTCTCCAAGTCTACTCTTAGCAGATGAGCCTGTTGCAAGCCTTGACCCCGCAACAAGTCACTCGGTTATGGACTACCTCAAAAAAGTTAACGAAGAGTTAGGTGTCACTATTATTTGTAACCTACACTTTTTATCTCTCGTTAGAGAATACGCCGGAAGAGTCATTGCTCTGAAGGATGGACAGCTTATTTTTGAAGGTAAGCCAGAACAAATTGATGAGGATTGGTTTAGAAAAATTTATGGTGAGAAAGCAAAAGAGGTCTTTATTAAATGAAGGAAAATGGAAAAAGATTAAAACACTTTTTATTTGACGTACTTCTGTGGACCTACGCGGTCACTTCGTTATACAAAATTATTTATCAAAACTATATTCTTCAAGTAAGATACCTAGAATATCATTCTCAAGAATTTATCTTTTGTCTTATCGCAGGAGCTATCCTTTCTTTTCTTTTTTCCCTTATTCCTCAGTTCTCAATATTCCAAGGCTTCTCCCACAAAACAAACACCCCCTATCTCAAAAGACCATATTTTATTCTCTTTCTCTTCATTTTAATTATTACCTTTATTAATGGTATTCATTTCTCTCAATTTTCTCTAAGAGAATTCTTTTCTGAAAGTGGTATGGATGGGGCCAAAAGGATATTTTGGTCTCTACTTCATCCTAATTTTGATATACTTGGTGAATCTTTAAAGGCCGCAGTTGAAACTGTCTTCATGGCCTTCATGGCCACGGCCCTTGCTATTCCTTTTTCCTTTATACTTAGTTTTTTTGCTGCGAAAAACCTAACTCGAAGCTCTTTGTTTTTTAAAATTATATATACCTCTGCCCGATTTGTACTTAATGGTACCAGAAGTATTGAACCGCTTGTTTGGGCCATTATTTTTTCAGTCTGGGTTGGAATAGGCCCTTTTGCTGGTATGCTGGCCTTGTGCCTTCACTCCGTTGCTTCACTTTCAAAATTATACTCTGAACAAATAGAGAATATTAATGAAGGCCCTCTTGATGCCATTCGATCAACAGGGGCTCACCCCGTTCAGGTTATTTGGTTTGGTGTTGTTCCTCAAATCATTTTACCCTTTCTCAGCTTTACCATTTATCGTTGGGATATAAATGTTCGAATGGCAACTGTAATTGGTCTTGTTGGTGGTGGTGGTATTGGTACAATGCTAATGCAATACCAAGGCACCGCAAGATGGAATGAAGTCGGACTTCTTATCATCATTATTGCCCTAATTGTATGGGCAATGGACACTATGAGTTCAAAAATAAGAGAAAAAATTAAATAGTGCCTCATTATGCATTGCCTCAAGTCTTTTTTTCTTTGATTCTTATTCCTTTTTTCTTATAGAATAACCCCATCATTTAATTATTTATGGAGAAAAGTATGAATGAAAATGAAAAAGAAATGCTTTTAGTCGGTTCAAAAACCAAAGATGCCATTAAAGCTGCCGGCTTAAACGTAGCTTCTGATGCTCTTGATGCTCTTAATGCAAAAGTTCATCATCTTGTAAAAGATGCTCAAGACAGGGCCGTTAATAACGGAAGAAAAACTGTTAGAGCAACTGATTTCTAATTTAAAATGTTAAGATTTTCCCTCTACCCCATTATTTTTGTGATGCTTGTTTCTTGCCAAGGTATTGTACCAAAGCATTTAGGCCCACATGGGAGCGAGGGAAAAGCTTTCTTTCCCTGTTCCTCATCTTCAAATTGTATTTCTACAACTGAAGACTCTTCAAAAGAAAATTATATTGAACCCATCTCTTATACAGAGCCTAAAGAAATGGCCTATCAAAAAGTAGTTAAAGTTATTGAAAATAGAGATGGCTGCAAAATAAAGACTAGAGATGAATATTATATTTGGGCCGAATGTACATCTTCACTATTTAAATTTGTTGATGATTTAGAAGTTCTTTTTAATGAGAGTGGTAAGATTCACATGAAAAGTGCATCTCGAAAAGGTAAGCTTGATTTTGGAGTCAATAAAAAAAGATTAAACGAAATAATTTTTAATTATCATCAATCAGGAAATCTTTAGGCCGCTTTTTTCAGCGTAACAATAAATTGAGTATTAGAGGACTCAGGATTATATCTAATACTTCCTTCAACTTCTGCTAATGTATCACTTGAGTTTGTTAGACCCATACCACTTGTACCACTACCTTTAGTCGTAAAAAAGGCCTCAAACATTTTATCTTGGGTATCTGTATCTATACCTTGTCCCGAATCAGTCAATACAACATCAATCGTATCGCCTTTATCTTGGCACTCTACTTTTATCCAAGGTTCCTCTTCTGA
>JAURDE010000194.1 GCA_030828105.1 Bdellovibrionota bacterium | reverse complement strand
TGCTTCTTCTGCTTCTTCTGCTTCTTCTGCTTCTAAGGAGGCAGGAACAATTTTTTCAGTCACATCATTTTCATCTAAATTATCAAACTCTTCATCATCCTCTTCTTCATACTCTTCATACTCTTCTTCATCTTTTTTACGAAGATTTTTTAACTTATCGAAATATTTTTTTAAATCGAATGATTTTATCTTTTTAAGAATTTCATCAAACATCATTTAACCCTGAAAATAATTACAAGGGCTTATCGTTTAACAAAAAAAAATGTTTAATTAATAATCTAAAAAAATTCTTGACGTAATTGATCTAATGCAATTTTTTCTTCTTCTTCATTATAATCTATTATCGCAAATGCCAACCTATCAATATTAGCAGGCGATAATAGGAGAATGCCTTTCCTCATTGTCCTGCTGTATAGTCCATTCCCTATTTTCTGAAAAATTTCTGAAAGGCCTTTACCAAACCAATTACTATTTTTTTTGTCAATTATTAAAGATACACGGTCTTCATTAGAAAAAGAGATTAAGGAACTCAAGAAAAGTCCCATTGTCTTTCTATAGTTGACTTCGCATAAAGGATAAATATGTCTTGTTCCTTCACTTTCATAGAGGAAAGAATCAATTTGAATCCCTTTTTTTATACCAAGATTCATATACTCATTTAAGACTAACATCATACTAGCTTTATAATTCGAAAAAGGTAACTCATCCTTTATTAGACGGCCTCCAATATAGCGCCCACTATTATGGGTGAAGTTTTGCCACTTTATGAAATCCCCATCAACCGTAATATAACATCCAAAATCTTTTATTTTATTTAAGTAAGGCTCTAAAATAAGACCCTTAGAAAAATCTACTCGTTTTGGTGTTTTTGAACCAGGTTTATATCTAAAACACCCTTGAGCACTTACTGAAAAAGGAAGACGAATGAAAAACTCTTCATATCCTTTATTTAATTCTATATACTTCTTAAACTCTTTTTCTGAAAAGATAACCTCTGTGTTGGGGAGGCACATTTTTAGTCTCTGGGCAATCTGGGTAGATGTTATTTTTGAATTTAGAGTCCTTTCGTGGTCTAGGTCCTCCAATGCCCCCCACCAAAATGTGATATCATTATCAACTGAATCGAATTCAGGAACATTTAGACCTAAACTCTCGATATGATCTAAGTACTCTTGGGAATACTCATTTTGGTTAATAAGAATGCTTTTTTCTTTTTCCATAAAAAAGAAAATAAATTCAAAATTACGATTTATTTCCTTTTCTGAAACTAAAGTAGTTCTTCTTCTGCTTTGAAGTTGTACCTCATAATTAAAGTTGGTGAAAAGTCTCTTCATTAGTTTTTTTTGTCTTTCTATTTAAAACCTGAAAATCTGATTTGTATTTACTTTGCATCCCTATAAAGTGATCATCTAAACCTGCTAAAGACCTAAGATTTTTTTTATATATCTGTCCTTTTCCTCGCGATGGACTAATATTTTGAGGGAGCTTTGATGAGTAAAAGTCCCATAGGGTCTGGCCACCTCTTATCTCATCCAGATAATTCACTCCAACCTTTACATGTCTTAATTCATCTTTTAGAACAATATCTAATATTTCTGAACTTTTAGTATCTCCCATACTTCTAAATATATTGGAATAATGGAAAGCGAAATCTAGATTAGCGGACTCAAAGGTTAATGACATGGCCGCAAAAAATGTATCTATTGTTTTCACTTTTTCAAATTGCCGCCAGAAAAAATCATTTAAAGGGTAATCACCAAAATCTATTCCCATCTGTCTCATTCTTTCAATATAAAGGGATAGATGACGCTGCTCCTCTTTAATCGTTTGAAGGACATGCATTTTTAATTTTCTCTTACCAGGTAGAGGTGCAAGAAACTTTAAGTAGAAATTTGCAAATATTTCTAAGGCAAGAAGTTCATGATTTGCAAAAAAGTGAAGTGCTTTTGCTCTTTGACTCTCTTGGTTTAAGCTGCCTGACTTTGGAAACTTTATTTGTGACTCTGAAAAAGATATCTTTGAATTTCTCCCAGGTAATAACACTGAATGCGTAGGCTGTTGTTTTAAAGCTTGGGTAGAATTAATTTCAAAATCTAGAAGTTTATCCTCTAATCTTTCTCCTTCTAAAATTATCCTTAACTCCTCCATCTATTTTCTTCTTTTTGCCTTATATTTTTTCTTGCTTGTGGAGCGTGATTTGTTTTTACTTGAGAACGAAGAGCTCTTTTTCTTTTTTGTATACTTAGGCCCAAAGTTTCTCTTTTGAGTAAAGCGTCTTTCTCGAAAACATAAGTCGCATATTCTAAATTTATGATCCTCAGTGAGTTTGGCACCACAGCTTGTACATGAAGGTACGATCTTCTTCGAAAGAAGATCGTTGAGCTTTTCTATGGCCTCTGACTTATTAGTTAGAAGTTCTTCTTCATCATAATGAAAATTCTTATTATTAAAATGTCTTGAGAGCCATTGATAAAGCTCTACACACTTAATACTCGTCTCTAGGTAATCAATATCCCCACGTGAGGAATCAATAGTTTGATTCTTAATAGGAGCAGATCTCACAAATTTATTTAATATCCATATAAAAAACTCAACGTGCTCAACTAGCCCAAGGTTAACTGGGGCACAACTAAAACCAAAAACTTCTGTTGAGCTAAGAACATCTTCACTATCAACATTTTCTACCATCTCAGAGACTTCTATCATTTCCTTTAAATCTACACAGTAAAAAGGAATCTTAAAGCTCATAGTATTAAATAATCTTAAAAACTCCGAAAGTTTTAACTCAGGAAGAGCGTTCTTTTGAAGTGCCGAATTTACTTGTGAAAAAATATCTAAATCTGGCCCTACCATACTTTGGTTTTTTTGCTCTAAAATATTTGACAGAGATTCACTTATTCGATCATTCCCATCTTCTACTTTAGTTAAGCAAGTGACATGCCCAATGGGATGTCGTTTATATCTACCTGCCCTTCCTGCTATTTGCTTTATTTCACTTTGTGTAATGGGATGTTCAACTGAATTAATATATTTAGACAAAGTAGAAAAAACTATTCTCTTAATGGGTAAATTCATTCCCATAGCAATTGCATCTGTAGAAACAATAATATCTGTTTCTTCACTATCAAATTTTCTTGCTTGTTCTCTTCGAACCTCAGGGCTTAGCCTTCCGTATATAATAGATACCTTAAAGCCCAGTTGCTCTAGATCCATCTTATACCTGAGAGCATTTTTTCTAGAGAAAACAATGAGGGCGTCCCCTTTTTTTAAATCTCCTACTCTAACAGTCTTTGGATCTACAACAAGTTTTGTCATCCGTTCGTAATATCTAACTTCGA
>JAURDE010000182.1 GCA_030828105.1 Bdellovibrionota bacterium | reverse complement strand
ACCATAGATAATTTTATAGACAATATACCTGAGGTCTTTTTTAAATACCTCTCTTCCCTCCAAGCTCTCACTCCTCACCATAAATGTCTGAAGAATTACATAAGTCATTTGGATTACTTTCAAACTCGATACCGTTATTTAGGGGAAGAGCTCTCCAATAAGATATTTGAGGAGGATAAATCCAAAATAAAAGTTATCTTTGAAGACCTCAAAAACCTCGATCAAATCCTAATAAAGTGTAAAGATTTAGCTCTTAAAGACAAGCCTAAGGGGTAGATCAACTCTTTTTTTAAGATAGCTTTCAAATTCTCTCAAAATATTTTCTTTCTTATTCTCAGGTTGAACTTCAATAATAAAATCTAACCCTTTTCTCTGTCGTATAAATATTTTATAAAAATGAGAGAGAGAATTTTCCTCTAAAAAACTTTTGCCATAAACGCTAAATTTATTCAAAAGCTGCTCATCAGTTCCATATTCTTTTAATAAATCATCT
Source organism: Bdellovibrionota bacterium (assembly GCA_030828105.1). Lineage (GTDB taxonomy): Bacteria > Bdellovibrionota > Bacteriovoracia > Bacteriovoracales > Bacteriovoracaceae > JAURDE01. The sequence goes on along the minus strand of JAURDE010000182.1, from coordinate 4,043 downwards.
GCCTTTGAAAGCTTTACTTCAAAAATTATTTCCTCAATATCCTCAAGGCATGTGGTACAACCACCCACGGCACGTGTTTTTTCTGTAATTTCCTTAATCCCGTAGCTGAGGTTTTGGGTTATAAGATTTGTTATCTGAGATTTGTTAACTCCGAAGCATCGACATATGAGCTCTGGATATGCATTTTCCGTAGTGATGTGTCCTCTATACCTTCCTATTGCATTATGAAGGCAATATATATGCAGAGGAAAAAAGGGGGCCTGCTCAGGCAGTTCATAGACCATCTCTAAGGCCTCATCGATATCATTTCTTTCCAAATCTTTTGCCATCATAGAAAAGTAAGGTATCCACATATCTAAGTTTTCTAACTCATAATAGACATTTTCGATTACATCAAATTTGTCCAACTCTAAGTAGATGTGCGCCTTTTGATCACCTTGCGTCCATACAAAGTCACAGCTAAAATAAAGCGGTTTTTCGTGATGGTAAGGGTTACTTTGATGTAAATTAAAAATTGACTTGTTCATCTGGTCTAATTGTTAGTATTTCAAATCCATCATCTGTTACTAAAATAGTGTGCTCAAACTGTGCAGACCACTGTCCATCTGTAGTAACAACAGTCCAATCGTCATCGAGTAGTTCGGTATGTTTATTACCCATATTAATCATTGGCTCTATGGTAAATGTCATTCCTGGTTTCATCTTTGGGCCAGTACCTTTTTTACCAACATGAACAACCTGAGGCTCTTCATGAAACTCTCTACCAATGCCATGTCCACAATAATCCTCTACAACAGAGTACCCGTGTGAATGGGCAATTTCTTGAATAACGGCCCCGATATCACCAATATTTCCACCTGGCCGGACTTGTTTGATGCCTTCTCGCATACATTGATAAGTGACATCGACGAGTTTTTTGTGTTCATCAGAAACATTTCCAACAAGAAATGTCTTGTTTGTATCCCCATGGAATTTATTTAAGTAAGTCGTTACATCTATATTAAGTAAATCTCCGTCTTGAAGGATTACATCCTCACTTGGAATTCCGTGACATATTACATCGTTAGGTGATGTACACACTGACTTAGGAAACCCTCTATAATTTAAAGGGCTTGGATACGCCCCATTTTTAGTGATAAATTCATGACACAGCTCGTTAAGGTATTGAGTAGACACACCTTCTTTAATAAATGGCTCTATATAAACCAAAGTCTGAGATGCTAATGAACAAGTTTTTCTCATTAATTCTATTTCACGACTGGATTTTATTGAAATCATTTCTTTCACCTTATAAATATGGTACACCACGTTCTAAACCATTAAACCTAGTAAGACAACGGTTATGAACCTTAAAGTAATACGACTTAACACCTCATCTTACCATAAGAGCAACTTCAAGTTGTTGGAGAAAAAACGCATTGAGTCTCTCTCTCAAGTCCAAATGACAGATAAAATCGATGAGGCACAAATCGTCATCTCAACCTCCTATTCAAATATAGAAAAACTTCTCCCTTACAAGAATCAAATTAAATTCATCATTCATCCCAATAGTGGTTATGATAACTATAGTTATGATTTAACTAAAAAACTAAACGTTCCCATCATCTTAGGTAATGAGATTAGGGCACAGGCCGTGGCCCAGTATGTTTTAAGCGCGTTGATGAAAACATATAATCCCATACCTATTCAAGAAAAATGGGACAGACAGTTCGACAGAAGACCATTGTGGCAGTCAAAGGCCCTTATCATAGGCCAAGGACATGTTGGTAAGATCCTTGGTCAAAGTCTTAAGGGAATTGTAAAAGAGCTTCATTTTAATGACCCTTATAAGGGTGTTCGTTGTGACATCAGTCTCTCTTCATTTGATATTATTATTTTGGCCTGTGGCCTAAACTCTTCAAGTAAGCATCTGGTCGACAAAAACTTTTTAGATCAATGTTCATCTTCCGTTTTTCTCATTAACCCTGCGCGAGGGGGCTTAATCAAAACCGATGACTTATTCAAATTTTTGGCCGACAACCAACAGGCCAATGCTCAGCTGGATTGTTTTGAAAAGGAACCATTTGATCTTTGCTTACTACCCCAAAACGCAAAGGGAACAAGTCATATTGCAGGAGTCTATGATGGGCTTGATGACGCTATAATAGACTTCGAGTATAGCGTGATCAAAAGCTTTTTAGACGCTAATCTAGACTATTACCAAGACCAGAGACTTGATACTTTTTCTAAGGAACACTTTCTGGCATAAAGACACCGAAAGTGTTACTTATATAGAGTGAAAGAATTAATTAAAAATATAGAAAATTGTTTTTGTCCTCCAGGTCACGGTGTTTTTACTGTTAATACAGCAAGTGATCTCAAATCTTCCTTAAACCAAAAACTGTACAAGACCACTGAAGATGTGCATAGCATTTGGAAAAAGGGACTCTCTGCTTTGGAACATAATAACACTCTTATGTTTGGAATCTGTAGTGACACAGGTGGAGGCATTTTAAGGGGCGCAAATTGGGGACCTCTTTTTTTAAGAAATGAAATTTATAAATCCAATGATAAAATACCCCAAGTTTTTGATTTAGGCGATGTAAGGGTCATCCCCCATTTATTACATGATAAATATCTAAACGAAGAAACGATAAAGAGATGTCAGGCCGCTCTTTATGATGGCCAGGAATACCCCGTAAGTGGATTAAGTATTGCAGAGTTTATTACTAAGCAAATTTACCAAAATTTTCCTGAAAAAAAATTATTTGGTATTGGGGGAGATCATAGTTGTAGTTACCCTCTTGTAAAAACTTATCTTGAGGCCAAAAAGAAACAGGGAAAAAAAGCTGCTTTAATTCACTTTGATGCTCATACTGATCTATTGGTTGAAAGGCTAGGAATAGACATTTGTTTTGGCTCATGGACAGCACAAATATTAAAATACCTCCACTCTCCTGATCTATGTTATCAAATAGGTATTCGAAGTACTGGTAAAAGTAAGGAGCATTGGGAATCTACTTTTGGAGTACAACAATTTTGGGCAAAAGATGTCCAAGAAAAAGGTGCAGAGGAAGTGGCCCAGACGATCTTTGACGATTTGCTCAAAAATAAGGTTGATGAACTCTATGTAAGTTTTGATGTCGATGCCCTAGATTCAAGTTATGTGTCGGCCACAGGCACACCAGAACCTGACGGTCTTCTTCCCCATGAGCCTATTGTTATCTTAAGTAAATTAATTGAAAAGTTTCCTATTACAGGTGCGGATATCATGGAAATAGCACCTTTTGTAGGAAGGGCACAAGATCCTTCTCACGGATTAACTTCAACCCTTATGGTAAGTGCTAGTATTTCTCAATTTCTATTAGAGTCATTAACTAGGAAATAGAATGGTCATAGTTAGATTTCCTCCTGTAGAGCTTGCAGACCAAGATGGACTTCTCGCTTTAGGTGGTGATTTAGAAGTAGAGACCTTAAAAGAGGCCTATTCAAAGGGAATTTTTCCATGGCCTATTTCGAAAGATTATCCTCTTGCTTGGTTTAGTCCTAACCCAAGGGGAGTTTTATGGTACAAGCATCTTAAAATCCCTCGTAGCCTTGAAAAGTTTCGTAAAAAAAACAAATTCCATTTTAAATTTAACACTCAATTTAAGAATGTTATTGATAAATGTTCTGAAGTAAAAAACCGTAAAGGACAAAATACCTCTTGGATAACAAAAGATATAAAAAAAGCTTACTATAATCTCTACCAACATAAGCTTGCATACAGTGTAGAAGCTTATAACCTTGAACAAAAGCTTGTCGGTGGACTTTATGGAGTTCATATCAATGGCTTCGTCTCTGGTGAGTCTATGTTTTACACTGAAACAAATGCTAGTAAGCTATGTCTTATTTATCTGTTAGAGTATCTTCATAAAAAAGGAATTGAATGGATTGATACACAAACAATCAATCCAGTTGTGGCCTCTTTAGGAGGACAACTAATCTCTAGAAAAAGCTTTTTGAAACACCTAGATAAGGCCTTTACAAAGAAGGAGGTTTTGTTTGATGAATATTAACTTTTT
>JAURDE010000198.1 GCA_030828105.1 Bdellovibrionota bacterium | reverse complement strand
TTTAATCATGCCATCCATAAGGTTTCCGTACCAGTGTAGGTTATAGGCAAACTTTCTATTAGAGTCTTCTTTTTGTGCTCTATTTGGGTTGATAATCATTAAACCAAAACTCTGATCCATAGTGTTGTAACCAATAGTTAAAGCATTTCGATAGGCGAGGTAATAGTTATCGGCAAATTGAGAATAGGTGTAAACTTCCATTCCAGAATAATCATCTTCACGCCCACCTAAAACGATAAACTGTCTACCTAAAGAAAGGCTAAGACCATTATCCCATTTTTTGGTTACATAGGCGTACTCTATAGTACTTGCAAGGCTATTTGATTCTCCGTATTCACCTTTATCGTAATTATCTGCTTTGTCTGCTCTCCATCTAAAATTATAGGTCATACCGTCTACAGGTAGATCACCTTTCCAGTTAAATCTAATATGTGTAAACTTAAATGAGGAATTAGAGGCTTTACCAGTTTTATTAAATTCTTGATCTTTACTTTCAAGATCAACTCTTGCTCCAATATTTAACTTGTGTTCTCCAAACGCACTAACCGAAAACAATCCTGCTAGCATACATCCAAATTGTAATGCCTTTTTCATTAAAAAATCTCCTTATTTATAAATATCTGAAGATTTTTTCACAATATAGATGTTCGAGCAAATATTTATTTAAAAACTTAGGGGTTACTTTCCCTTGATGAGTAGCTCCATAGCAAAACTACCTAGATCTGATTCAAACTCGGTTACCAGAACTGGGCCTTTTTGAAAATGATGAATATTAAGATTTTCGCCAAAGACGACTTGATGAGGTCCTTCGTAGTGGATAGAGAAGCTTTTCCTTTCGAGAACTTTGGATGTTTCTTTCATTATCTTTTTTATTATTTGACCTAAGAAATGTGCGTTGCCTTGATTTAACTGAGTTTCTTTTTGATTATTGAATTGATTGTTAATCTTAAGGAATGTTTCTTTTTTAAAAATGAGACCAAGGCTTCCTTCTAAGTGACTTGAACGGAGTCCAATGCTTGTTGATATCTCTCCCATAAAGGAGCTATTTGTGGTGTCACCTTCTTTTCTGATATAAATATTTTTTTTCTTGATTTTAGAATGTGATATAGAGTTTAGAAAGTTAATGGTCACATCAATAAATGGTTCAATAAAATTTAGCCCAGTTTGTTGAAGCTTTGCTTTATTTTGCTTCATTTCATCGGCCATCTTTTTCTGATTGGCCTCATCAATGGTATGCTTATCAATGAGCTTTAGGTTTTTCCTTATATAGGCCTTAAATACATTTTCCTTAAATGGTTTTGTTAAAAATGATATATTCTTTTGTTTAGATACGCCTTCGCCTATTTCACCTAAAAAGCCAGTAAGGATAAGAATATTTAATGGGCGGGTATCGGGAAATTGGTCGAGCCTACCAATAAGTTCTTCTCCATCCATATCGGGCATTTTAAGGTCGGAGATGAGAAGGTCAAATTTTTGATCCTTTATTTTATCTAAGGCTTCATAACCATTGCCGCACTCAGTTATTGCAACTTCAGGATAGTTTTCCTCAATAAACATTGAAAATACTTCTCTTACGTTTTCGTCGTCATCGACAAGGCATATACTAGTCATGACTTTATTTTAATGGAATTAAATATTTTGCACCAGAGTTTAAAGTTTATTTCCGCTTCTTCTTTTCTTGAGCATTTTGTAATGAGATTTCCTAGCATCATGAAGAAAGATTTTACCATTTCTTTGATGAGGGTTTTGAAGTTGTATATACCATTTAGATGGGATTCGTTTAAGGATATATGCATTTGTTCTCGCTGATTTGTTTTTTAAATAGGCACCTGTTTCAAGTATAAAACCTGGTTTTAGGTTTACGACTTCTTTATTTTTTGTCTTGATATCTAACCTTCCAGATAAAAGAGCTATGTCTGTGCGAAATTGTCCTTTTTTATTATAAACATCACTTAATATTTCAGTTCCTCGAACGGCCATCGCAGCATTTGGAGTATTAAGCTCAAGGTCACCTTCATCTTCAGCTTTATTCGTGAAAAGACTTCTTAATTTGCCTATGAGCAGGTTATAAACGGCCTTTCTTTTTTTCTTAGATTGGTAGTTAAATTTTTTAAATACAAACTTTGATCTAGGCCCTAGCTGAAAAAGAGTATCATCTTTCATGAGGATTTTAACGAAGCTTTTTTCACCAGATCCTACGATATCATTTTCGAAAATAATGTTTCCAACATCTAGAAACTCTTTTCTTTTTAAAAGCTTGTTTATTCTTACTACCTTCCCTCGTAGACTTACAATTGTTCCAATTTTATTTCCCTTATCTTGAGCAATGACTCCAATTCCAACAAATGAAAAAATGAAGGTAAAAATAAGGGTCGATAAGAGTAGCTTTTTCATACTAAATTCCTCTTTTTAATCTCGAGGTTTTTTATAATTGTATAACCGATTCAAAACATCAGGTAACATTACGTAGTTTCGGTAGGTTAGTGATTTAAGATTAGTTAAAACGTCAGATAATGGAGGCATTTATTGGTGGAGTTTCTAAGTCGCTGTTATCATGAGATAAATGAAAATTGTTTACATCCTCGTATTGCTTTTGAGTTTCTCTGTTGCTGCTTCCTCCGAAAGTGAAGATAACAGGGGGATGCAGGAGCTTAGGCTGGCCAAAGCGGAGTTGGCCCTGAGTCAAGGGAAAGACCGCTTTGCCCTTTATCTGGTAGGGCGTAATTTATCTCAAAAAAACTTTCACTTGGATTCTTATTTATTTTTAGCAAGTTATTATTTAAAAGAAAGAAGAGTCGCCAAAGCGTTCAGAGTATACCATTACGTTATAAAGAAGCTTCATCCAAAAGGTGGTAAAAGGTTGTTAAGAGCAGCAAATGTTGCAACTGTAAAAATGGAGTTTGAAACGGTTAATAGACCAAGTGATGAGGCGCTCGCTATTTACTATACATTAGGGCAGACTTACGTCGATATTGAGGAAAAAGGTTACTTTTCTCAAAAGTTTACTCGGCAGCTTCTTTTAAATGCTAAAAAATACTTCACAATAACTAACCACTATGACTTTCAAAAAAGTGATTCAAACTTCTTTTTAGGATCAGTAAATAGCCGTTTAGAAAAATATGGTGAGGCAATTAGTAACTTAACTATGGCAAAAGAGCTCTATGAAGATGAAGAAAACACAGGTGAACAGCGTTCGACCGAAATACAAAATATAAACTTTTTGCTTGCTGAT
>JAURDE010000214.1 GCA_030828105.1 Bdellovibrionota bacterium | reverse complement strand
TGGTCAGGATACCATTCGCAATTCGGTTCTTTGCGCACTCATGGCTGTCGACAGCGCGGAAACGGCACAGACTATTTCCGCGTCGGTCAACTCAGGAAAAATTGGCAGGCGCTCTTAACAAATCTATTATAACAGTAAAGGTATTAAATGAAAGAGTATTATCTTATTACAGGCGCTAGCTCAGGATTAGGTACTGCCTTAGCGATAGAGCTAGCAAAAAAGAATAAAAACTTAATTCTCACTGGGCGTAATTTTCAGAGACTACAACTCCTTAAGGAGCAAATTCGAAATGTTGATGTTGAGCTTTTTCAAGCTGACTTAAGAGACGAAACTCAATGCTTAAACCTAATTTCCTTTATTGAATCAAAGGGAATTATAGTCGGTTTTTTTAACAATGCAGGCCTTGGATACTATAAAACCTTTGGCGAGGGAGATTGGGGTAACCTTCGAGAAGTTATTGACGTTAATATATCGTCATTCACTCATATGATGTTTCTTGTTATACAGCATATGAAAAAACATCGAAGGCCATCCCGTCTAGTATCAATTGCTTCCATGACAAGCTTTTTACCCTTACCCCATTTTGCCGTTTATAGCGCCTCTAAGTTATATGTTAAAAGGCTTCATAATATCGTAGAGGTAGAGTTAAGGGGAACGCCCATACGTTTACATTCTGTATATCCTGGTGGGATGCATACCGGATTTATGAAGGCGAGCAATCAAACCTTATCAGAAAAAGCTTCTAAGACCTTAATGGCCCCAGAGGTAGTTGCAAGAGATATGATTCTATCCATTGAAAGAGGTAAAAAGGTGATTGTCCCAGGGTTTGAAAATAAACTCCTAAAGCTAATCTCTTCTTTTTTCACAGAGAGTTTTCTTACAAAAGTCATCGGAAAGGTTACGAGTAACTTTATTAGGTCTTCAACTTAAGACTATACAAAACAGGTACATAAAAAAGAGTAATGGTTGTCGCAAAAATAAGGCCTCCAGCAATGGCCAATACAATAGGAACGATAAAAGGTTCACTTCCTCCAAACCCATATATTGTAGGCACCATTCCTACAACCGTAGTAAATGTCGTTAATAAAACAGCACGCATTCTATCTTTGGACCCTTGAACAATTAAATCATGAGTCAATTGCTCCTTCGAGGAGAGGTCATTAAGGTGAGTTACCATGACTAGACAATCGTTAACTATTATTCCTAGTAAACCTAAACAACCAATAAGGGCCAAAAATCCGATTGGTAAGTTATGAAGAAAAAAGACAATAAATACTCCACCCAAACCAAATGGTACTGCGGCCAGAATTATAAAAGGTTGAACCCAAGATTGAAAAAGAAGTATTAATACAAAATAAATTCCCACTAACGCAAAGGCAAAGGCCACGACAAAACTCTCTAAACTTTCTTGAGTTGCCTTTTCCTCTCCTCCGAAGTAGATCCTCATACCTGGTGTTTTATCAATAATAGGATTGTATTTATCCGCTATGATGGCATTGACTTTTTTACTTGTTGTTATTTTTTCATCAATATCACCAGTTATCGTAATGGCCCGAGTACCATTATAATGTCTTATGAGCTCATAACCTTGTCTTTCCGTAACTTGAGTAAAGTTTTTTAAACTGACCAGCTCACCTGTTTTACTTGGAATCTGTAACTCACCAATAAAGTCCTCCGCTTTTGGCCCTTCGGTTCTAAGCTGGACTCTAAAATCGATGTCTTCTCCTTCTCTAGTAATACTTGTTGAAACTATACCTAAAAAAGCGGACCTTAAAGTATTAGCGATTTGAATACTCGAAATACCAAACCTTGCCATTTTTTCATAATCCGGAATAATTCGTAGCTCTTTTTTACCAAGTTTATCGTCAATATCTGGGTTTAAGACCCCTGGAATGTCTTTTATAAAAGCAAGCATATTATTTGCCATAGCTCTACGCGTTTCATTATTTTTTGCCACAAGGGAAATGGTGATCGGCTTACCTACAGGAGGGCCATCATTAAACTTCTCAAGATAGAGTTTTTCAAATCCCGTCAGCCGTTTAATTTTTTGATCTAACTCTTTCATGATTTGTTTAGAGTCCCTAATTCTATCTGAACTATGTTTAAGATAAACTGAAATCATGGCCCAATTTTCATGAAGACCGGCATTAGCGCCATACACATTAGTGTTATGATGACCAATTGAAGTAGTATAATTAACCATTTCTTCATCAGAGATTTCGGCCACTAACTTCTCTACTTCTACCATTTTCTCACTAGTGTTTTTGATATCATTACCTTCTGAAAGTTCTGCAATGACATAAAAAAGGTCAACATCATCATAAGGAAAAAGAACAAACTTTCCTTTGAAAATAAATAGTCCAAAGCTTAAAAGCAAAAAAGAAATAAAAAAGGATATTGTTTTCTTACGATGGTATATGCACCAGGAGACCATATTTCCATAAACCTTTTTCCATTTTTCAAACCAAATCAAATCTTTTTTTATGCTTCCTTTTGAAAGCGCAATATGGGCAGGAAGAATGGCCAAACATTCAAATATACTGAAACCTAGTGAAAGAATGACGACTATAGGAATTTCTCTAATAAATTTACCCGTTACACCAGTCATAAAGAAAATAGGAATAAATGCAATAATTGTCGTGATAACGGTCGTTGTTACAGGCCAAAACATTTCTTTGGCACCGATTAACGCTGCTTTTTTT
>JAURDE010000249.1 GCA_030828105.1 Bdellovibrionota bacterium | reverse complement strand
CGAAATGAAAGAAAGACCTACCTTCCTTTTCCTAGAGAATGTAGACAGATTGCTTAAATCACCATCAAGTCAAAGAGGTAGAGACTTTGCAGTAATGCTTCAGTCACTTAATGATTTAGGATATGCAGTTGAGTGGAGGGTAATTAATGCCGGAGATTATGGAATGCCTCAAAGAAGACGAAGAGTATTCTTTCTTGGTTATAAGAAAGATTCAAAGGTTTATAAAAAATTAAAAAAAAAGACGCCTGTTGACTGGCTCCTAGAAGATGGCGTTATCCAAAATACTTTTGAAGCAAATCAAGATGGTGAAGTATCTCAATTTGTTTTAGATAAGGACTTAGTTGATATCTCGAACAACTTCAATGTTGGTGGTAAGAAATCCCTTTTTGAAAATACTGGATTGATGATTGATGGAGAAGTAACAACTCTTAAAACCTTTCCTGTTCATGAAGGAAAGCCTACTCCCCTTAAATCAATAATTGAAAAGGGTAAAGTTGATGAGGAGTTTTATATTCCAAAATCCGAACTCTCAAAATGGAATTACTTAAAAGGTGCAAAGAGTGAAGAAAGAGTTTCTTCTACTGGTTATGTTTATAAATATGCTGAAGGCTCTATGGTCTTTCCTGATGATTTAAACCGACCATCTCGAACTATCATTACTTCAGAAGGTGGGAAAAGTCCTTCAAGATTCAGACATGCAATCCAAACTAAAGATGGGTTGAGAAGGCTTACACCTTTAGAGCTGGAGAGATTAAATATGTTTCCAGATAATCACACAGAATTTGAAGGAGTGACCAACGCCAAAAGAGGATTTTTAATGGGGAATGCCTTGGTTGTAGGTGTAGTTGAAAAGATTGGAGAAACTCTGTATCGTTTTAATCAATAATGGATTTTAATAAATATTACTCCCCAGAAAAGTACGATCCTTATTCCATTACCTCAATTCTTAATTACGCAAAAGACTTAAAAAGCCATACTTTAGCTGATAGGTGCCACCCGGATATTCTTGAAAAAAGCTACGCGGGTAAGGGTAATTTTGGACATTACTTAGAAAAGTTTTATTTTGGATTTGACCCTAATAATAATCCACAACCTGATTTTAGATATATTGGTGCAGAACTTAAGTCTGGAGCAATTATAGAAACAAAAAAAGGATTCAGAGCAAAAGAGAGACTTGCTATTGGAACAATAAATTATAGCAATATTGTTAATGAGTCATTTGAAACAAGTAATGTTTGGAAAAAGTTAAAAATGTTACTTTTAGTCTTTCACATTTATAAAAAAGATGAAGACCCTAGAAAATATAAAATCAGCAACATAAATATCGTTCAATATACAAATTCAGAGATTGCACAAATCAAGGATGACTGGAACCTAGTAAAAAATAAAGTTTCAGTAGGTAAAGCACATGAAATATCAGGCGGAGATACATTATTTCTTGAAGCTGCAACAACTGGAGGTAAAAATCAAAATTATGTTCCTCAGCCATTTTCTGACGACTTGGCACATCCTAGAAGATTCGCTCTTAAGCCAGCCTTTGTGACTACTCTCTTAAAAAAAGGAGAATACTTTGATAACGAGATTATCCAAGCAACAGAAGATAAACCATTAAATCTTGTTGTCCCCCCTCGTACATTCTTATTAAAAAAACTTCAAGAATACAAAAATATATCGTTAGAAGAAACAATAAACATGCTTGGGATTGAATACAGCACACAAAAAAACTTTATTTCAAGAGTATCCAAAAAGCTAGTAGAGCAAATACTACTTGATGAATATTCAGAAAATACTTTTGAGAGTCTTGAGCTAATCCATAAAACTTGTCGAGTTTATGATGGAAAACTTAGAGAACATATATCTTTTCCACATATGAAATATGACAAACTCGTGCAAAGAGAATGGGAAGAATCAGATTTTAATCAAATTATCGAAGCAAAATTTATGTTTGTTTTTTGGGAAAACGTTAAAGATGAGTTTTATTTAAGAAATATTGTATTTTGGAATGCTCCACCTAAAGAAGTTAAAGAAGCAAAACGAATATGGGAAAGAACTAAACTTTTAATAATTGATAAACAAGCT
>JAURDE010000233.1 GCA_030828105.1 Bdellovibrionota bacterium | reverse complement strand
TCATTTCCTACACAAGTTAAGTTTTTTTGGGATATACCTCAAACTGTGGATGTAGATCATATAAGCCCCGTCTTGCCAGTATGGGGAATTAAACAGTCTAATCCTATATTAGGTTCTAGGCTAAATTTCTCTGATCTTATAAATATCACTGAGGAGCTTCAGAAGCTTTTTTTCCTAGAATCTCATCCTGTTTGCCCTGAGCATATGCAGCCGCTTATAAAAGAAGAGCTAAATTCTAAAATCAAAAAGGCCATTAATAAATTAGATAGCGATAAACCTATATCATTGCTTTGCTTAAAGGCCGATTATCTTAAAAAGGGCACTACTATAATTCCATCTAGGAGTTACCACACTAAGCTTGGCCCTATTAATAGAGAAGACCCTTGGTGGGAGCTATTGAGAGTTAAGGCCAGCTTTGCTGAGGAAAAGATAGATAGAATTCTTGAGAAAAATCTAGATGGTAATTTAACACGAGTAGGGATTACCGACGGTGAGAAGTTTATAGAAATAAAAGCATCTTCGAAAAAAGGTTGTCGGCAATGTAAGTATTCACTTGAAGAAATTTGGGAAGATCTTTCAGTTTTATCTCCATTTAACCCTTTAGGGGCCTGTAAAAAGTGTAAGGGACATGGAAACATTCTTGAATATGATTATAAAAAACTAGTTAAAAACCTAAATTCTTCATTAAATGATCAAGAGATTCACCTTATTAATTATTCAAAGTTTAATCACTACTGGGATGACCTTTTAAGGGAGGCCAAAAAAAAGAAAATAAACCTCAATAAACCATTAAATGAATTTAATAAGACAGAGATTAATTTTCTTTATAAAGGAAGTGGAAATTATCCAGGTTTTAATGATTTGTTGTCTTATCTTGAAACAAAGAAATATAAAAAAAATGTAAGAATATATATTAGGGGCCTTCAGAGTGAACATATATGCTCTGATTGTAATGGTACTCGACTAGACCCTTTAATACAGTACATGGCCATTACTTATAAAAGTAAAACATTATTGTACCAAGATGTCTTTAAATATACCCCAGAGCATTTAATTGAGGCACTTCATTTTTTAAATGATAAAAAAGATTTAAAAAAAGAATCCAAAAAAATATTACGTCTTCTGATCAATAAACTCTCTTTTGTAATATCTCTAGGTTTAGAAAAGATAATAATGCTTAGGAAGGCAAAAACACTAACCTCTGGTGAATATCAAAAATCTATCCTAGTTAAAGTTTTAAGCTATGAAGGGAGCGGGTCTCTATTTGTTTTAGATGAGCCAAGCCTTGGAATGGATTCATCTTCCCAGAAAAAATTCATGAAATTAGTGAAGAAGCTTAATCAGCAAGGTAATACGATTATAATCATAGATCATAGTGATGAAATACAACGTAGCTGTGATGAAATTATATTATTAGGGCCAGAAGCAGGAGAAAATGGAGGGGAGATTTTATATCAAGGACCATATCAAAAAAAGCCTAAGGAAATAAGTAAAAAATTAATCAAAGGGCCTTTGCTATCTAGCAATGAAATAGTGTTTGAAAACATTGAATGCTTCTCCATTTTAAAAGAAAAAATAAAAATTAACCAAAGTGCATTCAATTTAGTTACGGGATCATCAGGTAAGGGTAAATCTAATATTATTCTTAAAAGTATTGCTAATGAAATTTACACAAGGTTTTATAATGAAAGGTTTTACGAACAGAATTATAAAATCGGTAAAATAAAAGGTATTGAATCAATCCATGATTATCAATCTGTAAAGATATTTGAATTTAAGCCTAGTAAAGGTAACTCACGATCAACAATTGGGACTAAGCTTGGGGTCTCTCCTTTTTTAAGAGAACACTTTGCTCAATTGGATGTCTCCAAAAGTCTCGGTCTTAAACCGGGGCATTTTTCACCAAATTCACCACTTGGAAAGTGTCCTTATTGTGAAGGATCAGGAGAGGTTGAAGTTGATATGAGTTTTATTGAGAACTTAACTTTTACTTGCCCGGAATGTAAGGGAGGTAAATTAAGGCCAATGATTTCTAAAATCAGTGATGGGAATTTTTTAGTTTCGGAAGTTTTTAGTTTCCCACTTCAAAGGATTTTTAAAGAATACCAGCTTACTCCAAAACTAAAGAAGCTTTCTCAGTACGTAAACCTTCTTAAGCTCGATTACCTACAGATAGATAGAAAGTTAAGCACACTATCTGGTGGAGAACAACAGCGCTTTAATTTTCTTTCCTATTTAAGCTTAGCAAAGGGAAGATCTTTACTATTTTTTGAAAATCTATCTTTTGGGTTAGGCCCACGAGAATTAGTAGATATTCTCATACTCTTGCAAAAATTGGTGGCACAAGGGAATACAAT
>JAURDE010000253.1 GCA_030828105.1 Bdellovibrionota bacterium | reverse complement strand
GTCTAAAAAAATATCAGGAGATTTATACAGATATGGTGAAACATGGAGTTTAGGTACAGCTAAAACATTAGCTCCTGATCAAAAAGACGCAACTTTAATTCCTCAAGTTAAAAAATCATTTGGCACTCTTGGGGGATTCTTAGAAGAAGTAGAGGGTATACTTCCCAAAGACATGAAACAATTGGACATGGCGTACAATAGTGCAGAGAAATTAATGTTCGATGAAAAATATAATGTGAGTGAGGAGTATACTAGAAAAGACAGTATACTACTTCCTTTTTTAAATGACAAAGGTGACTTAACTTTTTCAGCGTATAAATTTAAAAACTTAGAAACTTTTGCGGCTCTAAAGAACATAGCTAAAAAGAATGGTTTTGAAAATCAAGTCGGAAAGTACATATATCATTTTAGAAAAGAAACTGAACAGGCACTACCTCAAGCTGGGGAACTTAAGATAGATATCTTTAATAAAGAAGGTATGCTACCCGAAGAATCTAACATTGCCACTGTTTTTCCAAGTCTCATTCATGCTGCAAACTTAGAAATTTTAGGCGGAGGTAAAACTCTTGTAAACATGTCGAGCCTTGAACAAAAAAAAGTTATAGATTATTTTGATGAGCATTTTACAAAGCCTGATGGTGAAATTGATATAGCAGGTCGTGTTAGAGCAATGGCCCCATTAATTCAAGTCCCTGAAAGTGAAATAAGTAAGTTCAATAGTAAATACAGAACATTTGAAAAATCAGGTGCTACTAATTTAAAAAATAGAAATGATATTTTTGAAAGACTATTAGGTATAAGTGTAAAAGATTTTACTACTAAGTACGAAGCTAATGTAAAAAGTATAAATGGAATAAGACAGTTAGTTGAGTTACGAAAAGTAATACCTACTTCGGGTTTAGTAGAACAATTTAAACAATTTTTTGGAGGTATAGTTGCCCCTTCAGGTCAATATGATCAACTTGTAGACCTTGTATTTGGCAGAGGTGATAAAAAGGATGATGTATCTACAGAAAGCTTAAGAAGTATTGTAGCAAAGGTAAAAAAAGATGGTGGTATACTATCAGACTTATCTAAGGTTAACGAAGCAGAAGCTATTATGATTGTTCTTGCGGCGGACATGGCTAGGGCTGCTGACCCATCGGGTAGATTATCAAACCAAGACTTTGAAGTTCAATTAAAAAGATTAGGTAAGACAGGATTTTTTAGTACAAAATTAGGACAGTTTGCAGCTTTAGGAACAGTCATGGACGATTTTGCAAACAGGTTTCAGAGAATAGAAATGGTCAACGCTATTGTAAATAGTAGCAGTAATGGCATTTTAACTCCTAGACAATTACAGATATTGTACGCTAATCAAAAAGTATTGGCTCTCCAAGATAAAATAAGTACGACTAACACTGGGGGTGGGTCAGGAGGAATTACCTACACAGATGAGTTCTCATCATCACTTTTTGAAGGCTCTAACGGAGAGACTGTGATTATAAAGAAGGGAAGCGATGGTGTCACTTATTATTTTATAAACGGACAACAAGTAGACAAAAATCAAATTAAGAGAAAAGGACAAACACCAAGTCAGAGCAATAACCAAGAGACACAAAAAGAAACACTTATACCTGAGAAAAAACAAGAGAGTAATCAAAACAATCTTGACCAAACTGCACCTGAAAAAATAACAGGTAGAGTAGTTGGCGGGGACAAAGTAAATGGTCTTAAACTTCAAGGTAAAGAGGGCTTATATCTTCAAAACAAAGACGGAACATTTTCCAAGAAACCTTCAGGAACAGGAGCTTAATTAGTGGAAGTCTTAACAAATAAAATAACTGATGTAGTGACATCAAACATAGATACCAATAAGCCTATACCTGAAGAAGTAACTGGTAATGAAACTGTTGTGTCTGAAACAAAAGATTCAACTGTAACAAGGGTACTGGTGATCTTGAATTTACCATTGTACCTAATCCTCAAGCCAATGTCACTCCTGAAATAAAGCCGCTAGTAGAAGAGAGTG
>JAURDE010000166.1 GCA_030828105.1 Bdellovibrionota bacterium | reverse complement strand
TTATTCGTAACACGACTGATGGTTGATTCGTGCATTTCGATATCTTCAGCGATATCTCGCAATACCATCGGTCTTAAATGTTCTATGCCTCGCTCAAAAAAGTCTTTTTGCCGTTCAACTAGCTTTTCTGTTACCCGCAATATCGTGCGTTGCCGTTGCTGAATACTTTTAATAAGCCAAGTTGCAGACTTTAATTTATCATTCGGATCCGTTTTCTTACTCGCATCATCGACATCACTGATGATGTCTTGGATATTAGAAGAAATCCAAGCTCCAATATCTACGAAAAAATCATGACCGTAAGGTCGAAGCATTTCCGTTGTTTTAAATTTATCTTCCGTCTGTACGTAGCGGTCTGTAATGTTGTAACTAGCAAAAGCGTTTGATCCTAATCCTAGTAAAAGGAAAGAGACAATCACCTTTGAAAAATTCCATTTTTTCATGTGTATCACCCTAGGTTAAGTTAAAAGTTATATATTAAGGATAAGAGATATCTGGTTTATTTTAAACCATTTATTATCTGACAAAAGAACGCTGCTATATTCTTTAGTCTTTTAGTTCTCTTGAAATTATTCAATTAAAGCTTAAAGTTAAATAAGGAATATATTTTTAGGAGTAAATGTGAATAAACCCATCCTAGGTCCTATCTCTCGGCTCATGTGCTTGGTAAGCAATATCCTCATCGCTTATTTTTTAAGATTTTATATACTTCCCACTTATGGCCAGGCCACCTTTTTTGATAATATTAGTCTAGAAATATTCCTTCTCTCTTCTACACTCTCTGAGTTAGGACAAAGTTATGTCTTTAAATTTTTGTTCGATTATCTCCTCTTTTATTTATGCTTCTCACTTGCATGCCATATCTTATTTAGTGTTGGATTAACCCAATTTCTCATCACCGCCACAACAGAAGGTGGATTTTTAGGTAAAAGGGTAAAAGCTGTATTAAGGTTTTTTATAGGTATTGTTTCAACCCCTTTATTTATTTTTGATCTTCCCATAGTTTTTGGTAAAAAAAGCTTTAAAGAAAAGGTAACAAATTCAAAAATATTTTATAGAGCAGGTCTTCTTAAAAATGTTTTATTAATCCTGATATTACCTCTTGCTGTTTTTGGAACCGGTATTGCACCTCTATTTATTGGCCCTAGCTTCTTAAAAAATGGAATCGAAACAACTATTGTTAATGAGGGCCAAGAGTCTCCGAATAATGATAATTTTGTCATTAATATAGATAGCCCTCATTTTGAAATTAGGGGCCAGGCCAATATCGATAGAAACCTACTCATTCTTCCCTATTTTTCCGATGAAAATAGTGAAAACTTCGGTATCAGTGTTTTTGATTTTGATAAAAAGAGAGTTGTTCATGTGACCAAATTTGGGTACATAAACGTCTTTGATGTCACCAATGAGTTCAGATACGCAAACCCACTCTTTCCCATTCTTTATCCACAACTTTCTCTTCTTAACACAAATGACGCTTCAGAAGTTTTGTTGCTCAATAAGGAGTTATCCGATAAGTACATCTCTATTCTTCAAGACTTTCTTCCCCTAAAGCCTGAGTCTGTCGTCAATCTTATATTTAAAAGAGGTCCATTTCTTATCCCTTTCTATCAAGCAAGAAACCGGTTTGTTCAAAACCTTAATATTAACTCTCCAAGTACTATTAGAATTAAAAGAAAAGATAATTTTGGATTTCTCATTGCCAGAAGAATCTCTAATAAAGGAGCTAATAAAAAAATTTCTGTTACCAGAATTGGCCCGATCAACTCTCCTGTCTACACCCTGAATTTTAAAGTTCAGTCTGCTCCTCTCACCAAAACTATTATAAATAACCTTATCTTTGGGCCCCTTTGGAGACCACCAGGTGACTACCAAAATACAGGCACTAACCATCCCAGTTTTCACACTTTGGAAGTTTTATCCCAAAAAGAGCTAAAATTACCTTTACCTCCTAGCATCGCCGGGTTATTTGAAAATGCAATAAAACTGGCAAAGGACTCTGGCGACAGACGCCTTTTAAATGACGTAAACAGAAGCCTGGAAAGACTCATCAATCTTGAGCAAGCAAGAAAGATTAATGATGAAAACCGGGTTGTCCAGCTACTCCAAGCACTGAAGGAAAAGTAAGTGAATTATAAAGATCATTTTAAATTTGAACTCACACACCAAGATAAAAACTCTAAAGCACGCGCAGGAGTCATAACAACTCCCCATGGCACGATAGAGACACCAGTATTTATGCCCGTTGGAACTCATGGGGCCATTAAAGGCCTTCAGACAAAAGAGCTCTTGGATATGGATACTGAAATCATTCTTGGAAACACATACCACCTCCACCTCTCTCCAGGCAGTGACTTAATTAAAAAGGCCGGGGGACTCCATAAGTTTATGAACTGGCCGAAGGCCATTTTAACAGATAGTGGTGGTTTTCAAGTTTTTTCACTTCAGAAAAAAAGTATCACTGAGGAAGGAGCAGAGTTTAAAGACCATAAAGGAAAGAAAGTTCTTCTAACTCCTGAAACATCTATTAAAGTTCAAGAAAACTTGGGCTCTGACATCATGATGGCCTTTGACGAGTGTATCCCTTATCCGGCCACAAGAAAGTATGTTGAAGACTCTATTGCAAGAACTCATAGGTGGCTTGAACGCTGTGTAAAAAGTTGGACAAGGCCACAGTCGGCCCTATTTGGAATTATTCAAGGTTCTGAATTTAATGATTTAAGAAAGGTTTGTGTTGAAGAGGTTTGTAAACACGATCTGCCAGGCTATGCTATCGGTGGCGTTAGTGTTGGAGAAGGCCCGGAGCTAATGGAAAAGGCCGTCGCTTACACGGCCCCTCTTATGCCAAAAAATAAGCCTCGCTATGTGATGGGTGTAGGAAATCCAGAAGATCTTCTAATGATTTGGGAAAACGGGATCGATATGAGTGACTGTATTATCCCTACTAAATTTGCTCGTGGTGGAACACTTTTTACTAACCGAGGAAAGATTAGAATAAAGCATCGAAATTATAGAAGAGACTTTTACCCTATTGAGCCTAATTGCTCTTGCTACACTTGTAAGAACTACTCAAGGGCCTATCTCAAGCATCTTTTTGATAGTAATGAAATCTTAGGTCAAATTTTGGCCACAACTCACAATCTGGCCTTTTATAAGAGTATGGCCACTCGAGCACGAGAGGCCATATTAAATAATTCGTTTAATAGTTTTAAGAAATCTTTTCTAGAAGAGTATAACTCTAATGATTAAAGCTTTTGTTCTATGATATAGGATAAAAGCTTAGTCAATTTCTCCAAGTCCTCAAAAGTGATATTGTGGAAAAGAGAAATCCTAAACTGATTTCTTCCTAGCTTACGATACCCATCAATTCCGTACACAATTCTTTCTTTTTCAAGATCTTTTAAGATCTCATCAACGTTAACTTTATCATCAACATCAATAGTGGCCACGGCCTTTGATTGGTACTTTGTCTCAGCGACATATGGACTTAAATAATCCTTTGATTGGGCCCAACCATAAATCAGATCTGCTTTTTTATTAGCGAGTTCTAAGGCACCTTGGTATCCCACTTCATTCATAAGTTTAACTTGTTCATTTAAAAAGAACATCGTGCTTATGGAAGGAGTATTATAAGTTTGATTTTTAGCGCTATTATCAATGGCCAATTTCCAATTCATAATCTCTGGAATATAGCGGGATTTATCTTCATTTAAGCTTAGGGCCCTTTTAATTGCTTTTGGTGAACATATAGCTACAAAGAAGCCACCTTCACTTGCAAAAACCTTTTGAGGTGAGAAAAAGAATAAGTCTGTTTTTGAAATATCACATTCAATTTGACCTGCTCCACTTGTTGCATCGATTGCTAAAATGGTATTTTCATCAACTTCTGGTAAATGAGTCATTTGTACACCAGTTGATGTTTCATTAAGGGTCATGGCTATTAAGTCTGCATCATCGACATTTTTGGCATCTATTCCTTGCCCATAATCTACAGAGAATTCTTCTGCTTCAATCCAAGGAACTTTTTTATGGGACTTAAACCATTTGTTTGAAAATTCACCACAGGTGAAATGGGCCGATTTTTTTTCTACAAGGCCTAGGCCAATCATATCAAAAAGAAAGGTGGCACCGCCATTACCAACGACGATTTGATAATCACTAGGAATATTAAAATATTTGGTAAGACCTTCTTGAATTCCTTTAACGACATTTTTAACGGGAGCTTTTCTATGACTAGTACCAATCAAATGAACACCTGCATCTTTGAGGGCATCGATGAATTGAAGAGGGACAAGGGATGGCCCTGAGCCAAAACGGGGATCACTAGGGATAAGTTCTGATGGATACATAAAACACCTCTTTTTTTTTGACCACATCATAATGAATAAATAGTTAAAAATCCACCAGAGATAACCTCCAGTGCCATTTCATATGAAGCATCTAGGCCTATGATAGGTTTCTGATTAAAAAAGGGTCACATTTGCGGATACTATTGGTTATTTTTGTCTTAATTTTTAATACAGATCTCCACGCTAAAATTAAGGCCGAGGGGTTAAGCTTAGGTTTGGGAAACTTAACGCAGTTTGTCCAGGATATCCAAACCGAAAACAATGGTTCCGAGCTCAATATATGGGACACTAACCTTTACCTAGAAGTTAATCTCGAGCTTAAAAGCGATAAATATAAAAATTGGGGACTCTACCCTCAATTTGGACTTCTCTTTCCCCAATCAGGAAGACATGACAAAATAAACAAGCTCTCCTTATTTACCCTCTTAAACCTTGGTTATCTATGGAAAGATTTTACTTTTAGATTAGGAATGGGCCTTTTCTTTACGCGTATTTCAAGTGATGGAGGAACCCAAGAGCTTAATAATGGCGGTGAAATCAGTACATTTTATCTTCCAGAAAAAACTTCAACGGCCAGAAACCTCATAACCAACTTAGGTCTCGAGCATCGGCTTCACAGATTATGGTCTACGCGTTTTGAGTTTATTGGTTATAACCTAGAAGATAGTGCTGATCGTGCTCTTAGTTATACCATTAGCTTTCATTATCATTTTGGAAATATCTTCGACCCTAACTATTGGAAACGCAAATGAAGTACCTCCTTAGTTTCATCTTTTTATTACCTCAACTGGTTTATTCATTTACCTTCAATAACTCTGGAGAGGCTTACTTCGACTCTAAAGAAGTTATCGTCAACATTAATAATGATGATTGTAATAATATAATAGACCCCCAAGATTTATTTTCTCTAACCGAAGTTGCTATTAGAGAGTACTGGAATAAAGTTCCCACAAGTAAACTTAAACTTAAGATGGGCGGGCTTTCAAATGATCGTTTTGATAAATTCGCCAATGAACTATTATGTAAATCTGATACAAACTGCGACATCAATACAGAGATAAAAGTTAGTTCAGGAATACTCATAGCTTGTAACACTAATAAAGGTAATTTTCCTGATAATGAAGGCATCCTTGGAAAATCTATACCCAATAATACCTCTGGTAATAAAATCATAGGAGCTTTAGTACTTATAAATGGTACATCCGGAAGTGGTTTTACATCTTTGAGTCCTGATGAAAAAATAGCTGTTCTTGCCCATGAAATTGGGCATGCTATTGGTTTAGGACACTCTCCTGTGAAAGACTCCTTGATGTATTACGCATCTATTCCATCAAGAAGAAGCTTAGGTT
>JAURDE010000185.1 GCA_030828105.1 Bdellovibrionota bacterium | reverse complement strand
TCTTTAAACCTTTCTTCAGATATCATTCTGACCTCCTTACCTTTCTTCCTAAAAGGATAATTTCACTTCATATATTATTATGCCTGGCCAAATTTTTGGCCACATCTAACACAAGCTCCGTTTGACTTGGATTAAGCATATTATTAATAATAGCAATCAGCTCTCTTGTTAGATTTTCCTTTTTATTTTGATTTGTTGGTGTCTCCTGCCGCCACCCCTTCTCAAGCTTTTCTTCAAAAGATTCATTTTTTTCATTAACCATAAGGTACCTCCTGTAAAATCTGAAGAGAAAGGGGATCCTTCCTAGAACCGCCCCTTTTTATTAGTCTTTACTCCTTCCATGGATATGTGAAGGGGACTTCTCACAAGAATATTATGCTAATTCTGTGCCAGATTAAAGGAGATAAGTCTTAAATTTAATTTACCGAAATAGCGTTGATTTATGATAAATGGTGAAATTATGACACCATTAAGAGCCTCTTTGTCCCTTAAAATACATACTTACAGACGTTTGATTACCTTCACTTATATACTCCATATCACCACCAAACTTCCTGATAAACCTACTTGCTAAGGCCATGGAATATCCTAACCCCTCTTCTCCTTCAGTACCTTTTCTAGTTGTTGCCTTAGATACATCGATTATTTCTTCAATCATCTTTTCAGGAATACCAACACCGTAGTCTGTAATTTTTAAGTTAACAAGTCCATCCTCAAGTATAAAGCTTTCAAAAAGGACATCTGCACCTTTGGTACTAAATTTTATAGCATTATGAATGATAGGGAATAAAATATATTTTATTAAACTACTCCAAGAGCAATAAACTTGAAAATCAGAGTCTATCTTATTTATGATGTTGATTTCTTTAGATTTTATGAAATCATTATCACCCTTGAACATATTTAGAGCTTCGTTAATAAGGTCAGTTAGTTTAAAATAATCAAAATCAGAATTGTCTGATTCTCTCTCCACACTCAATAGCATTCTTGATACCTCAATGAGATTAAGTGCTGAAGTGAACGATTCTTCTACATACTGACTAAAATCTTTTATGTTGGTTGGATCACTCTTTATCATTTCATAGAGACTTTGTCCTGATGATATTGGATTAATTAACTCGTGAGATAACATATGAAGTAATTGATCGTTTAATTTTCTTTTTTCAGAGTCTATATATTTGAGCTTTTGATTTTCTAAAACTAATCCCAAATTATTAAGCATATCACTCGCAGCTATAGTATTCCTGTGAATTTGAACAATACCTAAATTAAATAAATGACTTTTATCTTTAGAAGAAAGCTCCTCTGGAATTAAGATCAGAGATGCATTTTTGGGGAAATTATTTTTTAAAAACTCTAGATCCTCTTTTATTTTTTCATCATTGGTTCCGTCATCATACTTTATAAGGATTATACTTAGATCATCCAAGTCCTTAAGATCTGATACATTCTCATAGATTTTTATGATAACTTTTGGTTTGTCTTTTACCAAATGTTCTAACTGCTGAACATAATCTTGGTCTTTAGAAACAAAATGTATTTTAGAAAATCCTCTAAGCAAATCTATATTAATCATATTGATTTATCGACATAATTTTAAATTTTTATAAATAGTTTTTAAATATTAATTTTATTTAATCAATGATCTTTATATCGCCTTCGAGGACAATCTCACCTCTTTCGATTTTATCTCTAAAGACGATCATAACTTTATTTAGCGCAGCTAAGGCTTCTTTTAATGGGACAGGTCTTCCTAGTAGACCTTCTTCAATTTCTTCCTTCATACTTTGAGAAACATTACTAAATATAAATTCTTTAGTTTCTTCTTTGGCCAATCTAAGAGCAAGTCCCAAATCCTTAAGAGAAATATTTCTTGTGAAATCTACCAACATTGGAACAGTTAGATGAATTATATCGTCTAATGAAACTAAATTATTTTTTAGCTCTTCGGCCAAGGAAGGATCTTGATTCTTAATAATCTCTAAGACTCTATCTCTTTGTTCAGGATCTAGTGAATTGAGGACCTTTACGGCGCCTTTGATACCTTTAAGCATAAATACGACCCTTTAGTAAAACGGATCGTCCTTTTTGAGAAAGTTCTTAACATAATCTTCAACTCCCTCTTCTAGGCCATGAAAAGAAAAATCAGGAAGAATATTTTTGAATTTATCCATTTCTGCTTGTGTATAATACTGATATTGATTTCTAATTTCTTTTGGCATTTCAATAAAGTTTATATTCTCTTCTTTATCAAGTGCCTTAAAAGTCGCTTTAACCAAGTCAAAGAAACTTCGCGCCTTTCCTGTGCCCATGTTATAAAGCCCATTGAACTTGGGATTTGATACCTTCATCATTTCTATCATTGCCCTAACGACATCTTTAACGTAAATAAAGTCTCTTAATTGCTGGCCATCTTCAAAGCCTTCTCTGTAGCTTTTAAAGAGGTTCACAACACCGTGTTCTCTAATTTGCTCAAAGGCCTTATGAACAATACTTCTCATTGATCCTTTATGATATTCATTAGGCCCATAGACATTAAAAAACTTTAAACCGGCCCAAAAAAGAGGAGTCTCCTTTTGTTCAAGTGCCCATAAGTCAAACTCATGTTTTGAGCGGCCGTAAAGATTTAAAGGTAGAAGTTTGTCAGTGTTTTGATGATTATCAGAATAGCCATTTTCCCCATCGCCATAGGTTGCAGCAGAGCTTGCATAAATTAAAACGATGTTATTTTTAGTCGCGGTTTCAAATATTTTTTTTGAAAACTCAAGATTATTTTCTTTTAAATATTCCCAGTTTGTTTCTGTTGTTGAAGAACAGGCCCCCATATGAAAAATACAGTTAATTTCTGAAAAATCAACATCCTTGTATAAATCTTGAGCTAATATATATTTTGTAAATTGATAGTTTTTTAAATTAGGCCATTGTTCGATGTTTTTTTCATGATCGACGAGGATTAAATCTGTATAACCTTGTTCGTTTAGCTCTGCCACAAGGCAACTTCCAATAAATCCTGCGGCCCCTGTTACAACTATTTTCATTTTAATCCCTTTATTTAGGTATATTGTTTGGCCAGAAAAGGATGGACAATAACTGCTACAGCATAAATACCCAGTTCGTATAAAACCACTAATGGTATCCAGACTCCAAGCATAGTTATGATATCTGGTGGTGTAATAAAAGCTGAAGATAAAGCAAATCCTAGATAGACATACCTTCTCCATTTTCTTAAAGAGTACTTTGTGACAAGTCCCATAAACCCTAATATCAAAAGAAGGTTTGGAAGCTGAAAAATAATACCAAGAAAAACTAAAACCTTAGATGCCAAAATGAGATAATCTTTAAGGCTTATTGTGGCACTAACATCTTGTACACCAAAATTAAGAAGTGTCTCGAAAGTAAAAGGAAAGATAATATAATATCCAAAACCTATACCAAGCCAAAATAATATAAACCCGACTAAAAGGAATGGTTTGATGGCCTTCACTTCTCTTTCATAAAGCCCAGGCTTCAAAAAGCTCCATATTTGATAAAACCAAAAAGGTGAAGAAAGGATAATGGAAGTCCAAAAGGCCACTTGTAATTGTGATAGTACTTTATCAAGAAGGCCTAAGTACACTATACCTTGTCCTGGCCCAAGGGTTTTGAGCGAGTCTCTAAGAGGGCGTAGAAGAAAGTTCGATATGTGCTCACCAAAGCCATATGCTATAAAAAAGCTGACAAAAAGGATTATAGAAACTCTGATAAAGCAGGTTCTTAATTCTTCTAAATGTTCTGTCAGAGACATTTCTTTCATAGGGGCAATTTTATACCGCATTGATTAAATTTTGTAAAAATTTGGATATAATAAGGGAGATGTTTAAATGGTTTTTAGTCTTTTTTATTTCTCTGTGTTCTTATGCTCAAAATCCAGTTCTTGTATGTTTGGGGCAAGAAGAGCTACTTCTTCATCAGAAAAAAGAAGTTGGGCCAGTTTATAAGCTAAATCAATACCTTATTGGTGAATTGGCCTCTGCCAATCAAATCGCTTTTAGGAAGAAGTTTATAGACGCAATATGTCAATCGAAAGACTTCAGTCCCTCCGTAAACTTACTTCGCCTCATACTTATTGAAGGAAAAAGCCTCTACATTTTT
>JAURDE010000043.1 GCA_030828105.1 Bdellovibrionota bacterium | reverse complement strand
TGTGGCTCATTCTATTTATATGTTTTGGGAGTATGGGGACAACGGCCTATATCATTATTAGATTATGCCGAGGTCAACCCCTCATCAAAAAGCTATCTTAATTTACTTACGATAATTCAATAGTTTAGAAAATTATCACCTAAGTAATTGTTTCTTTACCTCTACTCATAAGTGGTTATTAGTGCTATTTCCCTGATATGCAAGTAGATGTACGTTTCTTAGATAATCTCAGACTTGAGGCCAGTTTTGATGACTTCAAGGTTATTACCGATCAACCAGTAA
Source organism: Bdellovibrionota bacterium (assembly GCA_030828105.1). GTDB lineage: Bacteria > Bdellovibrionota > Bacteriovoracia > Bacteriovoracales > Bacteriovoracaceae > JAURDE01. The sequence continues at coordinate 18,853 of JAURDE010000043.1, read as the reverse complement.
GGTATAAAGGTGACGGCACAGCACCAGGGCCATTTGACTATTTTTTGGCATCATCAGCTCTTTGTGCCGCCTATTTTGTTAAAATTTATTGTCAGGCAAGAGATATCCCCACAGAGGATATCCGAATTTTTCAAAATAATATTGTAGATCCAGATAATCGGTATAAGCAAACACTGCATATGCAAATTGAGCTTCCTGAAAGTATTTCAGAAAAAGATCGGGAAGGAATTTTAAAAGCAATGGATAGGTGCTCAGTCAAAAGAGTTATACAGAACTCACCTGATTTTATTATTGAGCCCAAAAATACTCTGGGGGAAAGTTCCAATATAGTCTATAAGCTTTCTACAGAAACAAAAACTTGTATTGCGGGTAAAGATCGTCCATTAGAGGAAACGATTTCTGAGATGACATCTCTTCTTGATAATCTGGGGATAAATATCGAGATAGCTTCTTGGAGAAACCTTGTCCCTCATGTCTGGTCTGTCCACATTAGAGATGCTGATTCCCCAATGTGTTATACCAATGGAAAAGGTACTACTAAAGAGGCCGCTTTAGCATCTGCTCTGGGTGAATATATAGAACGAATAAGTAATAACTACTTCTACAATGATTATTTTTTAGGAGAGGAAATAGCGGAATCAAAATTTGTTCATTATCCAAACGAAAAATGGTTTCCCATTACACCAACATTTACTGAAGATTTGATGGATCCCTATTTACTAAAAATATACAACCCTGATGGAGAGCTTAGGCCTGAACATCTCGTTGATACAAATTCAGGAAATACTGAAAGAGGTATATGCTCAATACCTTTTACAAGGCAGTCAGACCAAGAAGAAATTTTTATACCTGTTAACCTTATAGGAAACCTTTTTGTCTCTAATGGAATGAGTGCAGGAAATACAAAATATGAAGCAAGAGTTCAGGCCATATCAGAGATCTTTGAGCGGGCAGTAAAAAATAAAATAATTCGTGAAGAGATAACCTTACCTGATGTGCCAAAAGAAGTGCTGGCCCAATACCCCCAGATCCTTGAAGGAATCAAAACACTAGAAGAAAAAGGATTCCCCATTATCGTAAAGGATGCTTCGCTGGGTGGAAGGTTTCCCGTTATGTGTGTAACTCTTATGAACCCCAAAAATGGCGGTGTGTACGCTTCGTTTGGCGCACATCCCAGTTTTGAAGTCGCTCTTGAAAGAAGCTTAACGGAACTTCTTCAAGGCAGAAGCTTTGAAGGGCTAAATGATGTAGTACCTCCAACCTTTAATTCTCTTGCTGTTAGTGAACACAATAATATTATTGATCATTTCATTGATTCAGTTGGCGTCATTTCATGGAAATTCTTTTCCCAAAAATCAAACTATGAATTTAACCATTGGAATTTCTCAGGGACAACAAAACAAGAATACGACTATCTCATGACGATTTTCAAACAGCTTGAAAAAGAAGTCTATATTGCTGACTATACTGAGCTTGGGGCATATGCATGTAGAGTCCTTGTTCCAGATTATTCTGAAATTTATGAGGTAAGTGACCTTATTTGGGATAACCACAACCGATCCCTTGATTTTAGAAAAAGAATCCTCAATCTACACTCTCTATCAAACGAATCCCTTAATGGGCTTTATGAAGACCTAGAAGATAGTGGGCTTGATGATCATATGACTATATCGGAACTTATAGGTATTGCGTTTGAGGAATCGACAAATTGGGGTCAATTAACTATTGGAGAACTAAAACTTCTCATTCTTTTGGCCATAAACCAATTAGATGAGGCAAAAGAATTATGTGAACTTTTCGTTGCTTATAGTGATAGTTTACCTGAAAGGAAAAAGTTTTATCAAGCGCTCAATACTGTTCTTGATATTACTTTGGATGAAGAACTAGACTTTAATAATTATTGTACTGCTCTAGAAAAAATGTTTGGAGAAGGACTTATTGAAAACGTTCAAAAAAGTATTGATGGCCGCATAAGTTTTTTTGGTCTCGAACGTATTGATGGAGACATTAACAATATTGATAAGCATAAAAAGTTAATATTAAGTTATAAAAAACTTCAGAGAAAACTAAACAATACCCAATTTTTTTAAATTATAATATAGAGTAATTAAGAACCAATGCCAGAATTACCCGAAGTACAAACTATCGCAAATCAATTAAGCTTTTATCTTCCTTTAAAAGTTCTAAACATCGTTAAGTCCATTCATGCAGATACCTTTATTAAACAAAATGACTTTAACCCATCATCGGGAGAAATCATAAATATCTACCGCCTTGGAAAGTCTTTGGTCCTGGAAATGAAAGAGGGCGTTATTGTCTCTGGACTAGGAATGAGTGGTGGTTGGAGAATATCTGATAAGGATATTACTCAAAAGCACACCCATTTTAAATTCGTTGTAAAAAATGAAAAAGACGAAAAACTCTTTCTTGCCTACATTGACCCTAGACGTTTTGGACGTCTTTATTTATTTAATCACCACAATTTCAACCTTTACAAAAAAGGGCTCGCCCCAGATCCTACCAGTAGAGATTTTAATGAAGTCTATTTAAAATCAACCTTTGATAAATATCCTCAAAGACAAATAAAGGTTTTTCTTCTCGATCAGAAGTTTTTTCCTGGAATTGGTAATTATATGGCCTCTGAAATATGCGCATTGGCCGCTATAAGGCCAACCAGAAGGACAGGGAGAATCACTAAAAAAGAAAGAGAAGCAATTATACTGGCCACTAAGAGAGTAATTGAAGGATCTGTTAAAAATAATGGTCTAACATTCTCTGGCGGTTATTTTGATGCCAATGGTGAAAAAGGAGAAGGTGTTAATAACCTTGTTGTGTTTCATCAGAAGCAATGTGGATTATGTAAAAAAGATGATATTAAAAAAATTGTTCTTGCTGGCCGAGGGACTTATTATTGCCCCCATTGTCAGCGATAGACCTTTAATAAAAAAACAATACAAATTCCCACTATATAAAGAGCTAGAATCCAAAAAAATATGATCAAACCTTTTCTTTGAAACTCTAAAAGCTGATTATAATCTTCGCTATCATAAAGATCGTCTAGACCCTCTTCGAATTCATCGTCTTCATCAAAGCTACGAAACTTTATTTTTTTAATTTTCTTTGTTTTGGTCCGTTTAAGAATATCACTATACTGGGAACCTAGTTTAAAGAAGTAATAGATTCCAAATGAGCCGATAATAACCCATAAAGGGAAAAAGACTTTATAAAAAAAGCTCAGTAGTTCCTCTTTGTGCATAAAGAATAATCGGTTATTTACCATATAATTTGAGAATATATTTGCCATTAGAGTTTTATTGTTTATAGATAGATCTATGGAAGAAGTAGAAATTATTATAGATCAAAAAGTGGCCATTCTTATAGATGGGAACAATATAGAGAGATCGATACATAGCATCACTAAAGATAGTGGATCTATGTTAAACTTTGATACTCTTATCCCAAAAATTCTAATGCAAAGAGGTCTTTCAAGACTTATTTATTTTCGAGAAGGAAAGAGTATATCTTCTAAACTAAGAGATAGACTTCACGATAACTACCATGGCTCCGTAGTCCCCTGCCATAAAAGTGCTGACATTCCTCTATCGATCAAGGCCACACAACTGGCCTCTAAAGTTGACACCATTATCATTTTAAGTGGTGATTCTGATTATGTAGAGCTTATCAGACACCTTAAAGCAGAGGGTGTTAGAATTGAAATTGCGGCCATTGAACAAACCACCAGCCAGCTCCTTAAAGATGAAGCCGATTTTTATCATCCCATCACAAAAGAAGACTGGTTCAGTTTGCCAAAAAAACCTGCGCGTAAAAAATCAAGATCCTAATTTTTGAAAGAGAAAGTAGAAGGCACCAATCACCAAGGAGTGATTTATTTTATTTTCCTTAATTAGTTTTGGTATTTCTTCCAAAGGTATCTCAAGAACATCTATTTCTTCAAAATAATCTAATTTTTGCTTTTCTTTTAAAACACAGTTTTTTGCTAAATACATTTCACATTTGTTTGTCATAAAGGCAGGATTAACATCAACCGAACCCAGATATTCCCACTCTTGAGAGTCATATCCTGTCTCTTCACAAAACTCTCTTTTTGCTGCTGTTAAAAGATCTTCACCTCGATTGGCGGCCCCTCCAGGTAGCTCCCATGTTACTTGGTCTGTACCATGCCTATATTGTTCAACTATAATGACCTTATTGTCCGCAGTAAGCCCAACAACATTGACCCAGTCCAAAGTTTTAACAACATCGAATTTACCTTCTTTGCCACTATCTTGGCTTACGCGAGTTACTTCATATCTTTTGAAGACTTTGCTTTGTGATACAAAATTTTCGGATTTGGTATCCCACTTTTTAACCATTAGAGCTCTATTTCAAAATCACCTTGCTTGGCCATTTCTTTGTTGTAGTGATGCTTTTCTTCTAGATAACGAATATAGTGATCTCTTCCTAAAATACTTTTAAGTTCCTCAGAGTATTTATCAAATAACTTAAGATCAACTTCATTTTTCTTTTTGGTGTTGTACTCTTTCTTAAGCTTTTCGTAGGCACTGATTAGAGAAGGGGTCAGTTTAAGCTCTTTAGCAAAAAAGCTTTTGATTTTAATATCCCAGTTCTTTTGTATCTGATTCCTTAATTCATTTATATCTTTTTGAGGCGATGCAGATAACGTGGCCATTTTAGAGGGCTCCACGACTTCCTCTACACTAGACTCCAAGATCATCTCTTCAACATTTTCCTCATCACTTACTTCAGGCTCTGACTCACTAAGCCAAGGAGGGTCTTGGGCCAACATTTTATCAATTTCCTCTACAGAATAAGGATCATAGGCCTCTTTTTGGGCCCAAATATAAACACCAAGAGATATGATTATAAGCAGAACAATAACTGGCCATAATTTATTCATATTATGAGACTACCTTAGCTCACTATGATCAGTCGAGTTGAATTGGAATCTTAACGCTTCATGTTTTCCATTTGAAGTTCTAGATTTAGATCAGAGTTATCCTGAAGCATCTTAAATACGGCTTGAAGGTCATCAATTTTCTTGCCATTTACTCTGACTTTTTCGTCCATATATTGTGAGGATACTTTAATTTTAGATTCTTTGATCAATTTATTAATTTTTTTACCTGTATCTTTATCGATACCTTGTTTTAGGGAATGGATTTGCTTAACCATTTGATTTCCTACACTCTTAACTTCTCCAGCTTCAAGTGCATTCATTCCTATACCTCTTTTTCCCATATTGGTTCGAAGGATATCTAGGCAAGCACCTGCCTTGTACTCATCTTCAGTGAGTACCTCTAAACTGTTTTCTTTAAGCTCAAAAGATGTTTTAGAACCTTTGAAATCGTATCTTCCGGCGATTTGCTTTTTGGTTTGTTCTAGAGCGTTTTTAAATTCTCCCATATCTAACTTAGAAACAAGATCAAATGATGCCATTGGCAACCCCTTTTACATCTGTATAATCAAAGGTTTAAACACAAAACCATTGACATTGTCTTTAGCAAAGTTTAGAACATAGCGCAAAACCAACATTTAATCTCAAGGTAATTATGAGCACTACTATTGCCCCACTCAATCAACCTAATAAGCTTGCCCCTACTCCTGAAAATTCACCAAAGTACTTCGTTGAAGTAAAAAACAATAAAGGCGAAATGGTTAAACTTGGTTGCCCTAAAGTAACTCGAGTCCTTGTCGCATTAATGGATCAATTTGCAGTTAATGGTGGTGCAGCTTCTCACTGGGGAGGACCTGCAGCGTTTGCAGAGATTATGAGTGCTACCCATGGAATAATGTTTTATGAGAAAGAGTGGCATAAACATTTTAACTTCGTTAATGATGCTGGACATACGGAAAATGGAATATATGCGCTTAGAGCAAATTATGGTTTTGATAACCAAAGTTTTGAAGATCTTTATAAATTTAGATCAATTGAAAGTAAGCTTACAGGACATGGAGAGGCCCACTTAAACCCAGAAGGTGTATTTATCTCTAATGGACCTTTAGGTTCAGGACTTCCACAGGCCCAAGGACTTGCTTTTGCAGATAAACTAGCAGGAAACAAAAGAGTCACAATTTGTGCCATCTCCGATGGAGGTTGCATGGAAGGTGAAGCTAGAGAAAGTTTCGCTGCTATTGCAGGGCTTGCTCAAAAAGGGAAGATGAATCCGTTCCTTATGATTATTTCAGACAACAATACAAAGCTTGGCGGAAGAATCTCTGATGACTCTTTTTCTATGCAACCAACGTTTGAATCCCTCACCAACCTTGGTTGGGATGTCATTAAAGTAGAAGAAGGGCACAACTTACAAGATGTTTACTCCCAAATTGAAGGAGCGATTGATAAGATTAAAGAAAACTCCTCAAGACCAGTGGCCTTATGGGTAAAAACAGTTAAAGGTTATGGTGTTAAAACAACCGAAGAAAGCAAAAGTGGTGGACACGGTTTTCCACTAAAGCCTTACTCAGCAGATATATTAAACTTTATTACAGAGATTTATGGACAGCAGCCGCCCCAAGAATTCGTAGATGCGGCCCAAAGGCTAACGGAAAAACCACCTGCCGGCCCTGCTTCAACCATTAAAAAAGAAAAAGTACAACCAGGCTTTTCACGTGCTGCTATTAGAGCAGCAAAGGAAGGTCTTCCTGTCTTTAGTGTGAGCTCTGACCTACAAGGTTCAACAGGAATTGCAGCCTTCCATAAAGAATTTCCTAATCATTTTGTCGATGCAGGTATTGCCGAGGCCAATATGGTAAGTATGGCCGTAGGTCTTTCCAAGCAAGGTTTTATCCCTATTGTTGATACTTTTAGCCAATTTGGTATTACAAAAGGAAACCTTCCTTTAATTATGGGTGCCCTATCTCAAGGGCCAGTTATTGCTTTATTTTCACATGCTGGTTTTCAAGATGCTGCTGATGGTGCAAGTCATCAGGCTACAACCTATTTTGCTGCTGTATCTGCTATTCCACATACAACAGTTATCCAGGTTGCCTGTTCTGCCGAAGCTGAAGCTTATATGTATCAAGCGATTAAAATGTTTGAAGAGAAAAAGAGTAAGGGTGAGACACCAGATAATGTCATATTCTTTCTTGGTAGAGAAAATCATCCAGTACAGTATACTGAAAACTCAGACTACACTTGGGGTAAAGCTCAGGTATTAAAACAAGGTCAAGATGTAACCATCGTGGCAGCAGGTCCAATGGTCCAAAAGGCCCTTGACGCCGCTTCTGAACTTGAAAAGCAAGGTAGAAGCGCTACGGTCATCAACAACTGTTTCATCAATCATGTAGATACTGAAACTATAGCAGACTGTGTCGCAAAAACAGGTGGAAAACTTATAACCATCGAAGACCATCAACACATCGGTGGAATGGGTTCAATGATCGTTCATCAACTTAAGATTGAAGGAAAAGATTTTAAAGTTAAAACACTCGCCAACCCTGGTGAATTTGGTCAATCTGCATACGCTGCTGATCAGCTATACAATAAATATGGCCTATCAGTTTCAGGTATCTTAAAGGCCTTAGAAGACCTATAATAAAAGCCATGAGATCTTATTTTCTTGGATTGATTTTATTAGTCTGCTCAACAGCAAGTGCGGATGTTTTTAACATTAACTTGATGGCCTATTATACCTCTCAAACCGTCTATAAGGGCGCGCAGATTTGGCCAAAATCTAGTTTTCTTGCAGCACCAGGCTTACAGTTTTTTGATAGAAGACTCTCTGTCTATGGCCCAAATATAAGCTGGAAGTTTCACTCTTCAAAGGAAGCTCCATTCAAATTAACTACTGGCGCTCGTTATTGGGACGATGACCGTCCCATGATTAGACTTGCAAGGGGAGATGAAGATTATCGTAACCAACGATCTTCAATACTCGAATACTATATTAAAAGTGAGTATAATTTTGGTTGGAAAAATAAATTTGGCCTTGGGTTCTATATAGGTAGAGAGCTTATCCGTTACAAAAAATGGTACTTTGACTTTCATGCTAAAGCACCTATTCTCCCTTATACCTCCTTAGTTGGTACCATTAGTCACGCACAAGGTGATACAAACCGTTACCTTTATGGGCCTGAATCTGTCTCTGGGTGGGGTTATGGATCATTAGGTATCCGCTTTGTGATCCCTTTTGTTCCATGGGATGGCATAATAATAAATACACTGGAAAAGACTTGGGTTCTTCAAGGGGCCAACAAAAACGCAGACTATGTTAGGGGAAATACCGATCACCTCAGCTTTAATACTCGTTGGGTTTGGAATGCATTTTAACCTGTATTTCTCATTCCTAGAGCAACACCGCTAAGAGTGTTTACTAATACATTCTCAAGGCCTTTATTATCAGGGTTTTCCCTAAATTCTTTAAGGATCATGACCTGAACAAAGTTTATAGGATCCACATAGGGGTTTCTTATTTCTAACGATCTTTTAAGAACACGGTTATTTTCTAAAAGTTTTTTTTGATCAAGGACATGTGCAATGAGTTTTTTAGTAAGTTTAAAAGAAGGAATAATCTCTTCTTCTATATCTTTCCACTTTTCATCAGAAAGGTGTTCCATATAAAGTTCCGTTATATGTTCATCTGCTTTAGAAAGAACCATCTCTAACAAATCAAGAGTGGAGTTAAAGAAGGCCCATTTCTTTGCCATCGTTTTCATTTTTTTTATACCATATTTTTCAATTCCAAATTGAAGTGCCTCTCCTACTCCAAACCATGAAGGAAGAATCAACCTATTTTGAGTCCATGAGAATATCCAAGGGATGGCCCTTAATGAATCCATGGATCCTCCAACTCTTCGCTTACTAGGACGACTACCAATATTTAAAAATGCAATTTCTTTCACTGGGGTAACTTGGGAGAAAAATTCACCAAACTTAGGGTTTTCCCATATTAGGCCTTGGTATTTCTGCTTTGAATGTTTTGCCATGTCTTCCATGATTTCTCTAAATCCATTATCTACCTTTGTCGGTTTCTCCAGACTTGCTTTAAGAACAGAAGTTAAATAAACCTCTAAAGACCTTTTTGCGATTCCTTTAATTCCGAACTTAGAGTTTATAATTTCACCCTGAACGGTCACCTTTAAACGGCCATCAATGCTACCTGGTGGTTGACTATCAACTGCAAGATACGTAGGCCCTCCTCCTCGCCCTACAGTCCCACCTCTTCCATGAAAGAGAGTTAACTTTATTTCTTCTTGGTCGGCCAGGGCCAAAAGGTTTTCTTGGGCCTTGTAAAGCTCCCAAGTGGCACAGAGCCTACCACCATCTTTTGAAGAATCCGAATAGCCAAGCATAATCTCTTGATGACCAGCGATATAGTTTTTGTACCATGTATTGGAGAATATTCTTTTCATGGTTTTATGAGAGTTTTGCAAATCATCTATGGTTTCAAAAAGAGGTACCACTCTCAGCAATGCATTTGGATTAAGTTTTCTTTGAAAAAACTCTACGAGAAGAATATCAGATGCCTCTTTGGCCATGGATATTATATAACTACCAAAGGAGTCTTTGCCTACCTCACCAATAAGTTCGAAGGTTTTCATTACATCCCTATCAAACTCTTCAAATAGAAACTCTTCATAGTTTAATGGAATGTTATCGTTCATTTTATTTTGAAGAAAGTTTAACTTTTTATTTTCATCCCATTCTGAAAAGGATCCTAACTTTATATGATTCGTATATTTATCCATTATTTTAAGGTGTATTGTTGACTCTTGCCGGATATCCAATCGAAAGAGATGAATCCCAAAAACATGGACATTTCTAATTAAATCGGTCAATTTCCCTTCAGCAACAATAGATGCTCCTAGTTCTTTTAAGGAACGGTAACACACCATTAGAGGGTTTAATAAGTCTTCTTTTTTTAAAATATAATTTGGATTCTTTTTGGGTATCTTATTATCAAGTCTCTCAAAAAGTATTTTAGTATTTTCTAATTTTTCTTTTAAATTAAGAATTAAGTCCCGATAGGGTCGTTTACTTTTCCCAACATACTCGAACAACTCATCACTATCTCGACATATTGAAAGATCTAGAAAAAGATCATCAAGATCCTTAATATAAAGATCAATAATTCTGACTCGTTGAAAATATATGATCTCTTTTGTAACTTCTGAAGTCACATTGGGGTTACCATCTCGATCTCCGCCCATCCATGAACCAAACTTTATGGGCGTCTCATCTAAGGCCAATCCCTTACCTACAAGTTTTTGTAAAGACTTATCTAGGTCTCTTAAAAAAGCAGGCACGATTTCCCATAGTGATTCTTCAATATGTAGTATTCCTGTATAGGCTTCTTTTAATGGTGTAGGTTTTTCTCTTTTTATCTCATCGGAAAGCCAGTTCGTAACGATAACCCTTTTAAGTTCCTCTATCGTTTGATTCCTTTCACTTTTGGTAAGCGTTTTTCGATCTAGAACTCCTAAAAGCTTTTGAATTTGAGCATTTTTACGCATCAAACTTTTTTTCTTCACTTCGGTAGGATGGGCCGTAAAAACAAGATCAATTTGTAATTTTCGTATCATTTCCGAAATTTTTTCAGAACTAATTTTTTTCTTTTTTAAAAAATTAAAAGTATGTTCAAGTGAAAAAGGTTGGCTTTTGGGTTTTCGACTAAGTAAATGCACTCTTCTTCTTCTAATCCTATGATGTTGCTCGGCCACTGTAACGTAATTAAGGAAAGCACTAAAGGATGAGACAAGTTTTGTTAATGTTTGAGGATCAACACCATCTAGAATTTTCTTTATTTTTTTAAAATCGGCACGGCCCTTGCCCTTTCTTTGAGTTTTGGCCGTTCTCCTTATTTTCTCTACTAACTGAAAAAACTCTTCACCTTCAACCTCTTTTAAGGCCTCTCCTAAAAGTAGACCTAATAGATAAACATCTTTTTTTAACGGAAGATCTCTAGACATATTTCACCTCATCCTTAATTAAGGATAAAGGAACTTAATATAAATAGGAACATTTATTAAACGAGGGCGTCGCTACCTTCTCCGCCTCTAGAAATGAATGCTTTACCTTGGGCCTCAAGTTCCTTAACTTTCTGAACAATAGCATTTTGTGCTTTTTCAACATCAGAAAGCTTAGTGGGTCCAAGAGCATCCAAGTCTTCTTGAAGCATAGTCGCGGCCCTATTAGACATATTACCAAAAAGTTTTTGCTTGATTTCTTCAGGAGCTGTTTTAAGGGCAATAACTAATTGCTGATTGTCTACATCCTTGAGCAAGTTTTGAATACCTTGATCGTCGACATGAATAATATCCTCGAACACAAACATAAGTTTTCGTATTTCTTCTGCAAGTTCTGGATCTTTTTCTTCCACTCTGGACATAATATTTTTCTCAGTATTTTTATCCATGAGGTTAAGCATATCAGCAATAGGTTCAACACCACCAAGCTGGTTCGTATCAATAGAACCAAGAGTGGAAAGTTCTGTTTTAAGGACATCGTCAAGTTGAGCAATTAGCTCAGGAGAAACGAAATCGAGGTTAGCAATTCTTAGAACAACTTCTGCTTGAAGACCTTCAGGTAATCTTCTAAGAACATCAACCATTCTTTCAGATGCCAAATGGGCAATAACCAGCGCAATCGTCTGAGGGTGTTCATTAATAAGAAAGTTGGCCAAAGTTCTTGAGTCCACAAGTTCTAATGACTCTAAAGTATTTGCTGCACCAACATCGACTATTTGTCCTAGAAGTTGTTTTGCCCGCCCTTCTCCAAGAGCATTGATAATGAAATCACGCCCTTTATTATCAGAAAAAAGTAAGTCTGCATCTTCATTGATCGACGAATAAAAATCTTCCAATACCCTTTTGGTCATCCAAATAGGGGCCTTTTTAACATTGGCCATGGCATTAATCATTTTTTTAACATCATTATCTTTAAGATAATCAAAAATAAGTGAAGTAGAGCGAGACCCTAATAAACTAAGTAAAAGCGCCGCCTTATCTTGGCCTGCCAAAAGTGCATATTCTACATCTGGATCAAGGCTACTCTCGGGCATTCAAAAATCCTTTTTAAAAAACCTTCCCACAATCATCATACCATTATTTATAAAATTAACAAAAGGGGGAAAAGACCACCTAATAGGGTAAGGTATTGGTTTTTTTAGCATTTTTGAGGGTTTAATGAGAGTATTAAGACATAAATCAAGGAGGAAACTACATATGAAAAAACTATCTTTTATTTTTCTAGGACTTTATTTGGCCATGGCAAGTGCCTACGCTGGTGATGGTAGCAGTGGATGTGGTGCCGGTTGGTATATTTTTAAGAAGAACTCCCTAATCTCTTCATCATTAAGAGCAACAACTAACGCCATTTTTCTTAATGCCACGTTTGGTATGACATTTGGAACGTCTAACTGTTCAAAGCACAGTATTGTTAAAAATGATATGAAGGCCATTCATTTCACTGAATATACTTTTGCTCAACTTAAAAGAGAAATGGCAAAAGCAGATGGTGATTACTTCTTGGCCATGGCAGATATCATGGGATGTGGACAGCATACACAAGAATTTGGTCAAGTCGTAAGAAGTAATTATGGTGCTATCTTTAACGCTAATACTAAAACTCCAGTTGATATGGTTAAAAACCTAGAGCGAAAAATTAAGGCCAATCAAAGCCTTTCCAAAAACTGTCAGATCATCTAATCTTTTTTGGTGAATAAGATTCTTATCATCTTCATGGCCGGCTTATTGCCGGCCATTTTATTTGCCAATGATGAGCAGTGGCTCTCCTTATACTATTATGAAAAAACACTCTTAGGCTCTTATAATAGCCTCGTAGACAGCCCGGAGTTTTTTTTTCACCCAGAGGGAAAACGCTCCCCTGAAAAAGAGCTTAAGGCCGCAATAAAGGCCTTTAAAAAGATAGATAAAAAATATACTGCTGCGAAACAAAGTGCACAATGTGCTTTTCCTGAAAGGTTTCTATACATCAAGAGAAAGTTTCCACAAGAAAACTTCCCTGAAGATAACTGCCTGGCCTTTGAAGAATGGAAGAAGGCAATATCACCTAAATCTATATCTCTTGTCTTCTCAAGTGCCTATGCTAACAACCCTGGGTCTATGTTTGGTCATGTGCTCATTAAATTCAACAAGCACTCTCCTGAAGTTGCCCATAAAGACCTTCTTAATTATACCGCTTCTTTTGGTGCTGCTCCCGACCCAAATGATAACCCCGTTTTTTATGCTTTTAAGGGCGTATTTGGTGGTTACCGGTCATATTTCACTCTCCAGCCTTATTATGTAAAAACAAGTGAGTATAATAATAGTGAGTCAAGAGACTTATGGGATTATGAGTTCAATTCGCATTATTTAGATATTGATAAAATTCTAAACCACCTGTGGGAACTTTATGGAAGTAGCTGGTTTGATTATTATTTTTTTGATGAAAACTGCAGTCTTTATGTCTCCAAGTTAATTGAATTTGGTTTAAAGAAAAAAAAATTTAAGCCTTATAAGTTTTTTACCCTCCCTGGAGATATTATAAATCGTTTTGTCTTAGAAGGTGACTTCATCAAAAAGGTTCACTACAGACCGAGTCTTAAAAATCAATTAACTCAAAAATGGGCCCAACATACGGCCCATCGAAAAAAAGAAATATTAAACGCTTTAGATAAACAGGTTTTACCAAGTCAATCTTCTTCACAAGAGCTAGATTTAATTGCTCAATACATTGAGTATAAAAACGCTGAGACAAAAAATCCTCAAGAACTATACAACTATGAGAATAAGGTTTTACAAGCTTTATCGGCAAAAAAAACGATAGAGAAACATAAAGCTTTTATTACGCCCACAAAAAATCGACCTGACTGGGGACACTTTCCCTCAAAATTAATTCTAGGTATGCACCAAGAACTAGATGAGCTTAAAGTAAGATTTGGTTATAGAGGCGTACTACATGATCTCTATGACTTTGATAAGGGGTATGAACCTTATAATAAGATAGAGCTTCTACACTTTCTTGGACAATACAATTTAGATAAAACTAAATTTGAGCTAGAAAATATAACTCTCATCGATGTTCAGTCTCTTCCATCCTATTCTCAGCTTTTTCCTAAAATTAGCTGGAGTGTGGGTGCCCAAATAAATAAGACTTATCATATGCTTAAAAAAGATGCTCACATGCTATCAGTATATGGCGGTGCTGGGTTTTCAAAAAAATGGAATAATGAAAGCCTTTTGTTTATGTTACTTGAAATGAGGGCGGAAGCAAGTTCTCACCATAGAAACTTCGTACGCGTTGGTCCATCTCTCAAAATTGGTCTCTTTCATAATTTTGATTTTATGAAAATCGGCCTCGAAAGTATGGGCTCTGTTGGTTTATTTGAAGGTAAGCTAAAAAATAATTATTATATTATAAACAAGCTTGGTCTGTCGTTTAATCTAAGAAAAAACCTAGATTTAAGGGCATACTTTCAACAATATGGTATTTATGGGAAATTTAAATTTGCAAAACCGAAAATGGGCCTTGATCTTCATTATCATTTCTAGTTTTTTTGGGGTTTCTTGTACTCACCTTTTCTATCACCCAGATAAATTTCTTTACACCACTCCTGAGGTAGAAGAATTAAAAAAAGAGAGCTTATTCTTTAAAAATGATCAGGGAGCAAAACTGCATTCATGGTATATTCCTCCTAAAGCAGCTACTGGACATAAGGGCCTTATTCTTCTTTTTCACGGTAATGCTCAAAACCTCTCAAGCCACTTTAAATCACTAAGCTGGTTGTGCCATCAAGGTTATGGACTACTTGTTTTTGACTATCAGGGATATGGGCTTTCCGAAGGTTCTCCCTCTCCTAGGGCCTTAGCCTATGATGCTAAAGCGGCGCTAAAACTTTCAATGGAAGTAAAAACTAAACACAACTACCCCAAACTTATTCTTTATGGACAAAGCCTTGGCGGAGCTGTTCTTCTCAAGGGCCTAGAGATGATGGAGCAAAAGATAAAAACGGATTTGGTAGTACTTGATTCAACATTTTCCAATTATGAAGACCTAACTTTTGATATAATGCGCAACTCATTTCTCCTTTTTATATTTAGTCCTTTGGCCTACTTGTTTATATCTGATGAAGGTAATGTGGACTCTTATCTTCCTCACTTTAATTATCCGGCCTTAGTTATCCATGGTCGATTTGATCAAGTTGTTCCTTTCGAACATGGAAAACGTGTTTTTAAGGCATTAGGTGGCACAAACAAGCAATTTTGGGAAATTCCTCAGGGTTTACATACTGATGTTTTTTTTCGACATGATGGAATATACCGTAAGAAGTTTCTTCATAAACTAAGCACACTATAGCGCACAAAGTCATGCTTGAAAAAAAATTTCGAATTGACTATACTGGGCAGAAATTTTGAATGGGGAAAATTAAATGTCGAGCTTAAAAGATGCTTTACTCAAGGCCGGTCTAAAGGCCAGCTCACCACAGGTCTTAAAAAAGGATAAACCTAAAAGACATGGACCTAAAAATAAAGTGCATACACATCAAGGACACAGAACCTTTTGTGAAGTATGTAATCGAACTCTCCCCGATGTAGAGCACTACAACCATAGAAATCCGACTGTTAAAGCAAATTGGATATGTGTTCAATGTGCTGATTCTCATTCAATATCTGATAACTTTCGAACGACAAATCAAAGTGAGCACTCTAGGCAACGCATATTTAGAAGAGAATATGGCCCTACAAAACGCTTTGCTGCCCAAGGGCCAAAAAATAGTGACAAATAATTTTATTACACCATACTCTCTTATTTTTGATCTCCTTCTCCTTTTATTTATACTCATGCCAGTTTTGATACTCTCTTACTATAAGTCCAGAGAACAGAGAAAGAATAGAGTCCCAAACTCTAACCAAAAAAGATTAGACCGTTTATTTGAAGAAATGGGAAAAAAACACTTTGCCCAAAATTATAAAGGCAAAATTGTCTGGGAAAAAATACATCTTATTTTGAAGAGTTTAAATTACGATATTCCAAAAATAAAAAAACTCTCAAAAATACCTCAAAAAACGCCTGAATTTATCTTTATTAGTAAAAACTACGATCAGATTGAGAAACTTATCCTTAGATACCGCTCTTTACCTGAACTTAAAATAGCTGTATCTAACCCTAATTCTCCAACTTCATCAGGGAATCGCGGGCACTTAAACCTCGTGTAAACTACTGTAATTAAAGAGCTTTGTAATATTTACACGTAGCGTTGATGCTGATACCAATATACCTTAATTTAGAGCTAACTTAAATGGAGATTTCTAGTGAAGATTTTAATTCTTTTGGCCCTTATATTTAGCTTACCAATTTTGGCCAACCAAAAAGTTGATATGGATGATGAACTCCTCATTGAAGGGCATGTTGAAGAAGCTATCAATTTTGAGGCCGATGAGGAACTAAAGGCCTATAGAAAAGAGCTTAAAAACGTGAAAAGTCTCTATCAAGGATTTAAAGCAAAAAAACAGGTTTTAAAAGACCTAAAAAGTAATGCTGCTAAACTTACCTCTGAATTTGAACAATATATTTCAGAGAAGAACACTTATGAAAAAGAAATTAATGAGTTCAACCTAGAAATGAAGTGTCTGGGTAGCCCCAACGATCCTGAATGTATCAAGAAAAACCCCCTCTATAAGTACGGTGAGCAAATTAAACAAATTGTTTTAAGGCATAGACCACATTTAAAAAGCTGTATAACAAAAAAGTTAAAAGAGACGATCATCACTCATCTCACAATCGGTGAACTTGGTGAGTTAAAAAACATTGGATGGGAGCATTCGGAAAAGCTTAAAAACCCTAAACTATTAAGATGTCTAGGGCTCATTATTCAAAAAATAGATTTTCCTCCAACTCCAAATAGTGAAGTTGTTAAAATAAAGCAACCCATTAATTTAAAAGTAAATTAAATATCCTGAAGCAGGTTTATAGAACCTATTTTAAAGGTTAAAGTGACTTCAGTCCATGATGATTCATCGGATATCTCTGAGTCGATTTTAATAACTCCTTCATAGATATCCATAAACCTCTTAACAACTAACAGGCCAAAACCTATTCCCAACTCACCCATTGTACCAGGTCGTGTACTTTTTGTTTCAAGAGAAAAAAGGTTATTTAAAATGGCCTTATCCATTCCCATTCCGTTATCTCTTATCTTGAGTACATAAGTATCATCTTTACCCGGCTCACCTTTAATATTTACTTCACCATTTTTATTAGTAAATTTAAAGGCATTATCTAACAGGTTCACAAAGACACTTTGAATCAAAGAAGTCTTTTCAGCAATTACGCAATCATCTTCTTTTATATCAAAGTTAAATATTATCTCTTTATCTTGATACTTATCTTTCAAACTATCATAAGACTGTTGGATACTATCTAAAACTCGAAGATGGGCCAAGCTCCATTCTCGATCCCCACTATCAATCATTTCTAAGGTTCTAATAAGCTCAACAATATTTAAGGCGCTCTCAACACCACTTTTTAGGAAAGGTAAAAGCTCCTTCACTTCAGCTATATCATTTACATACTCATAGACCTCTACAATTCCTTTTATGCCACTTAGTGGATTAGTAAGATCATGACCAATAACTTGGATTAGAATTTTTCTATCTAAATTTTGTTCAGATATTTTTTTACGGTTAAGAGCTATTTCAAGATGGGTATTAACTCTTGCTAAAAGCTCACCAGAATTAAATGGCTTTGTTACGTAATCAGCAGCACCAAGTTCAAAACCTTGTAAAATATCTTGTGCTTCTGTTTTTGCAGTTAGAAAAATAATAGGAATAGAAGATGTCGACTCACTTGCTTTTAAGATTTTACAGGCTTCGTAACCGTCCATTACAGGCATCATTATATCAAGAAGAATAATATCTGGTATAATTTTTTCTGCAGTCTCAACAGCTTCGCGTCCATTTGTCGCGACATTTATTTCAAACCCTCGTTCTCTTAAAATACTGCCCAAGACCTGAATATTCTTTGGTGTATCATCAACGATCAAAATCTTTGCTGCGTTTATCTTTCTACTCATCAACTCTTTTCCATTAAGTCTGTTTGTTATAATCGGAAGTTTTTTATTAATACTTAAAAGATTAATAGGATATTAACTATTTAAGGAGTATTTTTTTAATAGATCACCATTATTTAAGACTAAGATAAAGAAAAAATATTAGTATAGAGTATTTTTATTTATATGATATTGCACTTAACTGCCCAATCATCAATGGGCCAATTAGAAAAAACTGTCATTAAACCCTTTAATATTTATCATAATTTTAAAGAGTTCTTGGCCCTATTTCTTTTCTTTTATTTCTAAGGAATTTTAATTCTTCTTCAGGTAAAGGATTTATTCCTCCAAGAGTCTGGGCCTTCCACAACATCTCACACGAATGCTCCAGTCTTTCAATACCGTTGAGCGCCTCTTGTAAATCTTCCCCCCAACTAAGACCACCATGACGACTTAAAATCATCACTCGATAATCAGGTAGAAAAGGAATTAAGTTCACTGCCATGTCTTTAGTTCCAGGTCGTGCGTAAGGAACAAAAGGTATCGAACCTAAGGCCAAAATGACTTCAGAAAAGCACTCGGCAGGAAGCTCTTTAAGTTCTGGTCTGGCAATACTCCAGGCCACTGCCGTAGGCGGATGGGCATGAATAACAAATTTTGCCTGAGGACATAATTCATACACTTTAAGGTGCATTAATAATTCTGAACTGGGATTACCATCTAAAACACTCCCATCTGCATCAACTAAGGCCATTTGTTCTGGTTTAATTCTGCTCTTAGAGTGCCCCGAAGGGGTAATGAGGACTTTGCCATCATCTAGACGAGAGCTAATATTACCATCAGTC
>JAURDE010000150.1 GCA_030828105.1 Bdellovibrionota bacterium | reverse complement strand
GAAAAGAATTATAAAGAAGGCTTCTGAATTAACTAAAAGTTGGTATAAAAACTATACACCTTTAGTAGAAAAAGGAGAGAATATTTGTAAACACAGAAAAAAAATAATGACTCATTATACGGAATTAGATTCTAACGTGACTACTGTCATAGATTTTTTAAAAATAAACAACTATATTTATAGCCAAGATACTAAATCAAAGTATCCATGGGTTCGTTCTTATAAAAATTATTTATCTGATCAATTTTTTAATCTCAAAAGAGCTAATGATTTATTGAAAAATTCTTTTGTATTGAAAAATATTTATAAAGAGATATCCGAAGCAAGCATGGTTCAAACTCTTGAAATCAAGAGACTTCTCAGGCTACCAGATTTTTATCAACCTCTAACAACATTAAAGAAAAATACCAAAGTAGGGAACTTAATCCTTAGAAGACTTCTTGTTAACAATGATTACGTGAGAATTTCAAAGCTAGGGTCAGAAAGGTATAATTGTCCATTTTGAGGGATTTACTTCGCATTGAGTACGGTTAGACAACTTCTACCATAAATAGTAAAAGAGTAAACTAGTTTTCCTTGGTCGTTAAATAGATCAGTTCCATCACAAAACAATCCGCCTCGAGAGTTTCTTACTGTATTTAGGCAGTTTCTACCATAAATTGGAAAGGATTTGATTACTTCCCCTTTAGAGTTTGTTAGATGAGGGCCATTACAAAATAGTCCATTACGAGCGTTTTTTAAGGCCTTCATGCATGTTCTACCATAGTGACTAAAGGTTGCAATAGTATCACCAAGAACATTTTTCATTTCAACGCCATAACAAAAAATTCCGAGGCCATTTTTAGAAATTGCTTTTTTACAGGTATATCCATAAGTAGAAAACGTATTGATAAGCTTACCATTACTATCTCTAAGATGAGGGCCGTCACAATATAGCATGGAGTATAATGATGGACTAAATAGTAGTAGGGCAAGGAGGTAGATTGTCTTCATAACAGTATTTATATATGATCAATCAGAGGTAGAAAATATGCGTGTAAAAAATTTAATTAGCCTAAGTATTTAAAATATAAAGGCTTACTCTAAAGGTTAACGGTAGATTCCTTTAATTTCCCCCTGGCTAGACCATGACTCTGGCGTTTTAACGCCAAAAACCTCTGCGATTATATGGGGAACTTGAAAGTTTCTGATGAGAATTTGTTTGATTTCATGGCCTTCTTTGAAGCTAGGGCCTAAGGCCAAAAAAGGAATATCTCTTACTTGTCCTCTAACAAAACCACTATGGCCTTTCCCGCTTCCACCATGATCTGAGGTTATAATTATATCAACTTTGTTGAGCATATTTTTTGCTTTTAAATGATTGTAAATAGTCTTAATAACATAATCAACATACCTCATTGAGTTGAGATATTCACGGCTTCCCCAACCATGTGCATGACCTTCATGATCAGCGTTATCAAAATGAGTAAAGATAAAATGATTACCTTGATTTATGGCCTCGATAGTCTTATTTAAAGCATCATCTTTTATCTCATATTTTGAATCTACTTTTTCTAGGAAGTTATGATCTCTGATGATATCTAAAATTCCATTCCAGTCAGCAATGACTTTCATCTTAATATTTGGGTAATTATTTTTTAAAACTTCAAAAATTGATTTTGGGGTATTTTTTCTAATAGGTTGTATTTTGTTATTAAAAACACCATGAATAATAGGTCTCGTTCCCCTTATAATCCCGGCCCAATTGGGGCCACTTAGAGTGGGAAGAATACATCTCATTTTTGTCGTATGTACACTTTCTTTGAAAAGTGACTTTGTGAAGGGCATTTGATCCATGTTTTTTCTCATCCAATATCCACCAAGACCATCAAAGCCTAAAACAATTACCTTTTTCGAAGGAGTCTTTCCATAAAGTACAGGAGATAAAAGAACGAGTATTATTAAAAACAACTTCATAATTAAGACCTCCATAATTCTTATTCAATAAGGCACATCGGATAATTCTAGAGGTAATTGAAATAAAAGATAGGCTTTTTATCCCGAGTTTAAGTCGGAACAATTGACATTAAAAGGTAATAATATTTAACCTACCTATATGTTAAATAAATTAGCTTTATTATTCTTGATTTTTGTACCAATAACCTCTTTCTCACAAATTAACTGTCCTGCTGTCGAAACTCTAGGTAACGCTAGTAGAGAATACCTTATAGATGAATTGAAACAAGAGCTTACTCAGAGATCTTTTCGTGTATCTAAAAATATCTATCTTAAAGTAACAACAATCCCAGAACTTACCTTTAGAGATTGTGAAATGAAAGTTATTATAAACTTCTATATAAGAAGATATGGCAGAATTCTGAAAGGACTCGTTAATGTTAAAGCTTATGTTGCAGAATTTAATGGAAGGAGTGCCTGTCTTAAAGATCCCAAGGTAACCAATATTGAGCTTAATAGTAAAAAGATTTTACTTAATAGAGTTACAAAGCTTTTTAAAAATATTGTGATACCTCCACAAACTTGTTTTCATATTTAGTATAGACTTGTCCCATTTTTTATAAAATAATATTTAAAAAAGGACGCTCTGTGAAAATACATCTAATTTTAATATCACTTCTTATTTCTCTTTCTATTTCTGCAAATGATTGGGAGTTCATGCATAAAAAGGATGGAATAAAAGTTTATCGGAAGAATATTGAAGGTTCTCCGATTGTTGGCTTTAGAGGGGAGACGGTAATATATAGTCAACCTGAAAAGGTTTTGGCCGTCTTAATGGATAATGTTTATCGAACAGAATGGGTTGATAGGCTAGAGAAATCTGAAATATTAGAGCGTATCTCTCCACGAGAATATATAGTTTATCAAGTTTTTAAGTTACCTTGGCCATTATCAAAAAGAGACTTTGTTTATAAGGGTAAACTTATAGTTGATAAAAAGGATAAATCAATTTTAGTGGTCATGGGTAGCGTCGAACATCCAGAAGCACCAAAAACCGTAGGAGTTAGGGCCGAATTAATCACCTCACGCTATAGAATAAAACCATTAGGCAAGTATATGACGGGATTTGAGGTTGAGATTCATTCGGACCCTAAAGGTCTAATACCTTCATTCATCGTTAATTTAGTCCAGAAGAGCTGGCCCTATAAAACCCTTATGTCAGTTAAAAGACAGGTGGAAAAACCATACGTAAAGCCTTACCCTTTACCAACTAACTAGCTTTACTTTCTTTTTCTTCTTTATCTTCTCTTTCTTTATCGATTCTTTTTACATAGTCCTCATCGAGGTGGGCATACTTTTCAAAAAAGTAGACCGGTGAATGCATCCCGGAAAGCCAATAGGACGAAATAAAAATTGATATTTGAGTAGGTATAGTCATGACCATCAAATGTAGGCTTAGCTCAGGAAAAAGTTCGGCATGTGAGATAAGATAAACGATGGAGGGCATAGTACATAAGGTAAAGGCCACCATGGCCTTGGCCGTGAACTTTTTGATGCCCGGAGTAATTATTCCTACCCCCATGAGTATGACAAGAACCCCGGTAATAGCAACAACAGCTTCAGCAAAAGGTATGTAGGGTGGGACAAGCCTAAGGTAGAAATCCTTAGCAATAAAATGACCAATACCACTAGAAGCAAATATAATAAAAAGAACACCTCTTAAAAAGAATTGTACTGCATACATAGAATCCTCCTAAATCAAATTACATTCCGATTATAACACATATAGGTAACGGCCTAAACCTCAACAAATTTAGTTTTGCGAGACAGTTATTGGACTAATTTCTCAATTAAAGATATCCCCTTTGCTCTTGGTCTTTTTCAATAGATCTAAATAATGCACTAAAATTGCCCTCGCCAAAGGAATCATGGTTTTTACGTTGTAAAATCTCAAAGAAAATAGGGCCTACGACATTCTTGGTAAATAATTGTAGGAGATACCCCTTTTGATCACCATCAACTAAAATCTGATACTTTTTGAGATCCTCTAAGGACTCAGTGACACCAGGGACTTTTTTAAGGATATCAACATAATATTCATCATCAATTGATAGTGTTTTAATTGTTGTATCTTTAAGCATTCTAAGAGACGAGATAATATCGTATGTTAAAAGTGCTATATGTTGAATTCCTGCTCCCTTATATTCCTCAAGGTATTCATTAATTTGAGACTTTTTATCTGTACCTTCATTTATCGGTATACAGAACGATTTACATGGTGATTGTAGAGCATAACTAGTAAGGCCAGTTTTTTGCCCTCTAATATTAAAATAGCGAATTTCTTCAAATCCAAATATATCTTTGTAAAATTGCCCCCACTTTTGAAGCTGTCCTTTTTCAACATTATTTGTGAGATGATCAATGCTTTGGAAACCCTTTGTAGGAAACATTTTTTCATTTTTTTTGTCATCTAGGCCAAGCAAAGGGTAGAGCTTCTCTGAGTCTACATCCACAAAGTAAATAAGGCTTTCTCCAATGCCGTAAATGGCCTTTAAAGGAGAGTAGTCACTGGGTGCTTCTTTAGCTCCTCTTTTAACGGCCATATTAAAGGCATAATTGGCATTTTCAACCCTAAAGGCCATAGAGCACACGCTTGGGCCATGGATCTGTTGAAACCTATGCGCAAAAGTTCCTGTTTGGTAGTTAAGTAAAAGATTAATATCATTTTGATTATAATGGTCAATAAATTTTGTTTTATGAGAGCCACTACGTGAAAAACCAAGCTGAAAAAATAGTTCGCTCATTTCATTAGGGCCAAAGCTTGAAAATTCAATAAATTCAATTCCTTTCATTTTTAAATAATTAACCATACAAAACTCCTCGTTATTAAATACATTTAAGGGATATCTTATTTTTCTTTACAAAAATATGGGCCATGTCACTGAAAATTAGAGACTGATATATTAAAAAGATCATATACTGACTAATATCAGGATTATTTAGTTTAAGAGTGATAAAATATGAGCTTTAAAGGAGTTTTTTAATGGCTTTAATACCTTGGGGCCCCAAATACGAAATAGGTATAAAATCGATCGATTCTCAGCATGAAAAATTGGTTGGCTATATAAATCAACTTAATGATGCCATGTCAGAGGGTAAGGGATCTGAAATAGTAGAGTTAATTTTAAAAAATCTTGTAGAATACACTGAAACTCATTTTGTTTATGAAGAAAAGCTTTTTGAGGCACATGATTATAGTAAAGAAAAAGAGCATAGAAGGTTACACTCCCTTCTTGTTCAGGATGTAAAAGACTTCAAAACAAAATTTGAAAATGGCGACAGCGAATTAACCGAAGAGATGATGGCATTTTTAAAAGATTGGCTAGAAAATCATATTCTCATTGAAGATAAAAAATATGTTACGGAGCTAAAATCAAAAGGTGTTAGTTAGGCTCTGGAATTGAGTCGATGATTTCAACTTCAAAAGATTGTACATTGTCATTTTTGTTGATCAAATTTAAAACCGAATTAAGATCTTCATAATTTCCAAAGATCATTCTATCTTCAAAAAAAAAGTTTTTAAGCTTCATCCTTTTTGAGAGACTTTTTAGATTGATGCCTTTCTTAATATTAAGCACAATCTTGCCGGTTAATATAGCAAATGTATTTTTAACTGTATCGTAAACTACAGGTAAAGATTTTGATTGAATAGAAAAGGACTCTTTGACCCCTAATTCACTTACTTTATATATTATAAAACCAGCTTTCTCACTCACTTGTTCACCCATAAGGTCACGGTAATTACTTTTTTTTACAGCTCTTAAATTTTGAGAGATGAGAAGGTCTTGATTAAAAGAAGTTCTTTGTCTATTACTGAAATAATTTTCAATAATTTTTTGAACTTGAAGATTTCCTTTGATAAGGGATATTTTGTTTTTGGCCCTTTTTTTAGATTTATTAATTGAATAAGAAGGCCCTGAAAAACTGATTGTACTGTCGTCAACTTTAACTTCTTTCTTGGTTTGCTCTTTTTTTTCATCATAACTCTTATTCGTTGGAAATAATAATTCATTTTTTTCTTCTTTTTCCCATAAAAGAAAGACGGCAAAGAAAATAATTACAAAAAATATAAGGATTTTTTTCATTTTTTAAGGACCCATTGTTTAGAGTAGATTTGACTCCAGTTTTCATTTTGGTCAATTATTCTTAAATTAAGGTAGTACTTTTTATTTGTATAAATATTTTCTTGAAAATCCTTAAGAGATATTTTTGATGAGTTATTATGACCAACTGAAAACCAATCCATTAAATTATTTTGGCCAGCTTTAGTGCCAATAGAAAGTTCGTACCTTAAAAAATCTCGATTATATTTCCATTGTGCTTTTATTTCTTTTGACGATGACCAGTTATCTGTTTCAACCTCAAGCTGTGGGTCATAATTGATTTTTATATTTTCGGCCTTGAAATCCCTGTGTCCAAAGATCTTTATGGCCCAGTCAACGAGTTCTCCGGTGTATGACTTTGATCCATCAATAACTTTTAAAGTCCAGTCACCAAAAGCCTGTTCTCCGTAAAATGTATTAGTTAGAATGACCT
>JAURDE010000188.1 GCA_030828105.1 Bdellovibrionota bacterium | reverse complement strand
TAAGCCAAATTTAAATACTGGGCCTAGTACTTATTATAATTCTATTAATAGAGAAAAGTTTGAACCCTATTTTTCTCTTTCTCGTAGCTATCTTGGTTGGAGATTTGGAGCAAAAATTTCTCGCACAACTGCAGGAGCTTCAACTGATGAGGGAACAAGGTTTCTTATTAGTGCCGTACGAGTTGGAACGGGAAAAAGTCTGGATGATTACAAAATTGAGAGGTTTAAGACCTATGACCTAGAGGCCAGTGTCATTAAAGTTTCACCACGCGGAAAATTTGTTAAAATAGATATCGGGCTATCTGGTGGTGTTGAAAAAGGAATGAGATTCGATGTTTATGTTAAAGATATAGAGGGAGAGCAAATCTTAGTAGCAACAGGACTTGCCTACGAAATCGGTAAAGATTGGTCAATTATTAGAATAACTAAAACTTATAGAAATTTAAGGCTGAAGAAAGGTTTTTTAGCGAGAGGGGCCCTGAATTAAAACTAATTATTTGTGTAGTAAAGTTTCCTTAGTATAATATTATAAAAAAGCTTAAGGGTTTATAATGAGAAAATTAATTGACAGTGGTTGTTTTGTATTTCTTTTACTAGCATTTATGTTTGATGTTCAGGCAAAAAAGTTTGCTTCTCAGTATTGTGAGTTCGAATTACCTCCAAACTGGGAATGTGGTCTTGAAGGTACAGAATGGGTCTGTCAGAGTCTTAATAAGGATAGACAAAAAGAGGCCATCATTATTTTAGCGGCCAAGATTAGGGGCGAGGAAGACTCGCTTGATGGTTATATGGCTTACTTAAAGAGGACAAAAACATTTAAGCTCCCTGGTGGTAAAACCCAAGTGTCTGAACCTAAATACTCTGAAACAAAAACAATAAATAACCATCAGTGGGTTGATTCACTTCATCTTGCATCTGAGGTACCTGGTTTTTATACAAGATATCTTGCAACAGTAAAAGAAGATCTTGGTGTTGCCGTGACATTATCAGTAAGTAAAGATCATTACTCTTCTTATCAGTCTATGTTTGATAACATCGTGAGCACTTTACGTGTATTTAGAAAGAAAGATTTTTCTACGGATAAATTTGCTCTTAAGAAAAAAGATGAGAATCTTTTAGATGATACGACTTTCATACCTGATACAGATCAAAAATTTGGTATCGATGCTCAAAAGAAGAAAAAGGGATCTGGAGCAGGCGGAGAAAATACTATGCTTTACCTTATCGCTGGTGTTGCCGTTGCTGCCTTTGTGGGTATGAAGGCCATGGGTGGGAAAAAGAAAAAGAAGTCTGGTCTTAAAAAGAAAAAGAAGAAAAAAGTAGAATAAGAAAGTACTTATAAAAAGGCCCCTATTTTTAGGGGCTTTTTTGTATCAAAATAATCAAAAACAATAAGAGCTCATTTAGAAATATTCTGTCTTAAGATAGGGACTACTTTTTTTAATTGGCCCTTTCAAAAAATATTGGGTAGGCCGTTTTAAAATAACGGTATTTTATAATTTTAAAAATATCTTTAGAAGATGATTTATTTATATCTTGATTATTGATTTTGGCATTTTCAAAATCTTTAGGACTTGGTTTTGCGATACTTTTCTCTTTAGTTTTTTTCTTTTCTTCGTCACTATTCATAAAGTCAAAAAAACTAATACCTTTTTTGTTTTTGTCACTCCCTATATTGGCGGGCTTTAAGTCTTGTTTAGCAAGGGCCAAAGTATCATTTTTCTTTATTGCCTCATCGGCCTTATCAAGGTCTTCTTCACTCGCTTTTGGGGCGTTAGAGGCAGCGTAATCTAAAAGGGCCACTCTTTGTTGCTTAGGTAATGAATTAATCGCATTGCGACCAGACTCATTAAAAGAAGAAAGGGTGGCCGCTTCCATTTTGTCATGATCATTAATGGCAACCCCCTGGGCCTTTAGCTGCTTGTTAGAGAGTTCCTTAATTTTCTTATATGAATCTTTAACTTTAGTTGCATAGCTACCCATATCACTATAGCCTAAGCTTGCAGAGTCCATGTCGCCATTTAATGCCGAAGAAAAACTATTTGAAGAGGCGGAAGAAACACCACTAATGGCAGGTGGTACGAAGCCACCAGAATAATCAATATCTAGCTTTTGAACACCACATTTGCTTCCTTTACACTTACAGGCCCCTGATTGAGCAAAATAACTTTTGGCGCTTTTGCCTTGCTGAGAGCATAATTGTTTTTGTATCGTGGCCAATCTTGTGTCACCTTGTTTAAAATTGAGATTTAGCGGTTGATTGATTGTTTTATACGTATCCTTATTCGAGTAATTACCTGTGGCCTTTTTAAGACTATCCAATTTACTAATAAGGTCATCATACTTTTCTTTATCTTTTTTAAGGTTAACAGCTGTAACAGCACTTAAACTTCCTGAAATGTAACCAAAAGAGGCGAGTGTATTCCATAAAACACCCCTTGCTATACCGTTAAGAGAGGCCAGAGGAACTGCTTTTTTTGCAACAGCAACTGATAACGCTATCATTGCTGTGATAGCGACACCGGTTAAACCAATCATAGGACCTAATTCTTTCCAAACATCATCTTTTTTAAAGTCTGCCATATCAAAGGCCATGGCATTTGGTAAAATAAGATCTTTTACCTCTTCCATAATATTGGCCATTGTTTTCATAAGATCTTTAATTTTATTATCTGGTGCGGGATTATTATTTATAAGGTCATTAGCAATAAAATATTTTTCAGAGCGAATTGCTCCTTGTTGAAGTCGTTTTTGCTCATCGATTAAGAGGTAGCTATGTACATCACTGGGAGAGTTCTTTGTTACTTTAGAGTAAAGCTTAAAGTCTGAAGAGGGGCTTTCTTTAATAGGAAAGGGCGTCTGAAAACCAGACTCACCTGAAACACATGTAGTGGAGCGAGGGCAAGCACCGGCCGTAGGAGCACAAGATGCCGCACAGGCAGCAGCTGCGGCAACACAAGAAGCAGCTGAAAGAGACATATCTTTGGCGTGGGATACTATGGCCAATATACCAGCGGCCGTCATAGCTACCCCCCAAGCAAAATGGATGGCCATACGGGCATAGGCAGCTTTTATATTGTGGGCAGTGAGATCAGAGGCGGTTTGTAGGGCCTCTTTTTGCTTGTCCTCATCCTTGTTTTCATAAAGTTCAAGCTTTTGGTCAGAAGTCGACTTATAAACTCCATGTAGGGCCACCTCTCCAATGATGAGGGCCAATGAAGCTGCAATGATGATCCCCATTTCGACTTTTTGTGAACATAGCACGATCATAGTAGGTAAAAGGGCCACCGAAGCTAGGATCATTAACCAAGAAAAGCCTTGCTGAGTTTTTCCAATTTGGGATTTATCTCCTACATAGTCAGGGTCTTCTGATTTAACAACGGTGTCATTTACATCAGTTGAGTCATTGCTGGCCACAAGGACGAGGTTATTTGGATTATAGGCATTAGCAAAAGTACTAGGCAGTATAAGAGAGTAAATACATAGAACGGTCATCAGTTGTCTAAAAATCAATTTACTCATTTTACTTTACCTCTTCAAAAAATACTGGAAATGCCGATTTAAAATATCTTGTTTCAATTATTTTAAAAATACTTGTTCGTGTTCTTTCTGAAATGTCAGGTTTAGAGGTTTTACCATTTACACCCTCAGGTCTATTATCTTGCTTACTTAAGGCCTCATCAACATCAGTACTAGAGACATCATCATCTTCACCAAATATTCCATCAAGGCTAAAGTCTTTTGGTTTTACTCCTTTTTTAGGATTGACCACGGCCACCTTTTTATCGTTGTTTTTTATAACTTCATCCTTGTCAGTAACTACAGTGACGCTTTTTTCTTTCATCGACTCTGGTACTTTAGCGCCAGAGTATTCGAGCAGACCAATTTTTTGGGATTTATCCATTGAGTTCCAC
>JAURDE010000023.1 GCA_030828105.1 Bdellovibrionota bacterium | reverse complement strand
CAATTGGATTTTTATACAAGGAATGAGAATACAACTACTGATCTCGGTAATGAGGTTATAAAGAAAAAATCAGGGCCTAGAATTAAATTTGGGATGTCGTATCGATTTTAATGATGATCTAGACTGGATAGTTGATAATATCATCCTTAGTGACATCCATATAATTTTGAATGATATCTAAATAACTAAGAAAAAATTGATCAAAGCTTTTGGCGTCTCCCCAATGTCTTTTATTAGCTATGCCAATTCTTCTTCTTATGAGGTCCTCTATCGTTTTAGGGTATTCTTTTTGAAGAATATTTTCCATGATTTCAGGAGTCATTCTTTTTTCAATATGAATGGCCTTTTGAAAAGGATATATTTCTGATTCTTGTCTTAAGAATTTTTGTGTTTTGTTTTTGTTATATTCACCGCCTGATTTGAGAACAATAGTTCGTGCTGTATCTTGAACCATAGTCCGAAATGTTGTGTATTTTCCGCCAATGAGTATAGTAATATTAGAAAAGGGGCGGTACTCCTTGTGAACTCGAGCGGTTTTATTCATATTTCTGCTTCCTTCTTCTCTCACCAGAGGGCGAATGCCAGCGAAGGTGGAAAGGATGTCTTCTTGAGAAACAGTTTCTGTAGGAAAATAATTATTGATAGAGTTGATAAGGTAGTCGACCTCTTCTTGGCTACTTTTAATATCAAAAAAATCTTCGGATGTTTTAACCTCAGTGGTACCAACCAAAATTCCACTTCGTCGAGGTATAGTAAATATGATTCTTTCATCAGGTGTTGTAAGAACCATAGGAGCATCAATATCAAGTGCTTCTCTTTTAAGCCAGATATGACTTCCCTTAGAAGGAAGTAATTGTGGTGTCCAATGCATTTGAGGAAAAGAGGTAAGTAATTTGTCAGTGAATGGGCCAGTGGCAAATACGACATTATCAGCAGTAATCGTTTTTTCCCAACTGGGATTAAGCTCACTTCCTAATCGAACGCTACAAGGATGGCCTGGTTGTATATCAATAAGGGAAACATAATTTATGGCCTGTGAGTTTTTTTCATAAAGAGCATCGTAAATAACCTCTAAGGTTAATTTGACATCGTCTACGACAACGTCATGATAGACTCCAACCCCTGTTAGTCCTTCTTTTTTTAGGGTGGGGAAGTGTCTATTTACCTCATTTGGGGTTAAGATTTTATGTGGCGTATTGAGAAAACTTGAGAGGTAGTCATAAATCATTAAACCTATACGAACCATCCATAATGGTTTGGGTGAATCTTTGTAAACGGGAAAATAAAAGGACTTTTCATAACAAAGATGAGGAGCAAGGTTTAACCAAAGGTTTTTTTCGTGTAGGGCCTCCATGACAAGAGCGAAATCGAAGTTTTCAAGATAGCGGATTCCACCATGAAGCATTTTAGAGCTACTTTGACTTGTCTGACTACTGAAGTCCTTCTTATCAACCAGTAGACAATCTATACCATGGAGAGCAAGGTCTCTGAGTAAGCCAGCTCCGACGATACCTCCTCCTACAATAAGAGTATTATAGTGGGGTTTTATTTCATCAAGAGTTGATTTCATCATTATTCTTTATGGGGGTCACCCATACGAGGTTTCCTGTACAGGTAAGATGATATTTAGGTGCTGAAGCAGAGAGTGGATGCATTTGAAAGCTTATCCCAACTAGAGCGTTTCCTTTCAGCTTGGCCGCTTTGAGCTTAAGCTTATCTAATAGTGATTCGTATGCATGGGATAATTCTGCTGAATACTCAAAACTTTCGTCAACCCAACTTGAGAGATCAATTTTGTCATTTAGTGGGGGCTCTGTTGCGTAATCTGCCAAATCTTGCTCATGAAGTACCATATTGTCAGTAATGATGGAGATATAACGATTAATCTGATACCCCTCAAAATCACTTGTTGTGGTAACGAGAACATCATCTGGACTGATGATAAGTTCTTCAAGATTTAAAGACATTTTGTGGTTTTGATTAAGGTTTTCTTTACTGACAAGGCCCTTAAGATTGTGAGAGTAAGAGTCTGTTGGGTGAATTTCTTGAGATAACCCTAACTTTATATCTAAATCATATTTTTTAAACTTAACACCTAAAACAATGGCCACATACTCACTTAATTGAGAAATGAGGGCCTGACCATTTTCTAGTCCTTTGATGAAGTCGCTTTCATTACTTTCATTAGCTATGCCATGCTCTTTAAGTATGGAGAGGATTTCATTAACATCCTCTTTGTATTTAATATTGCTTAGTATGATTGAAAAAGGGGGATTACCGTTTCCAGAAGCAAGTCCATAACTCATTTTTTCAGAAAAGCTTTTTACATCTTCAAAAGTTTCTGGAGCAGTGGTCACACTTTTTATTGCCGGCGCAGGGCCTGGTTCTGGTGCAGCGGGGGGTTGTGCTACTGGTGTTTCCATTGGCCCGGTATTTGAGTCTTCTTGTTCTATATCTTCGGTTTCAGCTTCAGGTTGATCGAACTGGTCTGGTACAGACTCATCTTGCTCAACATGTTCTGATTCGGAAAAGTCTTGCTCAAAAGAATCGGTGGATAAAAACTCTTGGTCTTGCTCTGAGTTCGAATCTGTATCTTCAAAGGAGCTTTCTTCAAATTCACTCGCTTCATCAGAATCCAGAGTTGTATCTTCAAAGGAGGTTTCACCGAACTCTGCAGTGTCTTCTAGAGCTTGATTATCCTCTTGAAATGAGTCATCGCCAAAGTTGGCGTTATCATCAGTAAATGATGTCTCTTCAGATTCACTATCCTCAAAACCAGCATTACCAAAACTTTCTTCTGATGCCGCTGATTCCTCGGTCAAACTTTCTGGCATTGGAGCTCTAAATTCGTTGAATTCGTTCTCAGCTACCTCATCTTCTTCTTCATGAGATGGCTGATCACCTGCACCGTGTTCAAGTTGAGAATCAACTTCAGGATCAAGTTCATGCAGGAACTCACCTAATTCAGTTAAACTGGTTAGGTCGTATTTATCATCTTTTTCATCACCCATTAGAATTATTATAACTCTAGAATGGATTTCTAAAAAACTATTTTAGCTTGAGTGAATAACTAGATTAAGCTCCATGACAATGTTTGAACTTCTTACCAGAGCCACAAGGGCAAGGCTCATTTCGGCCAACCTTTTGAGAACCTCTTTTAATAGGAGCTTTGGCCCCTTCCTGATTCATTTTTTCCTGTTCTTTATGGGCCGCTAACTGCATCTCAAGTTCTTTCTGCTGTCTTCTTTTAAGTTCTTCTATTTCTTCAGGAGTATAGAGCTCTACTAAAAAGATATTTTCAACAACCGCCTTTTTAACATTACGTCTCATGTCTTGGAAAAGGTTAAAAGACTCTCTTTTATATTCGTTAAGTGGGTTTTTCTGAGCATAGGCCCTTAGGTTAATACCCTCTTTAAGATGATCCATGGATAGAAGGTGGTCTTTCCAAAACTGATCAAAGATAGATAAGAGTATTTCTCTTAGGGCAGCTTTAACTGTATCTTTTTCATACTTGGAAAACTTCTCTTCAAGAATCTCCTTGGCCTTTGTCGAGATATAACTCTCTGGAACAGCATCAAACTTTTTATTACATTCATCAACGCTTATACTGACACTTGTGTTAAACGTGGTTTGAAAACCATTATTGATATCATCCCAATTCCAACTTTCAAGAGGTACCTTTTTGTCAGGTCTATTGGCATCAATAATATAATCTGCAACATCTTCAATCATTTCTTCAACAAAGCCATAGTTGTCTGTATCTGAAAGAATATCCTTTCTAATCCGATAAATGACTTTTCTCTGATCATTCATAACATTGTCGAAATCCAGAAGATGCTTTCTAATTTCAAAGTTATGGGTTTCAACTTTCTTTTGGGCCTTGGCAATGGCATTGGTGATCATTTTATGTTCAATTGGCTCATCATCTTCCATACCTAAAGTATTCATGAACTTTTTTATCCGATCAGAGCCAAAAATTCTCATTAAGTCATCTTCTAAGCATAGGAAGAACTTTGAACATCCAGGATCACCTTGACGACCAGAACGTCCTCGAAGCTGGTTATCAATCCTTCTAGATTCATGTCTTTCTGTACCAGGGATATAAAGTCCACCTAAAGCTTTAGTTTCATCAGTTAATTTGATGTCAGTCCCTCTACCGGCCATATTGGTTGCAATTGTGACAGCACCTTTTTGGCCAGCGGCCGCGATAATGTGGGCCTCTCTTTCATGTTGTTTGGCATTGAGGACTTCATGAGGAATTTTTGATTTCCTGAGAACCTGAGAGAGCTTTTCACTGTCTTCAATTGCTATGGTACCAACTAGGACTGGTTGTCCTTTTGAGTTAAGATCTTTAATGAGCTTAACAATAGCATTATATTTTTCTTGTTTACCTTTGTAGATAACATCAGCTTCATCAATTCTTGCTATGGGAACATTGGTAGGAACAACAGTAACTTCTAAACTATATATTTTATGAAACTCTTCTGCTTCGGTATCGGCCGTACCTGTCATACCACTAAGCTTTTTATAAAGCTTGAAATAGTTTTGAAAAGTAATAGAGGCCAGAGTCTGGTTCTCTTTTTTTATTTTAACGCCTTCTTTCGCTTCAACGGCTTGATGGAGACCATCACTCCATCTCGAGCCATCCTTCAGTCTTCCGGTAAACTCATCGACAATGATGACTCTATCTTCTTTAACAACATAATCCTTATCTCTTACAAAGAGGTGATGTGCTTTTAATGCTTGATTGAGATGATGGAGAAGTTCTGTGTGCTGAATATTAAACAGATCATCTATTCCGACAATCTCTTGAAGGGAAGTGATTCCATCATCTGTAAAAACAGCGGAACGTGATTTTTCATCAATCGTAAAGTGTTTGTCTTTTTCAAGTTTTGGAATAACCGAGTTCACTTTAGCATATAATGAGATGTCTCCCTCACTAGGACCAGAAATGAGAAGAGGAGTCCTTGCTTCATCGATAAGAATTGAGTCAACCTCATCCACGATACAGTAATGGTGATCTCTTTGAACATAGTCATCGAGATTAAATTTCATGTTATCTCGTAGGTAATCAAAGGCAAATTCATTGTTTGTACCGTAGGTGATGTCACAACGATAAGCTTTTTTTCTATCTTCATCATCCATATCGCTGATGATGCAACCGACAGAAAGACCCAGGAAATTATAGAGCTTACCCATCCAGTCAGCATCCCTTTGGGCCAAGTAGTCGTTGACTGTGACAAGATGAGCACCCTTTTCTTCCAGAGCGTGAAGATAGAGTGGAAGTGTTGCTGTAAGAGTTTTACCTTCTCCAGTTTTCATTTCTGCGATTTTTCCGTCAAATAAAACAGAACCACCAATGAGCTGAACGTCGAAATGTCTCATTTCAAGGCATCTAACAGAGGCTTCACGTACAGTTGCAAAAGCCTCTGGCAGTATGTCGGCCAGAGTATGACCGTTTTTAAGTAATCCTTTAAACTTATCTGTTTGGGCCTTGAGCTCCTGATCACTCATCTTTTTCATTTGCTCTTCAAGCTCGTTTATTTTTTTTACGAGTGGCCTAAGAGACTTTATGTCTCTGTCATGCTTAGTTCCGAAAATTTTCTTAATAAAGTCCATGCTATTTCCTAATCGAGGATAAAGTATAAGGGATCAACTGGGGTTCCGTTAACTCGTACTTCGTAATGAAGGTGGGGGCCTGTTGAGTACCCTGTACTCCCTACACGAGCAATTGTTTGTCCTCTTTTTATTTGATCACCTTTTGTTACATCTAACTTACTATTATGTGCGAAAATAGTCTCAATCCCATATCCGTGATCAATTTGAACGAAATAACCAAAACCAGGTTTTTTACCGGAAAAGGTTACGACTCCGTCGGCTGGGGAAACGACTTTCCTACCAACTCTAGCACCGATATCAATTCCTTCATGCATCTTAATACGACCGGAGTAATGACTTTTTCTTGGCCCATAATAGCTCGTTATCCAGCCTTTTGTAGGCAAAAGTGAAGGTAAGGATTTGAGGTAGGAATCTTTGTCCAGCAGTTGGGTATCTAAATGATTAATACTGATCTCCAACTGATTTATAAAACTATTAATTTCACCAAGCTTATAATCAAACTCAGCAAATCGATCCGCCATTTCGAAGCTTTGTCGGTAAAGATTACTCCAGTCTTTTGTAAAGGACTGAATCGAGTAAACACCAAGGTTCGTCGCGATTTTTTGCTCGTATAAATTTTTAAGGGAGTTATAATTCTCAGAATCTTTAAAGTTCTCAATACGTCTAAAGCTTTCTAAGATATCATACTTTTTCTTTTTATTTATATCTGTATCATTTCTTTCTGTGCCCCCAATGGGCTCTTGGGAATCCTTTTTATTTTCTTCTAAGTTTCTGGTAAGATCAGCTTTATCTGTTCCTGTGATAATCCTCAGTTTTTTCTCGAAAACATAAATTCTTTCGATATCGTCGAGTATCGTGTTGATCTTTCTATCTATAAGCTGAACTTGTTCCCTAAGTTCTCGGTTCTCAATTTGTAGGTGTTTATTTTTAAATGCTTCATTAACAAGTTTGATGTAGTCGTAACTAAGAATACCAATGAGAACAAAAGAGAGAAATAGAAGAAATAGGCCTGCCTTTATGAAAGGTGAAGGAATTCTAATTGATTTAACTCCTTTTTCCCTTTCTGATATGAGCATCAAGGTATAGTGCTTGTCCAAGCTTCCTCCATTGTACCACGCATTAAAGCGGGGTAAGAACTTGATCTCAACTATATATAATGATTAATTGCGTGGCAATGTTAATAAGCAAGAACACTTATCACTGAGATGTTGTCATGACCGCCGTTGTCTTTCGCTAATTGAATGAGTTTTTGATTGAGTGCTTCTAAAGCAATTTGTTCTACGGGCCTATCAAGTGAAATATGCTCTTTGACGTTTTGCAAAATCAATTGATCATCAATTAGCCCTGATAGACCATCAGAACATAGTATAAAAAAGTCATTTTTCTTAACCTGATAATTAAAAATATCAACACTAACATCAGATGCTATTCCACAGCTTCTTGCTAAAACATTTTTATTTGGATCTTTTTCGGCCTGCTCTCTTGTGTAAAGACCTAATTTTAGCTTTTCGTTAACAAGTGAGTGATCATTGGTGAGTTGGTATATATTATCCTTGTTGATCAAGTAGGCCCTTGAATCACCCACATTGCCTATAAAAACTTGGGAGCCCCTAAAAAGTAGCGATACAACTGTCGTTCCCATTCCGTTGAGGGATTCATCAGCTTGTGATGTAGTATAAATGGTCGAATTGGCGTTGCTTATGGCCTCAATCAGACCTTCTTGAGGTTCAGAATTTTTTTCATTTCGAAAAAACTTGGATATTTCTTGTACTGCTATTTGAGATGCAACTTCCCCACCCTTATGACCTCCCATTCCGTCGGCCACAACGAATAGTTTGTTGTCTTGTTCAACAAGTATGCTATCTTGGTTCTGTTTTCTGACAAGACCGATATCAGTAGTGCCAGCACATAATATGCCCATTTAAGTTCCTAATCTTATTCTTATCTATTGTCTAAAATGGATCTACCAAAGTCAAACAACGTAGTTTAACCGACTTAATAGGTATTATATTCTAGGGTTTTATAATGGTAACTCTTAGGTATATAATTAAACTAGTTACACCTAGTTGAAATTACTAGGATTTTAAAAATCATGAGCTTTGGGGGCTTTATGTCTAAAATTGATGTCAAAAAATTTGTAGATAATAACTATAAAAGAGAGGACTTTCAACATCTGCACTGGTCCGGTACCTTTCAAGAATATGTAGATCTTGTGGCCGAAAACCCGGCAGTTACGAGAAATGCTTTCCAAAGAATTAACGACATGATTCTTGGTTATGGTTCAAATAAGTATAATGAATATAAAAAGGAAATAACTCGTTACCACTTTTTTGATGATCCTAT
Organism: Bdellovibrionota bacterium; assembly: GCA_030828105.1. Classification (GTDB taxonomy): domain Bacteria; phylum Bdellovibrionota; class Bacteriovoracia; order Bacteriovoracales; family Bacteriovoracaceae; genus JAURDE01. Next base: position 15,929 of record JAURDE010000023.1, on the reverse strand, counting down.
AGATAATGGTAAAGATGCTGTCTTTGGGATTGATGTTCATCTCATGAAACTCGTTAATTTCTTTAAATCAGCTGCAAAAGGATATGGAACGGAAAAAAGAGTTCTGCTTCTTCACGGACCTGTAGGTTCAGCGAAATCTTCAATAGCACGGTTGATTAAAAAAGGATTAGAGTATTATTCTAAAACTGATGATGGGGCCCTTTATACCTATGAGTGGTATGATGAAGAGGAGACCGATATTCTCGGAGGAGAAAAACTTTATCCATCTCCTATGCACGAAGAGCCTTTGAAATTAATCCCAGTTGATTTAAGAGAAAAATTCCTTTCTGAAATTAATAAGGGACAAGACAAATTTAAGGTTGCTATTAAAGGAGAAGTATCGCCAGCCTGTAGACATATAATGGGACTTTATCTTAAAAAGTACGGTGGGGACTGGTTTAAAGTCGTTCAAAATCATATTAGAGTTAAAAGGTTAATCCTATCTGAAAAAGATCGTGTAGGAATAGGTACTTTTCAACCCAAAGATGAAAAAAACCAAGACTCAACTGAATTAACAGGCGATATCAATTTCAGAAAGATTGCAAAATATGGTTCTGACTCAGACCCTAGGGCCTTTAACTTCGACGGTGAGTTTAATATTGCCAACAGGGGAGTAGTCGAATTTATAGAAATGCTTAAGCTTGATGTTGCCTTCCTTTATGATTTACTAGGGGCCTCACAAGAACAATCGATTAAACCTAAGAAATTTTCTCAAACTGATATTGATGAAGTTATTTTGGGACATACGAATGAACCTGAATTTAAAAAACTGCAGAATAACGAATTCATGGAAGCCTTAAGAGATAGGACAGTTAAAATCGATGTACCTTATATTTCCAGGTTAAGTAATGAAGTTAGAATTTATAGGAGGGATTTTAACTCTGAAAAGATCCCTCACATACACATAGCGCCTCATACACTAGAGATGGCATCAATGTGGGCGATTCTAACAAGATTAGAAGAACCAAAAAAAGCGGATTTAACTAAAATTCAAAAACTAAAACTCTACAATGGAAAGACACTTCCTGTTATAATGAAGATAACGTAAAAGAGTTGCGAAAAGAAGCTGTTAGGGAAGGACTTGATGGTATTTCCCCACGTTATATTCAAGATAAAATTTCTAATGCTTTGGTCAAAAATTGACATATCGGTTGCTTAAACCCATTTATGGTTTTTAATGAACTTGAAGCAGGTTTGAAGCATCATGCACTGATTAATAATAAGGAAGTCATGGAGCTTTATAGAGAGATGTTGTCCATCGCACGCCAAGAGTACGAAGATACTGTAAAAAATGACGTTCAAAAAGCAATAAGTGTAGATGAAAGGGCCATCCAAACTCTTTGTGCCAATTATATCGATAATGTTAAGGCCTATACTCAAAAGGAAAAGATAAGAAACAAATACTCAAATCGGTTAGAGGATGCTGATGAAAGGTTTATGAGATCAATTGAAGAAAAAATTGATATTCCTGAATCTCGTAAAGAGGATTTCAGAAGGGAAATCATGAACTATATAGGTGCTTTAGCTATTGAAGGAAAAACATTTGACTACAAGATGAATGAAAGACTTCATAGGGCCTTAGAATTAAAACTTTTTGAGGATCAAAAAGATAGTATTAAACTAACGACCATAATTTCTAAAGTTGTAGATAAGGAAACTCAAGAAAAGATTGATGTCGTTAAGTCAAGGCTCATCAAAAACCAGGGGTATTGTGAAATTTGTGCTACAGATGCACTGAATTTCGTAGCTTCTATTTTTGCTAAAGGTGACTCAGCCAAATCTTAGGAGAGACATGGGACACCCAATAAAACAAGATCATGCTCGCTTTCGAAAAGTTGTAAAGGGCAAGATCAGAGATAGTTTAAAGAAATATATTTCCCAAGGTGAAATGCCAGTACCTAAGAGTAATGGAAATTTCAAAGTTCCAATGCCTTCTATCGACACTCCTCGATTTAAGTTTGGTGATAAACAAAATGGTGGAATGGGACAAGGAGAAGGAGAGGCAGGTGATCCTGTGGAGGGACAAGAAGGTGAAGGGCAGCCTGGACAAGGTGAAGCAGGTGAAGGAGAAGGAAATAAAGAGCTCGATATTGAGCTAAGCCTTGAAGAGCTTGCTAATATTTTAGGAGAAGAGCTTGAGCTTCCTAATATAGAGCCTAAAGGTAAGAAGGCGCTTGAGACGACATCAGAGAAGTATTCAAGTATAAATTATACGGGACCAGACTCTCTCAAGCACATAAAAAGAAGCTATAAAGAGGCCCTTAAAAGAGAAATTTCTCTAGGTAATTACGATCCCGACAATCCTTGTTTGATACCTCTTAAAGAAGATATGAGATATCGTTCTGCTACTCAGTCCGTTGAGTTTGAAAACTCGGCAGTCGTTATCTATATGATGGACGTATCAGGGTCTATGGGAGACGAGCAAAAAGAAATCGTTCGAACAGAGTCCTTTTGGATTAATCTGTGGTTAAAGAGTCAGTACAAAGATATCGAGATTAGGTATATAATTCACGATGCTACAGCTAAAGAGGTTGATGAAAAAACCTTTTTTAGAACAAGAGAAAGTGGTGGAACCTTGATCTCTAGCGCCTTTAAGTTATGCCAACAAATTATTGAAGATAATTATAATCCTAGCGAGTGGAATATTTACCCTTTTCATTTTTCTGATGGAGATAACTGGTCAACAGATGATACTAAACTTTGTTTGGAGATTCTTGAAAATAGTATTATTCCCGCATCAAATGTTTTTTGTTATGGCCAGGTCGAAAGTCGTTACGGCTCAGGACAGTTTTATAAGGATCTTAATAATAAGTTTGGAGAAAATCACGAAGATATTATCCTTAGTAAAATAAAAAATAAGGATGCCATTCTAGATTCCATAAAGGATTTTCTAGGTAAGGGGAAATAAGGAATGGTCACAAGAACTAAGACTATCTCTGGAGAGTTGTTAGAACTTAAAGAGGAAATTGAACAATTGGCCAAAGACTATGGCCTTGATTTTCACCCCGTAATCTTTGAGATGTGTGACTACGATACGATCAATATTTTGGCAAGCCAAGGTGGTTTTCCAACCAGATATCCTCATTGGAGATTTGGTATGGAATACGATCAAATGTCTAAAAATTATGCTTATGGATTACAGAAAATCTATGAAATGGTTATTAATACTAACCCATGTTATGCCTACCTATTAAATGTTAACCCTATGGTTGATCAAAAGATTGTAATGTGTCACGTTTATGGACATGCCGATTTTTTTAAAAATAACTTTTGGTTTAAAAATACGAATAAAAAAATGATGGATGTTATGGCCAACCATGGTACCAAGATAAGAAGGTATATGGAAAAATACGGTCAAGATAAAGTAGAAAGTTTTATCGATCGAGTCCTTAGTCTAGAAAATCTTTTGGATATCAACATATTATTTGAAAAACCAGACTCTCTGGCAAAAAGAGAAAGGCATAAAGAATATTTAGAAGAAGAAGAGGATTTTGATGAGTTTGAAGGAACAAGTCAGGCCCTTAAAACATTTATAAGTAGTAAAAAAAGGGCGACTCAAGCAAAGAAAACTTCAAATAAAGAGGATGAAGAGGAAGTTGTAATTACCGAAGATGATACTAAATTTCCTAATAAAGACATTATGAAGTTCTTGATGGAAAATGCACCTATCACCGAATGGGAATCAGATGTTATCGGAATTTTAAGGGAAGAAGCATATTATTTTCTTCCTCAAAGAATAACTAAAATTATGAATGAGGGGTGGGCCAGTTATTGGCATTCAAAAATGATGACTCAAAAGGTGATGAAGGCCAGTGAGGTTATAGATTTTGCAGACCATCATGCTGGGGTCACGGCCATGAGTCGAAAAAATATCAATCCATATAAGATTGGTATAGAACTGTTTCGAGATATTGAATACCGATGGAACACGGGAAAGTTTGGTAAAGAATATCTAGATTGCACGGATATGGCACAAAAAGCGAATTGGGATCGTGAAACAAATTTAGGAATGGAAAAAATATTTGATGTAAGAAGAACTCATAATGACATCACATTTATAGATGAGTTTTTTACAAAAGAATTTTGTGAGCGCCAAAAATTGTTTACCTATAAGTTCAATAATCGTACAGGGCGATTTGAAATTGACTCTAAAGAGTTTGAGGAAATTAAAAGCAAGCTCCTTAATGCATTAACTAATTTTGGTTCACCTGTTATTGAGCTAGAATCAGCTAATTATAGTAATAGGGGTGAACTACTCTTGAGGCATGTGCATCAAGGGGTAGACTTAGATCTCAATTTGGCCCAAGAAACGATGAAAAATATTTTTCACATATGGAAGAGGCCAATTAACTTGGCCACTATTTCTGAAGATAAAGAATCTATTCTTCATTTTGATGGTAAAGAACTAAAAGCCGAAGTAAAATAATATAAAAAATAGGGAACATGGATGTTTTTTAAATTCTCGGTGGTTCTATTTCTCAGTATAAGCTTGCCTGTTTTGGCCAAAAATGCCCCTTTCGGTGTTGTTACTAAAATAAGAGGTAAGGTTAGTGTCTTAAAACCTGGTCTAAAAAAAGCAGACTATCTTAGGCTTGGGGATAGTTTGAAAGAGGATACTTCTATTTTAACCTACAAAAATAGCTTTGTTAGAATACAAGTTTCTGGAAAGAGTTCACTCAATATAGGGCCAAACTCAAAAGTAATCTTAAAAAATGTTACGAATTCACAATCGAGCTTATTATCTCTTCTTAAAGGGCAGGTAAGGGCCAATATAAAAAATCAAAAAAGTAAATTAAAAACTAATCTTAAACATAAGTTCCTTATTAAAACAAAAACGGCGGCCATTGGAGTTAGAGGGACAGAGCTTCACTCAATCCATAACCCTGAAAATAACGTAACATCATTAATAAGTTATGAGGGAGATGTTAAAATTGTTAAACTTGATGACGATCCCTTAGTTCAAGTTATCAAAGAGGAAGGACTAAAAGAATTAGATAGTAGTAAAATGTCTCAAGGAATAATGAAAAAGATTGATGAGGAACTTGATTCTGTAAAATCTGAAACAGTAAAGAATGGACAGTTTTCGGCTTCGGTTCCAAAAGAAACGAAAGTTTCCCAAGCTGTGAAGATATCTCCTATTCAATTAGCGGTCCTTTATAAGAATAAAGAACTAATCGTTAAAGAAAAGAATATAGCTCCGCCAGAAGATAGAGTAAAAAAGATTGAAGAAAAAGAGTTTTTATCTCAAGCTGAACAAAAAGCTCCTCTAGAAGGTTTCAGAGACAAGTCGACAGGTGACTATGCACCAAGATCAGGTGGATTTATAGATTTAAACTCAGGTTATTATATTGAACCAAACCCAGAGAGTTCTTTAGATGCAGATCGTTTACTTTATGTGGCCGAAAAAATTGGCCGTATAGATAAAACAACAGGGCAATATAAGGCCCCTATGGGAATGAAGCTAGACTCTGTGAAAGGTTTTGTTATTGATGAGAGAGTAAAAGAATCCCTTGATGAAAATCAACTTGCCATCATTACTCAGACGCAAAATAAACTTAATAAAAATATTATAAGTAAGCCTGTGAAAAATAAGATTGATCTTAATCAGTTACCCAAATGGGCCTATTCTTCTCAAGAGCTGCTAGAAAAGAACCAACTTATATTTTCATTCTCACCACGCTCTCATCGCTTTAAAACTAAAAAGCATGTAGGAAAAGATCCAGTTTTTGATCTTGAGTCAGATTCTTCACATCGTTTCGATTTAAGGTGGACTCAGCCTAGTGCTAAGAATTGGCTAATGTCGGTTGCTTTGGGATTTCAATATCTCAAGTTTAAATCAAATCAGGCCATATCTGATATAGGGCCTCGTCGTTATCATCATTTAAGTCTTGGTGCTTTGATGTATTTAAATGAAACTTGGTCTATTCTTCCCGAATTATTATTGCAGCAAAGGCCATTTTTAATAACTACTAATAATGCTAGTGCAGTAGATAGAAAAATAGTGAATGTAACTATTCCTTCAGTTTCGGTCGGGCTAAAGGCACGTCATTTCTTAATGAATAAATGGGGTCTAGAAACAATGGTTAGGCCTTTTTTAAACCTTCCTAAATCCTTTTCAACAATGAGGGTGGAAACCTCTTTTGGTATACATGCTAGTGTGATGGGTCAATATTGGCACAACTTCAATTCTCATTTTGATTTTGGCCCATTTCTTTCTAAGGAGGGAGGAAAAACAGCAGGTTCTTCTTATAGTTATACGAGAAGTGAAGGAGGAATCATTTTTAGCTATGCTTTAATTTTTTAATAAGAAAATTTCGCTGCTTCCTTTATAACATCCATACTGTCTATCTCTTCTATATCTTTTTGGTCTACAACAGGAAATTCTTCAATCCCTGAAACCTTTTGTTTAGATTTAAGTTTTTCCAAATCTAGCTCAATGGGAGTGCTACTGATGCTTTGATTCAAAATAATGCTTGAAAAATTACTCCACGTTTGAAGTTGCATTTTCAACCAGCAACTAAGGCCGTCAAATTTAGTGCAGGCCTTATGAGTATATTTTGTTAAAGGTAACTTATCATTTTGAAGGAGTGCTACGTAGCTGTACATAAGTACTACATTGAACGGTATTTCACCTTGATAATAATTTTCTAATATGCTTAGCTGTTTTTTTGCCGTACTAAAATCTTTCATTCTTAATTTAAAAACTGTATCAAGAGCAAGTTTTCTTGCCTCCTCTGATTTGTCTTTGGGTAAACTACCCAATAGGTGTGATCCTTCTTGCCAGTTCTGTGTTAAATAGCTGAGAGGTATATTAATTAATATTGAGTTAAGAGAATCTTCCTTCCTTTTATGAGCTTTTTGAAAATACTCAAAAGCTTTCGGATAGTTCTTTTTTTTAACTTCTATATTACCTTTAATATTTAATGCATTTGTCGTGTTTAAGTCCTTTAGATAATTTAATGACTTTTCTATTTTTCCTACACGGTAGTAAATTAATCCAATTAACTCTCTGATTTTTTTACTTTCTAGGGCAAAGTTAGGAAGAAACTTTATCTGGTTTACTATTTTATTTTCTCTGTTCAAATAAATAGCTTTTTTGAGCCAGATTTTTATATTTTCTAAATTACTAAACATATATTTGGAATTTAACAGGTTTTCTAATCTTTCACGAATATTATCATCTTCTTTTAGGGAAAGTATGATATTAATCCATAAGTGATCATTCTTCGTATAACCTTCAGTTAATGTTAAGCAAGACCTTTTCTCTTCAGTTAAGTTTTCAGTTTTACCAAGGGCCAAAAGGTTTATAATTTTCAAAAGGCATACTTCTTTGAAAACACTTCTTTTTTTAAAAATTGGTTTTTCTAGAATATCGAGAGATTTTTTGAATTCATTTTTTAGAAAATAAATAATTGCTTGGTAACGGTTCTTAATAATAGTGAAGCGATCGTTTTTGTCGGGTATCTTCATTAAAAAATAATATGCTTTATCTAAGTTACCCTCCAATAAAAAATTTTTTGCCTTAAATAATTTATAGAATGGCCCATTATTTTCAATTCTCCTATTATCCAAATATTCATCGTATGTACTACTCATACACTCATAAGAAATTATGGAAAAAAAGGCCATCAAAATAACTTTTAACTTCATATTGTAACTCTATCGGAGCGAATAACCGATGGTGTTAAAGAATTTAATAGTTAGAGAATATTATGCCTATTATAACTCTCATTTTATCTTTAACATTTAGTGGTTTGGTTATGGCCCTTACTCCGCTAGAAAGTCTCATATTGGGTGATTTTTCCAAAGAGTTAAGTAATGTTGAAAACAATCCTTTAAATAATATCTATCAACTCAATGAAAGGGATTCGAGAGTTCAATTTAAAAGGCAGCTATCTAGGTATCGTGGATTGGTAGAGGAAGGAGAGAATTTAAAAAATTATTGTAGTATCAAATTTAGTACATCTTACCCTCACCCTTGGGATAGAGATACTGTTAAGAGGTCTTATTTGTCCACACTTCAATATATAGGGATTGATATTGCTTCTATGGCCTTACCAGAGTATGCGAAATTTTTTAATTTTAATAAAGAAAACTACATTAATTTAGTGGATTATCTTGTAGATGGTTATTGTTCTGATAATCTAAGCATAATTAGTAAGACTCAATTAAAGAGGGTCATGACAAGTGAATTTGATAAAAATCTTTCATATTCTTTACCAACTCTTTCTAATAATCCGTTATTCCCACAAAAGTTTAGAGAAAAATTTAAAGAAGAAGAGATAATGAAAAAAGAGTTTGGTTTGACTTTAAATATTTTTAAATCAATGTGCAGTTGGGGAGCTAACACAGTTGATTTAAGGCTTTTGACCCCTTTTGCTAAAAATTCAATTCTTATGTCCTTTATTATTTCACAACTCTCTAACTATGAAATAAAATGGAATTCCGTAGATAACCATATTTCAAGACATGAAAAAAATGATACAGTTAAAGTTTTATGTAAAAATCTTATATGCCGAAAAACATCAAAGGTAGAGTTTAGAAAGAAAATTCCACGTATGCTTGGTACACAGTCTGTTGAAGAAGATTTAAAAAGATTATATTGTGAGGATTTTATGTTCTCAGATTTTAAGATTGTTAATCAACCGCCTAAGATTAAAAGTATGATGACTAAGTTTTCTGAATATGATTTTAAAATATTATCCAATCATTTAGTGTCTCTGATATCAGGAATCCCTAATTTTTTAAGTTGGGTCAATAAACCAAATGATTTAGTTGAATCTTTACGCTATGGTATTGATCACCTCTGGCAAGAATGGGCCGAAAATGAAGTTGAAAATAAACAACGGCAGTTTTACTTTGAGGAGCCTCTAACTGTTGAACTAATAAGTAAGAATGTTTTTTTTGATGAGTATAACCCTGACTTCAAAGTATTATTTGATATTAATCTTGGAGAGTTCGATAGAGCGAATCAAAAAGTAGGAAAAATAAAAGCTTCTTTTTTTGTTAACTTGGATATGAGTTTCGTCCAATATATAAGAAAGTTATTTAAAAGAAATAATCAATATGAAAAAAAAATAAGGAAAGAGGCATATCAATCCTTTAAAATCAGATTAAAAGATCAAATATTATTAAATAGAAATAAGTTTGAGATACCACCTTGGAAAGGTCCTTTGGAAAAGCTAGTTGCTAAAAGTCTTATTGATCAGTTTGTTTCATTTCGTGGAGATTTTTTTGATAAAAACACAAAAGGTAAGCTCAGGGTACCTATATACCTGTTTTATGGGCCTTTTGCATTAAAATACATTACCTATAAATACAAAATGAATAAATCAAAAAAGAGGTTAGAAGATAATGATCTTTTAACTAAGGCTAAGAATTAATTACCTGAAGAACCTTTTCTTGAAAATCAGAAGGTATCCATAACTCAAAAAATATCTTTCCATGAAATGACTCTATCGGAATAATAACAGTTACACCCTTATCGAATAAAGTGAATTTATCTTGTTTAAAAATGAACTCTTTCTTTTCAATTATGGGGCCTGCCATACCGCTTGATCTATGAGTAATAAGGTTAAGGTGATCATACTTTTTTAGTGTGTTTGATATATTCTCTGCGATGAACTCTTCAACAGAGAAGTCTTCATTTTCTGAAAGTTTCAAAAAGGATTCTTCAGTGAAGCTTATTCCTAGATGGAAAAAAATATCGTTGCCTTCTAGGACTATGCAATAAGTCTTTTGCCCAGAAAAACTATCGAGATTCTGTTTTTCTTTGATGTAGATTTTTTCTCGATTCGAAGGAAAATTAAAATCTACTAAGAGCTCTAGCATAAAACTACCAACCAAATCTTTTAAAAAATTACTTGGTTGATACACAATAGAATTCTTTATAACCTCAAAGCTTTCGAGTAAGTCGTTAGCAGTATCAAATTCATCACTCCAGTTGTTATCTATAAGGGACTGGGTGTTTTCGTCAAGATAGATTAAGACAATACATTTTTTTCGATCCGTTAAAAGGTATTTTAGAGTTTTTAAAAAATGGAAGAAACTGTCTTTAACATCCGATGCGAGAGCAAAGTTGACGAGAAGGTGATTACTTTTTTCAATAATCGTTCGTATTGGTTTATTTATCGTTGTGAGATCTTTGTCATCATAGGCGCCTACAATATTCATAAGGCTGTATTCACCTCTTTCATTAACCTTTATCATCTTTTTTCACCAGTTTAGAAATCTGTTTTTTTAAATATGCGACAATTCTTTTTTTCTTCATCTTTTTAGCAAGTTCGAATGCACTACGGCCTTTTTTGTTTTTTTCAAATGGGTTTAGCCCTAAAGCGATAAGTACTTTTATGGAGTCCAAAGCATCTTTTGAAATAGCAATTGTAAAAAGGTCCTCTCCTTGCACTGGAATATCTAATTTTGCTCCTGCACTAACTAAAGCTGTAATACACCTAGGCTTATCCTTAAGTACGGCCAATGATAATGCCGTATATCCTTTTCCCGTTTTTACATCTAACTCACTAGTTTTATCAGCAATAACTTTAACCGCTTGATCGTGACCACCTTGAGTGGCGTACATCAAGGCATTATAGCCATGAAAGTCTTTTAGACTTGTTTCGGCCCCACTTTTAAGTAATAGGTCTATTCTCTCCATATCTCCTTTTCCTGCAGCTATCATAAGGTGTGTTTGGCCTTTTTTGTTTTTCTCATTAACTTTATCTTTTGGAATAAGTTGTGAGTCATCAAGATCGACTTTATCAGCCTCTTCGGCGTCAATATTTTTCTTCTTTTTTTCTGTAACCTTATTAATAACGTCATCACCGGTGGGAAAATTATCACCTTTTACAACTTGAGATGGTTCATCATCTGGGACGTTTGATTCCTTTATTATCCTTTTTTCATTTGCATCTATATTAAGATCTCCTCCTCGTATGGTTTGTTTGTCTTCATTAACATCCTTACTATTTTCTCCGGAAGTTGATCCTTTTACAGTTATTGCGCTATTATCTTTTATATTTTGCGTTACTTCTTTTATTCTCTTCCTTTCAACCTCTGTGTCCTCAGATTTTTCAGCTGTAAATACATGTTCTTGATTCTGGCCCTTTGATGTTGAACTATCCTCTAGATATGTAGTTTGATTGGAGGAACCAAGGTCTTTTGAGGCCTTTATAGTACTTTTATCATCTTCTTGATCCTCATCATTATGAGATTCTGTTTGAGTAGAGGATGAAGGTTCATCAATAGCTTTAATGCTTTCTTTTTCAGAAGAGGATGTATCAGAAACCTCTGAGACTTCTTTTTTTTCAGTGATTATTTTACCAGAGGAGATACTTTGGTCATCAAGAGATGAGAGGCTTTTTTTATAGGATTCATTATTTTGTGTTTCCTTAGTGTTTTCTACATCGGTGATGCTTTTACTCTTCTCAGTTTCGCTATCTGAAATAACTTTCTCTGAATGGCCCTTATTGTCTTCAGTTTTATGTATAACACCTGCAACAAGCTTTTTGTCTGATTCACTTTTATTTTCACTCACCACTTTTTTTATTTGATTTGATGTAAGATTGTCCTCGGGAATAGAATTAGGGTCTATGACCTTTTCAACAAAGTTACCAAGTTTAATCATGTCATTTTCAAGCTCATCTTTCATGACATTAAATTCATCAGGTGTTATTGGTAAGTCATCTTCTCGGTCGGTGTTGAGCTCTTCAGGAGAGGTAAGCTCTGTGTTTTTTTTGCTTTGGTCTTGATTCCTCGGTCGCTTAGCTAATTCATCGACTTCTTGGGAGCTCATTGATTGAACTTTTGTAATTTGATTTTCTTCAGATTTCGATTTGTTTAGATTAGTGACTTTCATATCACCATTTTCTTTTTCTTGGTAGCCAGACGATTTTGTTCTCCATGAGTTTTGATTTTCTTCATACTGACTAGAGCTAATAACCTCTTTGGTGGCTTCGTCTTGTTCTGATAAAGATTTCCCTCCGATAATACGTGAAGTCTCTTGCTCTGCTTGTAAGGATTTAATTTCCATTATCTCTTCATCATTTTCACTGGTACCAGATTTCTTTATCCTTTTGGACTCTTCATTGTTAGAGACTGCGACAGTTTTATTTTTGGTCTCAAGGGAATCCTCATTAGCTTCTTTGTTTTTGTCATTTTCAGTAATTTCTTGTTCTTTTTTTGTTTGGAGAATTTTACCTACAGTTTCAGGATAGTCTTTAATTTGTTGCTTTAGGCTTTCAATTTGATCTTTGTTGAATAAACCTTTTATGTCATCTAATGAAAGATACTTAATGGTATATAGCAAAGCACTCATACCAAAATCATCTTGGATCTCTAAATCCGCACCATTATTAAGCAGTATTTGTATTACTTTTAAATGCTTGTTCATTATGGCATGCATTATGGGAGTTCTACCTGAATCATCCCTGAAATTGGGTTCGCCCCCAAAATACAATAAAACATGAACATTTTTTTCATTCCCGTATTGGGAGCAAATAATGAGAGGACTATCTCCACTCATATTTGGTGTGTTGGGCCCAGCTCCGCATGATAGGACGAAGTCAAATAGAGCAGATTGATTGGTACAGGCGGCCTTAATAAGCGGTGTATTGCCATTGCTCATAGCATTAGGGTCTGATCCTTCCCTTGATAAAGCAATGAATTCGACCAGGTCAAATTCTTCGGTGTTAGTGAATTGTATAGTTTCTACATTAGTCATAAATATATTAAAATATATCTTTATTTTAATAGTATTCTGTGTTTTTTTCTATAGCTGTAAAATGAGTAAGAAAAAAGAAACCGAAATTTTACCTGCCGAAGATAAAAGAGCTGATAAGAAGATTCTTGAGGATATTGTTATTGGAGGTGAGACCAAAGACGAAGGTGATCAATCCTCTGTTCTTACTCGTAAAGAGAGCCTTCCCAGTAAACAGGCCTCTACAGGTGATCCCTTAACCATTTATATAAGAGAAATTTCTCGCTACCCTTTACTTTCATTAGAACAAGAAAACGTTTTAATTCAAAAACTGGAAGAAAGTGGTGATATTGAGGTTGCTAAAAAACTTGTTCTTCATAATTTAAGATTAGTTGTAAAAATCGCAATGGAGTTTAGAAACTCCTACCAAAATGTAATGGATCTTATTCAAGAAGGTAATATTGGACTTATGAAGGCCGTTTCTAAGTATGATAGTACTAAGGGAGCAAAACTCAGCTATTACGCTTCTTGGTGGATAAGATCCTATATACTCAAATTTATTCTCGATAATTTTCACTTGGTAAAGATTGGATCCACAAATGACCAAAAGAAGCTTTTTTATAATCTTATGAAAGAGAAGAACAAACTTATGGCCATGGGTATAAACCCTAGCACTAAGCTTTTGGCAGAAAATTTAGGTGTTTCAGAAAAGTCAGTTGAGTTCATGGACAGTCGACTTGGGCCTAAAGGGGGAGAAATTAGTATTGACGCGCCAAGTAAATCGACAGATGGCGCCACACGGTTCTCAGATACATTATCAGACCCCGATGAGCTAGATATCGATGAAGTTCTGGCCCATAAAGAAGGTCTTAGTCTTCTTAAAACCCACCTCCATGATTTTGTGGCCAAGCTTAAGCCACGAGATAAAGAAATCTTTAAAAAACGATTACTTAGCGAGACACCCTCTTCACTACAAAGTATCGCCAACGATTATGGCGTCTCAAGAGAGAGAATTAGGCAAATTGAAGTGCGTCTCATCGAGAATTTAAAGGTTTACATGTCTGATATTATCAAGTAATAGTCTGTGTTAATAAATAATAGCGCCTCTTCCTCGGTATACGCTTGGGATTTGGTAAGGAGAAATTTGATGATTACAAAACAAGAAACAGAAGAATTAGTTAAAAAATTTGGTAAAGGACCTAATGACTCCGGTTCGGCGTCTGTTCAGGTTGCCATTTTAACAACTAGAATTAACAACCTTGCTCCTCATTTTAATAGTTTTAAAAAAGATAAGCACTCTCAAAGAGGTCTTTTGAAAATGATTGGTAGGAGAAAGGCCCTTCTTAAATATATCCAGAAAAAGGATCAAGAAGGCTATACTAACCTTATTAAAGAGTTAGGCTTAAGAAAATAAAATAAATAAAGGGAGTCGACTGACTCCCTTTTTTTTTAGTATAATCAAAGGGGAGAGATTAAAGATTCGGGTGCTAGAGATATTTGAGATTATTTTTGAAAAAGTGATTTGAAATATCTTTTGAACCCATTCTTCAGGTTCTCATCCCCCATTAACCTTTTACTATAGCTACGACTATGTGGAGTAATTTATGTTAAACAACAAAAAAGAGTACAAAATTAACTTTGGTGGTGAAGAAATCACTATTGAGACAGGAAGAATGGCCAAACAAGCTGACGGTGCGGCCCTTGTTTCATCTAATGGGACCCAAGTTCTCGTTACAGTATGTTCAGCAAAAACAATGGCACCAGGACAGGACTTTTTTCCTCTCATGGTTGAATATGTTGAGAAATTTTATGCAGCTGGAAAGTTCTTAGGGGGCTTTCTTAAACGTGAAGCTAAGCCTTCAACTCAAGAAACATTAAATGCTAGATTAATTGATAGACCTCTTAGACCTCTTTTTCCTGAAGGATATATGTTTGAAACAGTAGTAAGTTGTACTGTTCTTTCTTACGAAGAGGGAGGAGACCCAGAAGTTCTAGCTGCCATTGGTGCATCTGCGGCCCTTACAATCTCAGATATTCCTTTTGATGGCCCCATCGGAACTTGCAAGGTTGGTAGAATTAACGGAGAGCTTGTTTTAAATCCAAAACATTCAGAATGGATAGAAAGTGATCTCGAGCTAGTTGTTGCGGCAAGTAATGATGCCATATTAATGGTCGAAGGTGAGGCCAGAGAACTTCCTGAAAATGAAATTTTGGGTGCTATTGAGTTTGCCCATAAAAATATCAAAGAATTATGTGATCTTATAAAGCGTATGGCCGAAGAAGTTGGTAGAGAAAAAAGGGTCTTTACTCCTGACACTCCCAATACAACTATAATGAATAAAGTTAAAGAAAATTACGCTGGTGATGCTAGGGCAGCTCTAGAGGTTGTTGATAAACTTGAAAGACAAAAAGCAGTTAAAGTAATTGAGAAAAAACTTGAAGAGGCCATTAAAGAAAATCCATCTGAGTTTGGACTTGATGAAAATTCTAATTTCGGAAAAGAGGCTTACTCTGCTATAGACGGTTTGATGTATACGATGATGAGAGCTGACATTCTAGATAATGAAAAAAGAATAGGGGATAGACCTGTTGATAAAGTGAGAGAGATTGAAACTGAGGTTGATATATTAAAAACACCACATGGGTCTTCACTCTTTACAAGAGGAGAAACACAGGTGCTTGCTACAGTAACGATCGGTGGCGCCAAAGGCGAGCAAATGGTTGATCGTATCGTAGGACAACATTATGACCCATTCTACCTTCACTATAACTTTCCTCCTTTTTCAGTTGGTGAAGCAAGAGGTAAATTTAATGTTGGGCGAAGAGAGCTTGGTCATGGAAACTTAGCTGAAAGGGCCCTTAGAAATGTACTACCTGAAAGAGATGTCTTTAGTTATACAATAAGAGTTGCGTGTGAAGTTCTTGAGTCAAATGGCTCTTCATCAATGGGCTCTGTTTGTTCTGGTTCAATGGCATTAATGGATGCTGGTGTTCCATTCACATCACCTGTTGCTGGAATTGCTATGGGTCTAGTTCAAGAAGGTGATAGATACAAAATTCTTACGGATATTCTTGGAGATGAAGATCACTTAGGAGATATGGACTTTAAGGTTGCAGGCTCAGATAAAGGTATTACAGCGATTCAAATGGATATCAAAATAAAAGGTCTTTCCTACGAAATTATGGAAAAAGCTTT
>JAURDE010000174.1 GCA_030828105.1 Bdellovibrionota bacterium | reverse complement strand
GCTTTTGTCAAAGCTATGAATGTAAAAGCAAAGCAATTAGATATGTCAGAGACATTCTTCTCTGATCCAACTGGGCTCGATAAAAATAATACCTCTACAGCCTTTGATTTAGTTAAGATGACTCAGGCAGCTTATCAATATCCCTTAATCAGGGAGATATCTACTTCATCTTTTTATGAGGCAAATATAAAAAACAAGAAAATTAAGTTAAATTATGGAAATACTAATCTACTGGTTCGGCAGGGACTTTGGGATATTGATATTTCTAAAACAGGATACATAAGAGAGGCTGGAAAATGCCTTGTTATGCATACTAAGGTTATGGATAAACCTATTATTATGGTTTTTTTAAAATCATATGGTAAATACACAAGAACTGCGGATGCAAAAAGGGTAAAAAAATGGTTAGAGAAAATACAGTCTCTTGAAGAAATTGCCTCTCTATAGATTTATTTCTTCTTTTTCTTTTTTGTACTTTTCTCTCTCTCAACCTTAGCATTAATAAGTAAAACAGCCTCTTCTAAAGAGATGGTCTCATAATCATATTTATGGCTTAAAGGTGCCTTAACTTTTCCTCGTTGTAAAAATGGTCCCCATCTGCCTTTCAGGACTTCAATTATTTCATTGGAATCAGGATCATCACCTATTACTCTTAGTGGCTTATTTTTTTCGATGAGTTCCGCAACTAATTCAACTGCCCTTTCAAAGGATAAGTCGAAAATATTATCTGCTTTAGGAATAGATTTAAATTTACCATCGTGACTCACGTAAGGTCCAAATCTTCCGATATTGGCAATGATAGGTTTACCAGTTTCTGGGTAATCTCCTATATTTTTTGGAAGACTTAGTAGCTGTTTGGCTGTGTCTTCATTTACAGAATGTAATGGAATATTAGTTGGGATACTAATCCTCTTTGGTTTTGTTTTGTCTTCCTCATCAGGTAACCCAACCTGGAGGTATGGACCATAAGGACCTTGCATCAATAAAATATCTTTATCTAATTCAGCGTCATGGAAAATAACTTTTGGCTCATTTGAATTTTCACCTGAAATATTTCTGGTGTAGTCACATTCAGGATATCCTGAGCATCCAATAAAGTTCCCTCTTCTTCCAAGCCTAGAAAATAAAGCCTGGCCACATTTAGGACAAGCTTCATTGATATCCTCTTGGGTAATAGTTGATCTATCAATATTTTCTTTTTCAGCAACCTGCTGATTGAAGTCTTCCCAAAAAGTTTTTAAAACGGGTATCCATTCTTTAGAATCAGCAGCAATGTCATCCAAGTTGGATTCAAGATTTGCGGTAAATTCATAATCCACATATTTATAAAAGTGTTCGGTTAGGAATTTATTTACTACCTTACCAACGTCGGTTGGAGTAAATCTTTTCTTATCAAGAAGAACATACTCTCTATCTTGAAGAGTAGAAATAATTGAGGCATAAGTTGACGGTCGACCAATTCCATACTCTTCTAAAGTTTTAACCAGGCTTGCTTCACTATAACGAGGAGGAGGTTCTGTGAAGTGCTGGCTACCAAATATCTTTTTAAGATTAATATCTTCTCCAACTTCAAGGTCTGGAATTTTTTTATCCTCATTGCTGGAGGAGTTGCTCGACTCATCATCATTATCTTCAATATAAACGGCCATAAACCCAGGGAATTTTAGCGTTTGCCCTGTCGCTCTAAAAATAGATTCTCCTTTACCTATTTCTAAATCGATACTAACGGCATCAAATTGAGCTGGAGTCATTTGACAAGCGATACTTCGCTTCCAGATGATTTCATACAATCTAAATTGTTCAGGTGATAGATATTGTTTTAAAGACATAGGGGTCCTTTTAATATCTGTTGGCCTTATTGCCTCATGGGCTTCTTGAGCATTTTTTGATTTAGTTTTATATCCGATTGAGTTTGATGGGAGGTACTCTTTATCAAAATTAGTACTGATATAGTTTCTTATTTGGGACAATGCATCTCTGGATAAGCTAAAAGAATCTGTTCTCATGTAAGTAATTAAACCAACAGTTCCATCTGAGGTTGTTATACCTTCATACAATTGCTGAGCAATTCGCATGGCTCTGCTGGTAGTAAATCCAAGTTTTCTTACCGCCTCTTGCTGAAGGGTTGAAGTTGTAAAGGGTGGGGCTGGATTACGGGTTCTTTTTTTCTTATCGACCCTTGCCACTTTACATTTCCCTGAGGATTTTAATAATAAATCGCCAACAATCTTTTCTTGTTGAGACTCACTTGTAACGGTAAATTGTTCAACCTTCTTGTTATCTAACTGAACGAGTTTGGATGAAAAATTAATATTATTTTTTGAAGCATCAAGGTGGATAGTCCAATATTCTTGACTAATAAATTTTTCTATCTCCGCCTCTCTTTCACAAATAAGACGAAGAGCGGGGCTTTGAACCCTGCCTGCAGAAAGACCTCTCCTAATTTTTTTCCAAAGCAAAGGAGAAAGATTAAAACCAACTAAATAATCAAGGGCCCTTCTGGCTTGTTGAGCATTAACAAGAGCCATCGATACATCTCGTGGATTGGTGATGGCGTTTTTTATGGCATCCTTTGTGATTTCCTCAAATACAACCCTCTTGATTAATTTTTGGTCAGCAGTAATTTTTTTAGATTTTAAAATTTCAACAATGTGCCAAGAAATTGCTTCACCTTCTCGGTCAGGATCGGTTGCAAGATAGATCTCACTTGATTTCTTTGCTGCGCTAACGATAGCATCCATGTGTTTTTTATTTCGATCAATAAGTGCATATTGCATTTCAAAAGATTGGGTATCGATTGCTCCAGATTTTGGAAGAAGGTCCCTAACATGACCATAGGAGGCGAGTACATTGAAATCACTTCCAAGATATTTATTTATAGTTTTTGCTTTTGAGGGTGATTCTACAATAAGTAATTTGCTCATATTTATCCTTCAGATGTCAGGGCATCATAAATAGAATTAAAGCAAATGACAAGTCATGCGCTAATTTGCATTAGAAATAATGTCAAAAATTTTCTTTTGGGTTTTAAGATTTTTGAAGTCATAGAGATTTGTGTCTGCCAAATGAGAGGGTTCAATATTTGTTATTGCCTTAAAAATATTATTCATCCTGCCTTTATTCTCTTTTTCCCATCCTAAGATCATGGCTTTGATTTTTTTTCTTTGCAAATTTTCTTGTGATCCACAAAGATTACAAGGAATGATTGGATAGTTCATGACCCGGGCAAAAGACACAATATCTTTTTCCTCTATATAGGAGAGTGGCCTTATCACAATGTTAGTTCCGTCATCTGAGATTAGCTTTGGTGGCATTGCTTTTAGTTTTGATCCAAAAAACATATTCATAAAAAAGGTTTCAACAATATCATTCTTGTGGTGACCAAGTGCTATTTTATTTGCTCCTAGCTCTCTGGCAACCCGATAAATGATTCCTCTTCTGAGACGTGAACACAATGAGCATGTGGTTTTGCCCTCTGGTATTTTATCTTTAACAATACTGTATGTATCTTCAGTAATAATTTTATAGCTGACATTGTGGCTCTTTAAGTATTCAGGCAAGATTGTATCCGGGAAACCAGGTTGCTTCTGATCTAGGTTCATAGCAATTAATTCAAATTTAATAGGCGCCCTTTTCTGGAGTGCAGATAATAAAGATAAAAGTGTATAAGAGTCCTTTCCTCCGCTTAAGCAAACCATAACCCGGTCATTTTCTTCAATCATATTAAAGTCACCAATGGCTTTTCCAGTTGAAGAGATTAGCTTGTTTCGAAGTTTAATAAAATTGCTACTAACGTTATTAGGTAAAAATGGATCTGCGTTCATAAGGAAAACGACCTTCCTCCATCGACTTCAAGAACATGCCCTGTGGTGTAAAGCCCTTTAGCGATTAAAAAATAAACAGCCTCAGAAATATTAGATGGGTCCCCTGTTTTTTTTAATAGGGTTTCTTTAACGACCTTAGCTTTATATATATCGGAAAATTCATTTTTATCATCTGGCCAAAGAATGGGTCCTGGTGCCACAGCATTTACCCGAACTTCAGGCGCTAGCTCTTGGGCCAATGAATGAGTCAGTGTAACTAAACCAGACTTGGCAATGGAATAGATGATATAACTCTTTTTTGGACTTTTTATATGTGTGTCGGTGATATTGATTATCGACCCATTGACCTCCTTTAAATAAGGAGCGGCAAACTTTGATAAAAATAAAGGAGCTTTTAAATTACTACCCATTAATTCCTCCCAAGAATCTTCATTGATCTTTAAAAGGGGGGTTGGGTAGTATGAAGATGCATTGTTAATTAAACAATCTAGTCTCCCAAAAATCTTCACTGAATTTTCAATCAATGGTGACAATGAATCTTTATCCAAAAGATCTGCTTGTAGAATTTCGGCTGAATTAACCCTTTTTTTATTAAGTTTCGATTTAAGTTTTTTTGCAGAGGATGCGGATTTCCTATAATGGATAATAACATTCATCCCGGTGCCGTGAAGAAACTCAGAGATATGTGCTCCAATCCTTTTCGCACCACCAGTAATTAGCACGGTTTTATTTATGATATTCTTAGCCATAAATTATTATAAATCATCATTAGTGCTACAAAAAATAAATATCCATTGATCGACATAAAAATGACATTAAAAGAGAAAATCATAAAGGCAATAGCCAAACATGGTGACACAAGTATTCCGTTTTCATTATTTATGGAGATGGCTCTTTATGATAAAGATTTTGGATATTACACGTCCCAGTCAAAACAATTTGGATTAGAAGGAGATTTTTATACTTCGTCAAGTTTTGGGGATATTTTCTCCAAAACCATCGGAAATCAGTTCCAAGAATGTTTTGATACTCTTGAAAAAAATATTATTGAATTTGGCGCCGGCACGGGAAAGTTTGCTCTGGATACAATTGTTCGAATGACCGAGTTGGAGATTGAGTTAGATTCTTACTTTATTATTGAAAAAAGTAAAAAATT
>JAURDE010000008.1 GCA_030828105.1 Bdellovibrionota bacterium | reverse complement strand
GCAATAATTCCAAGATGGTCTGACATTCTTTTTGCGCCTTCAGATTTTAGTAGATAACAATTTTGTAGTTTTAAATTCCTATAAAAAATTCTATCCAAAGAGATTAGGGGAAATGGAGAAGGAAAGGTTTTGGGTACTTTTCCTTCAAGTTCTTGAAAGACCTCCTTGATTTGCAGGTTTTTTTCAAAATATGTTATGGCCTTTGAATTCCAGTCATTAAAATCTCCAGCTAATATTAGAGGAGCATTGGGGTCATTTAGTTTTTTAATTTCATCTTTAATTCTTTGAAACTGCTTATTTCTTCCTATTTGAAGTAGATTTAAATGAGTATTAAATGTATTGAGAGTGAGTTTTCGCTCAGGTGATATTATAACCTCGATTTCTGCCATGAGCAGTCCTCTGCTTTCCAAAAAATTGGTAGAAATGTCATAATTGGCCCAATGAGATATAGGATATTTCGATAGAACAAGGTTTCCATGGTGACCATGGGGGTACACAGCATTGTGTGCATAGGAGTAGTAGGTCCAAATGGAATCAGCTAAAAATTCATAGTGTTTTTCTGTTGGCCAGTTATCAAATTTTTTTTCATGTTTAATATTTTCACCTGTTACTTCTTGAAGAAAAACTAGGTCAGGACTTTCTGATATGATAACACTTTTAATTTCCTCTAAAGAAAATAATCTATTAAAGGGAGAAAGACCTTTGTGAATGTTAAAACTAAGTACTTTTATTTTCATTTTTATTCTTTAAATAGCTTATGGCAATTACCCAAACAATAGCAATAATTAGACCAATCAATGTATATGTACCAATATTTGTAATCAGTTGATTTCTATTTTTTGCGAGAACTTGGCCCAAAAATATGAGTCCAATATTCCAAACGAGTGAACTAAGAAAGGATAAAAAATAGACACTATTTCTATCAAGCCCCATGATACCGGCATATATTCCGATTATAGACCTTACTCCGGGAAAGAAGCGGTTTAGAGTAATGAGATAATATCCTACTTTTTGAAACCATAGATGCGCTTTTTCGAGATGACGTTCATGAAAAAAAGGCAAGTTAATAACTTTCTTTTTTAATTTTGAGCCGAAGTAATAAATAGTCCAGAAGCCAAGAGTGCCTCCGGTGACATTGATTAGTAAAAGTAAAGCTAAGCTAAGAGAAGACTCTTTTTTTAGGTTAAAACTACAAAATGCTACAATGGCATCACTAGGTAAAGGAGGTATGATATTTTCAAGATATGAAAAGACTCCTGATAAAAGGTATAACCATTTGTCATCAATCTCTCTAAAAAAATCAAGTATCGTTGTTGTCATTATTATTAGTATATATAGTTATAATAAAACTGTATCATTTTATCCGATTCGCTGGAAAATATAAGCTGGGACATTGGTTGCTTGGAAATAAGACTCGCTTTAAGGTTATTAAAAATGGCCCGATTTATTTGAAAGGACCATTTATTATTTTTGACTTCATATATTAAACTTGTTTCTAAAAAATCAAATGTTTTCGATGCAAATACGTTGAGGTTGCCATATCTATCATAATAAATTTCATTATTTAAATATGGATTAATAAGTTTTGCAGTCAAATAACCCTCGAGAACTCTTGCATTTATTTTAAATTTAACTTTAGGTGCAATAGTAAAGCTTTTGCTTGGTCTTAGTGTTTCTCTCATTTTTGCCACTTTTCTTATGCCTGAGCCTTCTTCAGACTCTTTTGCTGCCTGAGTTAATTTGTAATCGCCATACTTCAAAAAATGTCTAAAAATAAATGTCTTTTTTTCACGCTCACTCGCCAGAGGTATTTGACCAGTGGATTCTAAATTCCACTGCTTGACGTATTTTTCTTTTTCATTCCATTCAATGATTTGGTTTTTAACTTTTAACAAGATTCCTTTTTCATCGTTGCTGAAAAAATCTTTATACCATGTTTGCCAGTTATAAGGACGTACTTGAGTAAGGGGTTTAAAAATATTAGAGTTTTTCGGTTGGGGAAAATGATTATAAAAAAAGGATTGATCAACTTCAGAGGCATTAATTGGTGAAGTTTGAAAAATTAAAAAGCAAAGGATTAAAACCATTTGTTCCCTCTAATCTTTTTATTTTAACAATTTAAAGTATGTAAAAAGAATTAGAGGAAACAAATTCTGTAAGACCGACCATGAAAGTCTGCGATTAGCGGTGGATTTTTTCCTTTTGCTTATCGTCTTCCTTTTCCATTTGTCGTTCTAGCTTTTCCACAGCTTCATCGATAGTTTTATACAGACTATCTAGCTCTGAATGAGCATGAAAGTTATGATGGGCAACCTTGGCATTAACTTCAGAGATATGGTTATCCTTTTCAACGGAACAAACCCATTCAATTGACGCATCACCATTAAAGAATTTATTTAAACGGCCACATTTTTCATGAATCTTCTCTTCAATGGCAGGGCTTGATTCCATATGTCTGAATGAAATGTTGATATTCATACGATCACTCCTTTTTGATTAGAATTTACGCGCTAAAACTAGCATAGAATAGTAAAAAAAACAGGAAATACAATGATTTTAGTCAACCTTTGGTCAAAGGTTTACGTTCCAGATTATTGAAATTACACTATTTTAAACTAATAAATATAAAGGACCCTTATATGAGAAGCCTCGTTTCTTTTTTGTTAATATTTGCAGCTTACAGCGCATTCAGTCAAGTCAAAGTAAAGTCATCTTCTCTTAATACATTAGATGCCGTTAAAAAGAAGGGGTTCGTTCAATGTGGTGTTAGCTCAGGACTTGCTGGTTTTAGTTCAATCGATAGCAAAGGTAACTGGCAGGGCCTTGATGTTGATGTTTGCCGTGCTGTAGCAGTAGCTATATTTGGGGACAGTAAAAAAGTTAAGTTTACTCCCTTATCGGCCCAGCAAAGGTTTGTTGCTCTTCAATCTGGTGAGATAGATATTTTATCGAGGGTTACAACTCAGACTTTAAGTAGAGATACATCGCTAGGATTAAATTTTGCGCCAATCACTTATTATGACGGGCAGGGGTTTATGGTTCGCAAAAGTGATGGAATTAAAAGTGTTCATGAGTTAAGTGGTGCTTCGGTTTGTACTCAACAGGGTACGACCACGGAGCTTAATGTAGCAGATTTTTTCAGAGCAAATAAAATGAAATTTAAGCCAGTTGTTTTTGAAAGTAATGACGAGGTTACGCAGGCTTTTTTAAAAGGGCGTTGTGATGTTTATTCCACGGACTCTTCTGGTCTGGCCTCGGAAAGATCCAAAGTTAAAAACCCCAATGACTACATTATTCTTCCTGAAATTATTTCAAAAGAGCCCCTTGGTCCTGCTGTTCGTCACGGAGATGATCAGTGGCTTGATATTGTTTCATACTCAGTTTACGCTTTATATGAAGCTGAAGAGCTTGGAATAAACTCAAAAAATATTAAAACCTTTCTCAATTCCACGAATCCTAAAGTAAGGAGATTTTTAGGTATAACACCTGGTAATGGTGCGGCCTTGGGACTTGATGAAAAGTGGTCCCATAATATCATTAAAGAGGTAGGTAATTACGCTGAAATCTTTAGAAGGAATGTCGGTAAAGATAGTCCCTTAAAATTAGAGAGAGGATTAAATGCTTCTTGGAAAAATGGGGGACTCCACTACTCACCACCTTTTAAATAATAGGATTGATGTTGAATATTTCATTTTTGAGAGATGCTCGTAATAGGGCCATATTTTTTCAAGTCATCGCTATTGCTGTGATATTTTTTATTGGAAACTTTCTTTACTCAAATGTTAGTGCCAATCTTGAAAGACAAAATATTGCAAGCGGTTTTGGTTTCTTTTCAAAAGAAGCAGGATTTGAAATAGCAGAGTCACTGATTAGTTATGGTTCTCAAGACTCTTATCTCAAGGCCCTTTTTGTTGGTGCCCTTAATACTGTTAAGGTTAGTTTAATAGGTAATATCTTTGCTATTTTATTAGGTATTATTATCGGTGTGATGAGACTTTCTCCTAATTGGTTAATTTCTAAGCTTTCTAAAGGTTATATTGAAATAATAAGAAATATCCCTCTTCTTTTACAATTATATTTTGTATATGCCATTTTTGTAGATGTTTTTCCAAGTGTTAGACAGGCACTCAATCCTTTATATGGATTTTATTTTTCAAATAGAGGTGTTGTACTGCCATCTGTTTCAGACCATCCAGCAAATAATTGGATTATTCTTGCTCACCTTATTGGTCTAGTAGGCTCTTATTTTTGGTTTAGGAAATGTAAAAAAATATTTGAACTTACTGGTGAAATGAAGGCACGCTTTTTTCCATCTTTACTTTTAATTTTTATACCACCTATTTTGGTTTGGGCCGGCTACGGTTTTCCTCTAACTTGGGACATACCACAATTAACTGGTTTTAATTTTTCTGGTGGAATCACGATCAGCCCCGAGTTTAGTTCATTACTCGTAGGGCTTGTCCTATATACATCAGCTTTCAATGCCGAAATTGTTCGTTCTGGTATTAACTCGGTTAAGAAAGGACAAGTAGAAGCGGCCAAGGCCTTAGGGTTAAAACCTAGACTTACTTTGAGTCTAATTGTTCTCCCTCAAGCCTTAAGAGTGATTATTCCTCCTCTTACATCTCAAGTTCTTAATCTAACTAAAAATAGCTCATTAGCTGTGGCCATTGCTTATCCAGACTTTTTGAATGTATCAAATACTGCTCTTAATCAAACTGGCCAGGCCATAGAGATCATAAGTCTCGTCATTATAGTTTATTTAAGTTTTAGTTTAATCTCTTCTTTGTTTATGAATTGGTATAATAAAAAGGTTGCTTTGGTTGAAAGATGATTAACTCTATGAATTGGTTAAAAAAGAACTTGTTTAATGGTTGGTTTAACTCTGCCTTAACCGTTGTTTGCTTATATATCGTCGTTAAATTTGGTGGTGGACTAATCCAATGGCTTTTTATTGATAGTGTTTGGGAAGGAACTTCTCAAACCTGTCGTCAAGCAGATGGCGCTTGTTTAGTTTTTATTAAAGAGAAGTTTCTTTTTCTTCTTTTTGGTTTTTATCCAAGAGAATTTATATGGCGTCCGGTTACGGCAGTTTTACTGTTTTGTTTACTACTGTTTTTATCTATGAATAAAAAGTTTTGGAGTAAAAAGCTTATTTATAGTTGGTTGATAAGCTTTGTAATAATGGCCATCTTACTTAGAGGGGGAGTCTTTGGTCTTACTCAAGTAGATTCCGAAAAATGGGGTGGTTTGCCTTTAACCCTTATACTTGCAACTGTGGGGCTTATCTTTAGTTATCCTCTTGGAATATTCTTGGCCCTTGGTAGGCGTTCTAAAATGCCCATAATTAAAACATTTAGCGTAATTTATATAGAAATCATCCGTGGGGTCCCTCTTATTTCTGTTCTTTTTATGTCTTCAGTTGTTTTCCCTTTATTTTTACCGGAAGGAATGGTGATCAATAAAGTATTGCGAGCGCAAGTGGCGATCATAATGTTCGTTTCTGCATACATGGCAGAAGTTGTTCGAGGTGGACTCCAGGCCATCCCTAAAGGTCAATATGAAGCGGCCCAGGCTTTAGGTTTAGGTTATTGGCAGTCCATGGTTAAAATTATTCTTCCTCAGGCGCTTAGAATCGTTATTCCACCAACTGTTAATACGGCCATCGGAATGTTTAAGGATACTTCTCTTGTCATTATCATTGCTCTTTTTGATTTGATGTATACGACAAAAGCATCCTTACAAGATCCCAATTGGTTAGGATTTACTTTAGAGGCCTACGTATTTGTGGCCTGTATATACTTTATTTTTTGTTTTTCTATGTCTCGGTTCAGTCAACGACTTGAGGCCGATATTAAATCAAGACAGGAGCATTAGAAATGTCAGGGCCTATTATAAAAATTGAAAACTTAAATAAATGGTACGGTGATTTTCATGTGCTAAAGGATGTAAATCTTGAAGTAAAAAAATCTGAAAAGATCGTTATTTGTGGACCTTCAGGTTCGGGAAAGTCGACGCTAATAAGATGTATTAATAGGCTAGAAGTACATCAGCAGGGAAGTTTAAGTGTTGATGGAATTGAATTAACTGATGACGTAAAAAAATTGCAGATCGTAAGAAGGGAAGTAGGAATGGTATTTCAGCATTTCAACTTATTTCCTCACCTTACTATTCTTGAAAACCTTACATTGGCCCCTCGATGGGTACGTAAAATGAGTAAAAAACATGCCATAGATTTGGCCATGCATTATCTTGAGAGAGTCCAGATTTCAGAACAGGCACACAAATACCCTGGGCAGCTATCTGGTGGTCAACAACAACGTGTGGCCATAGCTCGCTCTCTTTGTATGAAACCAAAAATTATGCTCTTTGATGAGCCTACTTCTGCTCTAGATCCAGAGATGGTTAAAGAAGTACTTGATGTTATGGTTTCTCTCGCTGAAGAGGGGATGACGATGCTTTGTGTGACTCATGAAATGGGTTTCGCAAGATCTGTAGCAGATAGGGTTATTTTTATGGATGTAGGGACAATTGTAGAGGAAAATAACCCTGAGGATTTTTTTAGTAATCCGCAACATGAAAGAACCAAAGAGTTTCTAGGTCAAATCCTACACTAGACTAGCTGGATACTACTCTGACACCAATGCTGTCAGCATCTTGTTCATCTAGTTTATCTTGAAACTCTCTTAAGCGTTGATCATAATATTCTTTAGTAGCATCTAACTCTAACTGGTGTGATATCTTTTGATTTCTATTTAGAGTTTCTAGTTCTCTAACTTTTGTATTATATTCATTTTTATGGTCTGTATTTATAGTCTCAACCTCTTGGCCATGTCGCTTTATAATATTATCAACTTGTTGTTGGTTTCTTGTGCTTATTTCATGAAGTTGGGCCTCAAAATTTCTTCTTTGATTATTTAGCTTTACTTGTGAATTTACATCTCTTTCTTTAATAATCTTTTTCATTTCTTCTCTTTCTTGATTGAGATGATCTTCTTTCATTTTTAATCTTTCCTCTAACTCTCTTGTATATCTTTCATTTATTTTTTTACTCATTGTATTTATACGGAGTCTAAGATTTTCAATTTCTCTATCTTTATTTCTAATTCTCGTTTCGTAGTTTTCAATAATGTCTTCGGTTTTTTTGTTGTAATCATCTTTTAAAATATCGGCCTGTTGTTCTAAAGCATTTCCAGTCTCTTTAACTAACTGCTCTTTTTCTTGTATAAGGTCTCTTTGTAACAAATCAACTTGTGCTGCATTTCTGTTGTTTATTTCTTCGATTTTTTCAGAATAGTATTTATCACTATGTTTTGTATTTCTATTGGCCTGATCCAGTTTTTCTTTTGGAACCTTTTGTTGATCTTTTTCATAGATTTGTCTAATTTTATCTAGCTCACGATTATGTACGCCTTTATCTACCTGTCTTTCTTTACCATGTTGGAACTCTCTATCTTGAATTTGTTTTGTTAAGATATTAGTCTGTTTATCGATTTCTTGATTCATTTTTTTTTGATCATTTGTTAACTTAACAATATAGTCTTGTTGAAGATCACGGTTCTGTCTTATCTTCTCTTGTTTTAGTTGGTTAAAATTGGCGTCAGACTTTTGATTTTGTTCTTCTAGATCATTTTTATAATCTGATTTTGATTTATCAAGGTTATCTTGATAATTCTTTCTGTTCTTGGCTAGAGCAACATTATAATTTGATACATCCATATTTAGGCCTCATACTTTTAATGATATTCAAAAATACCCTCTTTATTGTACACCACCTTTTGATGCTTTGAATCATAGTTCAATTTTACCTAGGCAGGTAAAAGTTGCCTGCTTTGCTGTAGAGATGGATGATTCGATTGTGATTAGCAGGATTGTAGAGAACATGTTTTTGATATCCATATTCATCGAAAATATAACCTCTTAGTGGATTGACATAGATAAATAAATCCTCATCTTTTTGATGGTCAGATTGAAGAAACTGTTCAAGTACCCGAGCATTAAATGGGTTATATAAAAAATAAATATTTTTACCCGTAGGAGGGACATAATCTAATACGTCCTGGGTTAGAAGGGTTATATCCCTATTTTTTATATTCTTTTCGGCCAATTCAATGATATTTTCACCAATATCAAGGCCAATGATTCTTTTAAAAGGGTAGTCAGAAGCATAGTGAACCACTCTTCCAAGTCCACAACCAACGTCAATAAAGTTTATCTCTGAATAAGCAATGTTAAGGCCTTTCTTAAATATGAGATCCAGGATTCTATAATGGGTTGCTTGGCAAGGTTTAGCATCCATTAATTGAGGAGAAGGGGACTTTATTTGGTAGGTATCAATGAAGGTCGTCGTTTTAATCCCTCTTTTTTTATCCTCCCATATATCTCTTAGGTTATCATATATATTGATAAAACTTGATATGATCTTGAATCTCCTTTAGAATTTACACCTATAATATATTTATTTTAACGCTTATGGCCCTTAATTTAGAAGACATAAATAAACAAAAAAAGACTTTTACCAAAAAGAAGTCCGATTCCGGTGTAGATACTATAAATAAAAAAAGACCGTGGAAAGATTTTGAAAGAGAAGAGGACCTCCTTGATCTTATTTCTAAGCGTCCTAGTCCCAAGAAAACTATTGCTAAAGATTTTAAGAAAAATGAAATGACAGATAAAGATAAGCAAAAAAAAGTAAAAAAACAGCAAGAGCTCGAAGAAAATAAGAAAAGAGGTATTTCTTCAGAGCTCAAGTTAAAACTTAAAAAAGTTTCAAAAGATTACTTTTCTGATCTAGATTAAATTACCTGATTATGATGGCCCTAAAATCCTTTTGAGGGACTAATCTACTCCTCAATACCAAGTCTTTAATATCTTCAATATTATTTTTTCGACTCTTTTTAAACTCTATTTCTACTACATCTTCAATTTTAATAAGTTCTTTGTCTTTTGTAACAACCATTCTTAATTTGTCTGTACTGAGATTTTTACCAACCCAAGTCCATTCTCCATCTAGAACCTTTAAACCTTGGTTGCTAATATCATAAACACTAGTGTCATGATTTCGCAAAACACTGTCTAAATTTTGTGACATAAGAGCTGTTGAAAATAGAAAAATTAGTGTAGTGAAAAATATTTTCATTGGTATACTCCATGCGAAGTGTTCCCACTTAAAGTGTCTTGGCAAGAGACCAAAAAAAATGGGATTTCACCTTCATAGTAAGGTGAATTAACAATATTATAAATTTTCTTAAGTGCATCTTTTTGAATATCTTTAATTTTTTTTATGGCCTCAAAATTTAGTGACTCTGACATAGAAAATAGAAAGTTTTGGCCTTTATCAATCTCATGAGATTTATAAAACTTTAATAGTTCTGGTATATTTCTTACGAGAACATCTGGGTCTAATGCAAAATCCTTTTTCACGGCATGAATCCTCTCATTTACCTCTTCTAATAGTCCATATTCCAAAAGTTGCTCAAGAAAGTGTAAACCATTATTACCGAAATTCTCTCTTATTTCGTCTTTAGATGTACCAACGCGGTTTGCGGCCAATTTATATATGATAAACTTTTGTGGATGTGATAAGGCCCTATCAAGGTTTTTATCATAAGTGTGAGGCATTGATTCTGTAGCATATATCCCGAAGGTCATCTGGAGGATATTTTTTATCGGGCCTTCACTTCTTTCTAAAATTATGGCCAGTCTTTTTTCTTTTGTTATTACACTAACAAGGTTTAGGATTGTGTGTGGTGCAGGTTCACTTTTGATTGAACCATTGATTATCCTTCTTATAGTAGTTGCCCCAACACCAGATCTTTTTGCCAATCCATTGATACTTATATTGGGGTGTGATTCTAAATAATTGTTTACCATTTCTTTAAGTTGTCCACAAACTGTCATGGGCCTTATCTCCTTGATCATCCCTATATCTTATTTAAAAACATTTTTTGGGACTGCCCATTGAAATTTTCTTCAATATACTGAAAACTGGTTAAATGTAATATTATTTTAAAAGGTGTAGGGCCAACTTGACCCTAATACCTTCCTCTGTATCTTCTAAAACCACGATATCTTGAGTTTGAATTGTTTCTTCTTGAGTAGCGTGGCGAAGGTCTACGGTTATGACCTCTATTAATATTTCCGCTGTTACCACAAGTTTTTGTGTGTAATTTTAGTTTAAATACACCCTTCAAATCAGAACTATCAAAAGTTAATAAGGCATTTGAATCTGCTGTGAATGATCTTGAAGGAATCGATGCCAGCAGGATATTTTTAAGTCTAAAAGAAGCCTGGTCATCACCATGCCTAGAGCAATTACTATTTATAGGTACTGATACTGTCTTTTTGAGGTACCAATCATCCATGGCCCCTTTTGACCAATTCTTATCGATGGCAAGGTTTTTACGCTTTAATTTCCCTTTTTGTGGGCCACTCCAACTAAGAAGATAGGTTTGTAACTTGGCGATAGCATTTCCTTCGATTGAGACAAATCCTCTATAATCAACATCTATATCTATAGATGTTACCCTTTCATTATTTTTTAAAATACTAGAGATATGGATATCACAGGATTTGCTATCGATGAGTTTATTTTCTTGAGGAACCTCAACTGAAAATTGGTCAAATATAATGGACACCGTTTGATCATCAGGGCTTTTCACAACTGAAAAAGTACCATCAGGGCAGCCTTTACCGAGAAGATTAATATCTTTGAAACGAAAGTTTGTGTCGGCCTTAATTGTAGATGTGGCCATGAGAAATGCAAAAATAAATGTTAAAGGCTTCATATATTCTCCTTTTTACCTGAATTTAGTTCTATTCCTAAATCGCTAAAGGAACAAGATTTGATGATAATTGTGCGCCACCTGGTGCATGACCTTTCGAAATACACCATATGGTCATTATCTTTTTAACTTAGTTTAAAGATTTAATGGTCTAGAGTTCACAATATTCATAGAGACTCCAAAAGATTGGAGTCTAAGGAGGGATTTTATGGATAAGTCTTTAGGAAACGCAACGAAGTTAATTATACTTCTTTTATTTTTGTCTTTTGCGGTCTATGCAGATGATATATTTTTAGGAGTTCCTGGTTACGGAGGAAATGGATGTCCAGCGGGCTCTGCATCTGTGACCTTATCTCCAGACGCTAAGTCATTAAGCATTATTTTTGATGAATTTATTACCGAAACAAATAGAAGAAAACCTATAGATCGTAAATCTTGCAATCTTGCTATACCAGTTCATGTACCTCAAGGCCTTAGTGTCTCGATTATTGATATAGATTATCGTGGTTTCGTATCTCTACCATCGAGATCATTTGCACGTATTAAGTCAGAGTATTTTTTTGCAGGCTCAAAAGGCCCAATTCTAAGAAAGTTGTTTAAAGGGAAAGTTGAAAAAGATTTTTTACTTTCTGCTTCTTTAGCAATGAGTTCTCTTGTTTGGTCTGCTTGTGGCGAAGATGTCAATTTGAGGGTTAACACAAGTCTCTTTCTAAAGTCTAAAAAGGAGGCCTTGGCAGCGTTAGATTCAGTAGATATGAATGCTGGCTTGGTTTATCATCTGAAGTGGAGACGTTGTCATTAATAAAAGGGGGTATAACCACCCCCTTTACTCTGTTATAATATCGTGAGCTTTTCTAGCAAATTTTTCAGGTAGCAACTATAATTAAATAAAGAAACTCATTTGCTGGAGAGTGAAATGGTCAAGATATACGAAAGTTTTTCTCATATGATGGAGCATAACAGATCAGTCTTTGAACTTCTTAAAGATAAGGATAGAGACGGTTTGCTTAAAGCTATTTGGGATGCACGCCAGGGAGAAGTTGATGAATTAAAAGAAAAAGTTCATGCCCTAGAAGATAAAACAACTAAAGAGCAGTCTGAATTAAAAAATCTTAGTGATGAAAATGAAAGGATAAATGGTCGTTTGAATGAGCAAGAAGAGATTATTAGAAATCTCCATAAAGACGAAGAAACTTCTATATATATCATTGATGGACTTAAGCAAAATATACATAAAAAAGAAAAAGAACTAGAAAGAATGTTAGAGCTCCTAAAAAGATCAAAGCCTTATATTGAAGATCTAAAAATTCGCGATGCTGAAAGATTAGCAGAAATAAAGGACTTAAAAAGAAAGGTTGATGCTTTTCAAAATGATCAAAGGAATATGATTAAAATAATTCAAGATAAAGACTCTGAGATGAGTCAGTTGAAAAAGATTTCTGATGCTCAAACTAAGGAACTAGATTCTAAAATAAGAGAAATGGAAGACCAACACCTTTTTGAAAAGGACTCTTGGAATTCGGAAAAAGAGTCAATTTTAGAAAATAATAACTCTCTTGCTTCAAGCCTTCAGGACAGGCTTAAAACATTAATCTCTGAGAAAGAAAAACTCGAAAAAGAACTTCAGAAATCTAAGCTTTTTGCAGAAAGTCTTGAGCAAGAATTAAATAAAGTCCGCAGAAACGCAAAGCAATACCAAGTCCTTAATCATAAAATGGAGGCAGAACTCTACAGAATCAGTGGAGGGCCCAAAAGTGTATCTAAAACTAAGCCTCTTAGCTGGAATTAGGGAGTTATATTTGCCATAATAGGCCCATGGCAAATATAAAAAAATCAATTAATGAAAATGTTGCTGGAGACCTCTTTGTCGATGAAACTTGTATAAATTGCGATGCTTGTAGAAGATTTTCTCCACCTAATTTTGCTGTTCATCCAGAGTTTTCTTACGTTAATAAACAGCCATCTAACGAACAAGAATATCTAGACTGTGCGATGGCATTGCTCAGTTGCCCTGTTGGAGCTATTGGTTTTGGGCCAAAATCAAAGCATAAAAATATTCTTCTTCAAGCACGAGATCAATTTCCCCTCCAAATTGACGGCGATGTTTATATAAATGGCTTTAACCATCGTAAGACTTTTGGGGCCGATTCATATTTTGTAAAAGATAATGAAGGGAACTGGCTTATTGACTCCCCTCGGTTTACGAGAAAACTTGTAAATAAAATTGAAGCAATGGGAGGGCTTTCATACATTTTTCTATCTCATCAAGATGATATAGGAGACTCCGAAAAGTTTGCTAAGTACTTTGGCGCCAAAAGGATTATACAAATTTATGACTCCCAAAAAGTGAGCGATGCTGAAATTATTCTAGACCAAAAGAGGACTGAAATAAATTCTGCAGTGATTGTACATACACCAGGCCACACAAAAGGTAGTCAATGCCTTATATGGAAAGGAAAGTATCTTTTTACAGGGGATCATTTTGCATTTATTCGAAGGTTAGGACATTTTGCTTCATTTCGAAAGGCCTGTTGGTATGACTGGACCACTCAGATAAAATCTATTGAGCTTCTTCAGGATTTTAAAAATGTTGAATGGGTTCTTCCAGGACATGGTTCTCGAGGACAAGTCCAGAAAGGTGAGTTCCCAGACATCATAAAAAAGGCCGTTGAATGGATGCATTCAGTTGCTTAGTGATTTTTTAAAAAATCGTTGATATGGACGCCAGTAAGCTTAGATATTCCCCTCAGTAGATACCATAATGAAATGGCCAAAATAATAGTAGATGGTACCATGATTACTGGAAAAGAAAGGGCCGTCATTCTACCAAGCTCCTGGTTAAAAGCTTCAGTGCCAGTAGGACTTTTTAAAATGATGATGGCCAGTAAAAAATTAAGCAACGCACTTAAAGCAAATGAAGCAACTAAAAGGTAAGTACTGTTGGTAATAATTTTTTCGAACTCTGATTCCTTTTGATGTTTTTCAACAAGTTCCTCAATCTTTTCTAACTCTAAAACTTTGGGGTTAAGGATGATCATTTTTACTAAATTGTATTCCGTTTTATTGGTGAAAAAGACAAAGATACCAATGACCAAAGGAATAGCGGCTTCTTTCACAGCAAACCAAAAGCTTGAAAGTTTAAAAAGAGCAAGACCACCAGTTAGTAGAACACTAATGAGACCTAATATAGCAATAAAGTTCCACTTTTTCTTTTTTACAAGATCCCATATTCCGTAACTTAGAGGGAATATTAGGGCCACAATAAGTCCCCAGAGAGGACCTAAGTATTGTTCATTACTTCCCTTTGAAAGGATGAAAACAGGTATAACAATATTAAATAGAATATTGGATAAGGCATCTTTGGGTGAATCTTTGTCATGTGAAATCATTCTCTATTTATATCGTTATTTATGGGGTGAGGCAATAATTATGGTCAAATTGACACCAAAAATAACAATATCATTAGCATAGCACCAACTTAATGGCACAAAGAATTAATTCGTGGTTAATTATAAAATGGAGGTGATCTATGAGATTTTTTCGAGAACACTTAGATTTATTCGCTATATTTAGCTTTGGGGTCCTTTTTGTTCTGATTTTAATAAATTGGAGCTGAGTCTGGTGGAGAGCTTCGTTTGCCGTTGAGTGGGGTTGAGGTTTTTAATACCCATAAGCATTGCTCTTTTATTACCTATAAAAAGGGCCAATTTTTTTGCTCTCGTAAGCCCTGTGTATATTAGGTTTCGGTAGAGCATGGTGAAGTGGCTCATTGTAATCGGTAATAAAACAACATCAAACTCACTCCCTTGAGATTTATGTATCGTAATAGCATAGGCCAAGTCTAGGTCTAAAATGTCTTCAAGAGGATAGGTAATTATTTTGTCTTTGTCCGTTTTTGTGGAGAAGTCGATTTCTAGAAATTCATCTTCTTCATTTATGTTGATAATTTTACCTATGTCGCCGTTGAAAACACCGAGATCATAATTGTTTCTTGTTTGTATAATTCGATCATGAGGACGGAAGCCTTTATATTCTACTCCACGAAGAGGATTGATCGCATTTTGTATCATTTTGTTTAATGATATTGTTCCGAGAGGACCGGTTTTCATGGGAGCTAAAATCTGTATTTCTACATTTTTTAAATATTTTGGAATAATCTCTAAATAGAGTTTTTGGATTAGCTGTGTGGCCGAAAGATTAAAGTTTAAAGAACTATAGGGAGGAATCTTTTTTTGTAGAAGTTTAAGTAACTGGGTTTTATCATCTTCTTTTCTAATAAAGCTTTGGTTGAGATGTTTAAATTTATCAGGCAAGTCAAGCTCATTATTATTGGCCTTGACTCTTTGGATGATTTCTTGTTGTTCTTTTGTGAACTCTTCACTTTCTAAAAACATGGCATCTTCAAAATATTGCTCTTTCCATATTTGAGGGTTTTCAAAAGGGCTATTAATTTGAGGGTAATTCCCCTTATTAATTGAGTGAGCATTTTCTATGATTTTTGAACCTTTTCCTTGTCGGAAAACCTCTGTCAGTTTGAAGGTTGCTACCATTTTAGATTGTAAAATATCATGAAGAATGTTTCCTGGACCAACACTTGGTAATTGGTCTGGGTCTCCAATGAAAAGGACTTGAGTATCGGAGGCACAAGCTTTAAGAAGGGCATCTGTGAGAGCATTATCAAGCATAGAGCACTCATCAACTATAAGAAAATCACAGTCTATTGGATTGTGTTCATTAAGATCAAAATGTCCTCTCTTAGGATTAAAGTTTAGCAAACGGTGAATTGTTTTTGCTTCTGCACCTATAACCTCACTCATTCTTTGCGCTGCTCTGCCAGTAGGGGCCGCGAGTACGGTATTAAGCTTCATTGCTTTTATAAGATAAAAAAGCACCTTAGTCGTGGTGGTTTTACCAACACCGGGCCCTCCTGTGAGCACAGAAAAGCCTTGATGAATAATACCTATTATTGCCTTGGCCTGTTGCTGACTTAATTTTATTTCTTCTTTTTTACAATAAACATCTATCCATTCTTGGCATAGAGACCTTTGGTCTTCGATAGTGCTTTCTTTGAGTGAGATGATTTTGCTTGCCACTCTACATTCTGCTTCATAGGAGGATTTAGAGTAGTAACATTGATCTTCTAAAATTATTTTATCGTCTTTGATAAGCTGGTTAATTAGATTTAACACTTCTTTTTCTAAATCAAGCTCAAGCAGTTGGGAGCATCTCTCAAGTAACTGCTCTTTTGTTAAATAAAGATGTCCATCATTTTTTGACTGGTAAAGAGTTTCAAGAATTCCGGCCATGATTCTTTCATGACAGTCTTTTCGAAAACCAAGGTTTTCAGCAATCTGATCTACGCTGATAAATCCTAGTCCTCTTATTTTTCGTATGAGTTGGTACGGATTCTCTTTGAGTATATCAACAGCTTTATGACCAAAGCTTTCTACGAGCCTTAAGGCAAGTCCAGTTGGAAGGTGGTGCTCTTTAAGAAAGGATAAAACGAGCTTTGTTCCTTGGTACTTTTGCCAAGACCTTTCGATTCCTTTAAGCTTTTTTTCTGTAATTCCTCTAAGGCAAAGAAGTTTCTGAGGTTCTTGTTCGAGAATATGAAATGTTTGATCACCAAATTTCTGTACTATTTTTTTTGCTGTCTGAGGGCCAATTCCTTTTATTAAACCAGAGCCTAAAAACCTTTTCATACCCTCTAATGTTGTTGGTAAAATTTCACTTGAGTCTATGGCCTTAAATTGTCGTCCAAACTGATCGTGAAATTCCCATGTGCCTTTAAAGATCATTTCTGAGCCAGGGACTATTTGAGGGGAGCTTACTGTGACAGTTATTCTATCAAAGCCGTGTCCATCGGCCTTGATTTTTAAGACAGAGTAACCTGATTCTTCATTTCTGAATGTGATTCTCTCAACTTGACCACAGAGTTCTTCCATTTAAGTTCCTTTCTAATGCTTTCAAAGAGATTGAAAAATAATTCTCCCTCAATTTCAAGGCAAAGTGGGATAAGTTTTTGAACTTTTTCATTTTTTTCAATTTCTAAAATCATTTCCTCAAGGTGATTCTCTTCTTCTTTGAGAATAGTGGCAAGGTTAATACTTATATCAAGTTTATTGAGTAGGTTTTGGTAAATAGAAAAGAGCCATTCTGCTCGAACTTCAACGCAGTAGGTTGTTAAAAGATAGGTTGCGAGTTTGAGTTCAGAAGCTTCTAGCTTTAATAATCTTTTAACATTTTTACTAATTTTAACATCAAGGAGGTTAAGGTAGTTTTTACCTTTGGCCCCTCCAAGAAATGGCATAATCTCATCAGGATCCTTACCTAGTTTTAAAATTTGTCTTCTAAAAAAATAGGCGTGTCTGGCCTCCTCGGCACCATGTTTTAGAATAAGTAAACTTGGAAATAGAGAGG
Source organism: Bdellovibrionota bacterium (assembly GCA_030828105.1). GTDB lineage: Bacteria > Bdellovibrionota > Bacteriovoracia > Bacteriovoracales > Bacteriovoracaceae > JAURDE01. The sequence goes on along the minus strand of JAURDE010000008.1, from coordinate 16,920 downwards.
ATTCCATTTGTTTAATTTTACGTGCACCGCAATTCTCTAAATAACTTAAAGTAAATAACCAACGATGATGAGCATCTTTATCCTTTAAGATTTTGTATAAGATCATGCTCATATCATCATAATCAACGGTTGGGTGCCAAGTGGAGTAGAAATTGTTTTTCATATATGAATCCTAATGAAATCCTTTAAGGCCTGATAAACGGGTAAAAGATCTTCTTCTGTCGTGCAATATGGTGGAATAAGATAAATAATATTACCGAGGGGACGTAAAAGCATATTTTTTGAAATAAAGAATTGAGAAAGTGTTTCACTTAATGAGTTAAAGTAACCGGCCTTTTCCTGATTCTTGAATTCAATAGCAAGGATCGTTCCCATTACCCTAATTTCGTATTTATTATCACCTTCGATTTCTTTCATGAAATTCTTATGCAAGTTTTCGATGTTTTTAATATTAGTTTTGGTTTCAGCAGTCTCTAGTAAGTCTAGACTTGCATTTGCCACTGCACACCCTAGAGCATTACCAGTAAAAGAGTGCCCATGTAATAAGGCCTTAGTTTTGTCGTCGGAGTAAAAGGCCTCATATATTTTTTGCTGACATAGAGTAAGGGATAGGGGAAGAATTCCTCCTGTTAAGGCCTTGGCCAAGCAAATAATATTTGGTTTCTCTTTAAGGTAATCAATGGCAAACCTTTTTCCTGTTCGGTAGAAGCCAGTCATAACCTCATCAGCAATTGTAATTACTTGATGCTCATGGGCCAATTTGAGAAGTTTATTTAGTGTTGAAGGATCCTGCATTTTCATTCCAGCAACACCTTGAACCATTGGTTCAAATATAAAGGCACCAATATCATTAAAGCGAGAGAGTAGATCTTTTAATTCTTTAATGGAGCTTTCCTGGGAAATAGGATCATTGGCCAATGGAGCTGTAATAAAATGAACATCCGTCATATTTTCTGATAAACCTGTAGGTTCTTTAATGGCGTCAGTGACAGCTCTGGCACCAAAAGTATCGCCATGATAACCATTTTTAAACGCAACAATTCTATTCTTTTTTAAATGATGATTACTCCAATATTGAAGGGCCATTTTAAGCCCTACTTCAACAGCAGTAGAACCATTGTCAGAGAAAAAAACCTTTGGATACTGGTTATCCAATAGCTCAACAATTCTTTGTGCTAACGTCTCTCCCTGTTCATGGGTATGACCTGCAAAGATTATTTGCTGGACGAGCTCCATTTGTTCGCTAAGCTTTTTGGCAAGGTAGGGGTGGCTATGTCCATGAATATTCACCCACCAGCTAGATATTCCATCAAATATTCTATTACCTTCTTCGTCAATATAATAACAGCCTTTGGCCTTTTTAATTTTTATGGGATTTGCTGCGGTTTTTTCTTGGGTATAAGGTCTCCATATTGTCTCTTTCATTTTAGATTTCCTTTACAAAGACTGGCCATCTCCTTAACCATTTCTGGTGTTAGTTCATCTAACCATGGAATGTTAGCGAGTATAGGCACTCCTGTTTTTTTGACAAGAAAGGTTTCTAATTCATTATTTTCCTTACCGTTAAAAATCATTCCTTTGATCGGAAGGTTATTTCTCTTAAGGTAATCGATAGACAATAGCGTATGGTTTAATGAACCTAGATAGTTCTTGGTGACAAGAACTACTTCGGCGTTAAACTTTTTGGCCAATTCAATAATGGTATTATCTTGGTTTAAAGGCACAAGTATTCCACCTGCGCCTTCAATGATAAGTGTTCTGTTCGTTTGCGGCAGAGTAAAGTCTTCTAATGATATTTTTAGCCCTTCTCTTTCTGCGGCCAGATGAGGTGAGGCAGGAGTTTTTAAACGGTGTGTTTCGGGGTGAATGGTGGAGGTTTGATTTGTAACAAGTTGAGAAACCTTCATCGAATCACTTTTTTCTAAATCCCCACATTGTACAGGCTTCCAATAATCTGCTTCTAAGGCCTCGACAAGTACTGAAGAGGATATTGTTTTTCCAATGTCAGTATCAATTCCTGTGACAAAAATATTCTGCCTCATTTATAACTCCTTAGAATATTTATGATTTTGTCCATCTCTTCTTTTGTATTAAAGCTATGGATGCAAACCCGTATCCGCTCTTTTCCTTTTTGAACTGTAGGGGACATGATAGGTAGTAATTTTATATTTTCCTTTTTGCATTCTTCAGTACACTTTTTGAGTATTTCAAGACTTTTAAATTGGAAGCTAAATATAGGGCCAATAAAATTCGTATCCATCTGGTCTGCAAAATATTGGCAATTATTTAAAAGGGTCTTTATCTCTTGGTCTGAATTCTTTCTGTATTGTAGGGCCGTTGTTGTTGTTAAAACCGAGTTTAGTGGCATTGAGGTTGTGTATATAAAAGACGGACAAAAATTAATAAAACATTCTTTAAGATAATTCGGGCCTAATAAAGCAGCGCCAAAACTTCCAAAAGCCTTTCCAAAAGTTATAACTCTACAGAAGACCTTTTTTTCAAGTCCGTATTTAGCAACAAGACCTTCACCATAATCACCATATATGCCTGCTGAATGGGCCTCATCTACTATAAGATGGGCACCGTACTTTTCACACAGCTCGAGCATAGAAATAAGATCGGGGATATCTCCGTCCATTGAAAATAGTCCTTCAGTTATAACAAAGAAAAGACCATCCTTTTTCTTTCTTAAGCTGATAAGACGTTTCTCTAAATGTTCTAAGTTATTATGATGGAAATAATAGGTTTCAGCTTGAGATAACTTTGCTCCAACTTTTAATGATGCGTGGATGTTTTGATCAAGTAAAATAACATCACCATCTGTGGCCACATTACTTAGTAGACCCATATTTAAGTTGAACCCTGAATTAAAGACGAGTGCAGAGTCAGATTTAAAAAACCGAGTTAACTCTTTTTCAAGCTCTTCAACGTAAACATTATTTCCTGAAAGTAAACGTGAGCCAGTAGAGCCATTAAGTTTACCATCTGCTAATGAAGCAACAGCAGTGAGATCAGATACGCGCTCATAGATCTGTTGAGATTTCGCAAATCCAAGATAATCATTACTGTAGAAATCATTTCCATAAGAAGTTCTTGGTAGAATCCTGTAATTACCATCTTGGCGTCTTTGCTCAAGACGCTTACGTATCCTTTTTTCAATGTCCAATTTGGGCGCCTTTAAAGGGTTCAGTTGGTATAAGCCCTAAGGTTTGAAAAAGGTTAATGTCTTCATTTTCTTTTGGATTTGGTGTCGTTAGCAGTTTTTCACCAGAGAATATTGAGTTTGCTCCGGCCATAAAGCAAAGCGCCTGTTCGGCTTGATTTCTACCTATACGTCCAGCAGATAATCTGATTACAGAGCTAGGCATGATTATTCTGGCCGTAGCGATGGCCTTAACCCAGTCCCAAATAGGCACTTCATTATTTTCTTCTAATGGAGTCCCTTTAACGGCCACTAAAGTATTAATGGGGACACTCTCTGGGTGAGGAGACATATTGGCCAAAGTTCTTAGCATTTCGATCCGATCTGTTGTGTCTTCTCCTAAACCTAAAATTCCTCCACTGCACACTGATATCTTTGCCTTTCTCACGTTTTTAATTGTGTTGAGACGATCATCGTAAGTTCTTGTCGAGATAATCTTTTTATAAACATCTTCAGAAGAATCAATATTATGGTTATAAGCATATAGACCTGCGTCTTTTAACTTATTTGCTTGATCCTCATTAAGCATACCTAAAGTACAACAGACCTCTAGGTTCATAGATGTAACTTCTTTTACCATTTCTAAAACATTGTCAAAATCACCATTATCTTTGACCTCTCTCCAAGCAGCACCTAAGCATACTCGAGAAGCACCACCATCTTTAGCTTTTTGGGCCATTGACTTAACTGTCTCTAAATCTAGTAATGCATTTTTTTCTATATCTGTTTGATAACGGGCGGCCTGTGGACAGTATGAGCAGTCTTCAGGACACCCTCCGGTTTTTATAGAAATTAAACTTGAGACTTGAACTTTCCTTGGATCGAAATTTTTTCTATGAACGGTTTGCGCTTGGTAAATTAGCTCGAGCAGAGGGAGCTCAAATATTTCTTTTACTTCCTCGTAGGTCCAATTATGACGGGTCTTGACATTGTGCATATTAATCCTTGAATAGGGGTTGGAACATTGTGCTTACCGAGCAGAGGGCTGTAAATAAAAGTTTCTTCATTAATATTTTACATATTAAATAGTTTATTACATAAACCAATTATGAAAATTCAATCTTACTTAGTAGAAAGTCCATTATTTCAGCTGATAGGGCTACAAAAAAACTTAGATCAAAAAGTATTATCTCTCTTAAAAGGACAGGAAGTAAGTTTTAAAGAAGGTCTTGTTCTCTTAACATTATTATTTGAAAAGAAAAGTATAGGCCCAGGCGAGTTAAACGAGGCCCTGGATTTTTCAAAATCTCAAACGAGTCAAATATTATCAAAGCTAGAAGGGGCCAGACTTATCAAAAGGAATTTGGGTACTGAGGATGCTCGAAAGATTAGCTTAGAGCTCACCTCCTTAGGAGCAGTCAAGGCAAACGAACTCATCCAAACGTTTGAACACCTGGACCAAATTATTGAGGATAAGCTTGGACAAAAAGAACTCAGGGGTCTTATTAGATCTGTTAACATATTAAGAGACTACTAGAAGTATACTTGTGGTTTTAAATTCTAAAAGAAAATCTAATTACCCATTTCGTTAACGAAGCTTTCGGCATTGCCAAAAACACCTTGGGTTATGGCGTTTAGTTTGGCGCTTGCTACATCTTTAAACTTGAAAACGATCAAAGCAACCACGGCCACCAAAAGTATATATTCGGTAGATGTTTGCCCCTCTTCTGATTGTAAAAATTCCTTTATTTTCTTCATATTAATATTCTACACCCTTTTTTGAATCAGTGGAAAAATAAAAGTAACGTAAAATCAGGCATTTACAGTGGTCGGTGTTACTAGTCAGAGGTAAATTGTTACTGTAGAATGCCCACACTTAAAGTTTAGGAACCCTTTTAACTCAACTTCTTGTAAATCGTTTCGCTGGTAAGTTTAGTTTTTAGTAATCTTAAAATTTTAGAGTTTATTAATATTGTTTTTTGAGGAGAGTTTTATGAAAAACAAGCTTTATGTTGGAAACCTATCTTACCAAATGTCTGAGAGCGACCTTGAGGCTGCATTTGGCAACTTCGGAACTGTACAGTCTGCAAGAATCATCACAGACAGAGATACAGGAAGAAGTAAAGGATTTGGGTTTGTAGAAATGGAAAATGATGATCAGGCTCAAGAGTGTATTGAAAACCTTGATGGTAAAGAGCTTTCAGGTAGAAATATCAGGGTAAATATTGCTCAAGATAAAAGAACAAATAAGCCAGGAAGATTCTAATACAATTATGGGGCCTCTCTAGGCCCCATTTTTTCATGGCACTTTCCAATAAATTTTGTGTTTTCTGAAATCTTCACTTCTATAAATTATTGATATCATTAAATAGAATTTCGTCCATGATATAATCGTACGTTAGTTAGTTGATAGAGGAGGTACCGGATGGTGAGCTCTATCTTTTACATTGAGTACCTATTACTAGGGTTAGTATTGATTATAGCCTTTAAAAGCTATATTCAGTGGAGCCACGAGCAGGAAGAGAAATTTAAAAGTCAAATGGCCAAGGCCAAAGAAGAATATGACGATTCTCTCGAACACTACGCTTCTCACCCCAATAGCTCAAATGCCAAAGAGTTTTGCTTGGCCAAAGGTGAAATATATTATCAATATAAATTACCAGACTACTTCAACTACCCACTTGGGGATACAACTCCACATGTAGAATACATGGATAATCACGAGCAAAGAAAAAAACTTATTGAGGATGATATGAAAACTGTCCTCAAAAGCCTTTCAAAACATCAAACAAAGGCCGCCTAAATGGAAACCTGGAATGTCTTGGCCAATGAGATTACATTAGCTTTGGATACCATAGTTCATTCCGTAGGGAATACACCAACGCCTTTATTACTTGTTATTTTGGCACCTCTGATTTTTACGGCCTATGTGTTTTTTAATTGGTTAGTTAAAGAAGGTGAAGAGCATGATGAGCTTGAAAAATTTAACGGCCTACTAGAAATATCTCAAAGCCACTTCTTATCACCCTTCTCTAGAATACTTCTTGTTGATGATGATCCTAGCTTTTTAGAGATGAGTACTAAACTTCTTGAGAGTAAAGGACATGATGTTATAACTGCTATGACCGGACAAGAGGCCTTAGATATTCTTCATAGAGACTTTGATCATGAGATCCATGTTGTCATTACAGACTTTAAACTTCCTGATTTTAATGGTGTCGAGCTCTCCCAAAAGAATGGACACGTTTACCCTTTTTTACTTGTAAGTGCTTTGGATGGTAAACAAATCAAATGGAACAGCCTGGATATTGTTGATGGTTTTATTCATAAGAGCAAATTTAGAAACGATTTTGAAAAAGAATTTGAGAAGACTATCAATAAATGGATTGAGAACGAGAAAAAGGCCGCATGAAAAAAACGAATGTGGCCATTTTAGGGGCCTCAGATCACCATCACAGATACAGTTATAAGGCAAATAGCTTACTTACAGAGAAAGGATTTAAGACTTTTCTTGTTAATCCTAAGTATGATCTTATTGATGAGCAGCGATGCTATAGGAGTTTATCTGAACTCGACCAAATTGACACAATTACAGTCTACGTTAGTGCAGTTCATTCAACCCCTCTCGTAGAAGATATAATTAAATTACATCCTAGAAGGGTTATCTTTAACCCAGGTAGTGAAAACTATGAGATTTATAAGCAACTTCAGAATAATAATATAATTGTGGAAGAAGCTTGCACCCTCGTCCTTCTTAATACTGATAGTTTCTAGAGTTGACGCGCTGTTTTTTGTCTTCAATCAAAATCCTATTAGAATAAGAGTCATTAACGTCTTTAAGAAGGATCTTTATGGAAAAAAAACTTTCTGAGCTTATTGAAAATGATAATTTTGAACTTCGTGAGAAAATGAAGAATGTTTTTAAAGATCCGCTCTACACACCAAGATATAATCTCGCTCTTCCAGAGGAAAGAGAGCTTGCCTACCGTCGATTAAAGAACTTTTGCGAGCAAGACCTCTTTAGTGTATTTGATTTCGAAGGAGATCCTAGAAAGATTTTTGCTGCCCATGAAGTGGCCGGTCTCGTTGATGGTTCTATGGCCACTAAAATGACCGTTCAATTTAACCTATTTGGAGGAACATTACTCAAATTTGGAAATAGAGAAAGGTTTCAATCAGTACTAGAAAAAATAAATAATTTTGAAGAAGTTGGTTGCTTTGGTCTCACCGAGCTTGGATACGGTAATAATGCTGTAGAAATGGAAACCACAGCAATTTGGGATGAAAGTACAGATGAATTCATAATAGATTCTCCTAGCGTTCTATCGCAAAAATACTGGATTACAAATGGATACTGTCACGCTCATTGGTGTATTGTTTTTGCCCAACTTATCATAAAGGGAGAGAGCTATGGTGTTCATGGTTTTCTTGTGGAAGTAAGAGATAAGAATTTAAATCTAAAGCAAGGTGTAACAATTCATGATATGGGAATGAAAATAGGGGTTAATGGAGTTGATAATGCTAAAATTAGCTTTAATCAAGTACGTATTCCTAGGGCGCATCTCCTAGATGCCTTTTCTCAAGTCGATGAGAAGGGATTATTCTCCAGCGAAATAAAAGGAAAAAGAGCGCGTTTTCTCAAAATGGCCGATCAACTTCTTAGTGGACGGATTTGTATTGCTTCAATGACCCTTAATGCAACGAAAATGGGAATGTTGACGAGCTATCGCTACTCGAAATCGCGTAAAGGAGTTGGCCCTCAAGGTAAAAGTGATGCACCTATTATAAGTTATCAGTTTCAACAAAATACATTTGTTCCATTATTGGCCGAAACATTGGCACTCTGTTTTGGGCATAATCATGTTAAAAATCTTTATGCTGAAAATAAAAAAAATGTTGTTAAAGAGTGTTGTGTGATTAAGGCCATGGTGACTTGGCATAGTGAAAACTCTGTAAGTGTTCTTAGAGAAAGAAGTGGAGGACAGGGATACTTAGCTTGTAATAGGTTTGGAGAAGGTATTGGTGGCGCTCACGCTGGTATTACGGCCGAAGGAGATAATGGGGTTCTTATGCAAAAAGTCGCAAAAGAACTTCTTGATGGTTACAAGGTTTCTGAACTTGCAAAGAATAAACTCAAAGACCTTTTACCAGGTAAGTTACAAAAATTTCTTAGTGGGGGAGAGTTAGGCTTATTAAAGTTAAGAGAAGAAAGCCTTAAGGCCGAACTGGCCTTGCGTATGCAAAGAGTGAAATCTAAGGGTCGCGAGGCCATTTATAATAAATGGGTAAACGAAAGTGCTGATCTTGTTCAGGATTTGGCCCTGGCCTATGGTCAGCGTTTTGTTTTAGAGAGATTTGAGTGGGCAACAAAGCAATGTTCTCTTCCGGTTTTGATTAAGTGTAAAGAGCTTTATGCTAAACTGAAAATTAAAGAGTCTAGTTCATGGTTTTTGAGTGAGGGAATTCTTTCAGGTCGAGATTATAGGAAACTATGTGCAAGAATAAATCAGCTTAATAAGGAAATAGCCCCTGATATAGAACTCGTTATTAACTCATTTAATATTCCGGAATTTTTGGTACATGCACCAATGGCCAAAGATTGGGTTGCATTTAATAGTTACGATCATCAGGGTGAAGTCTATAATAGACCAGAAAAAAAAAGTGATGAATTAAGGAGCAGTAGTATTTCTCACTAAAGCTTTGAGATGTAGTACTCGCACTCAACTTCTTCAATTCCGACTTGTTTACAAATACTCACGCGATGATTTCCATCATGTACAATATTATCTACTATAATTATAGGAGAGCATGAATATGGGACTTGGCCTGATCTTTTTGCTTCTTCTAGTCTTTTTCCGTAAAAACTGTCTTTGGTTATTGCTTGTTTAGTGATGAGGTCTTTAACTTTTACCTTTTTTAGGCCTTTATATTCGACCTTTTGTTTGTTGCTTAATGATTTTAGATGATCAAAAAAAACACTCGGGTTATCGATACTGTTTTTTAACCGTATTAGAGCACCCTTGAGCTTATACCTTTTAAAGGCCTTTATTGTGTTTTTGAAGAATCCATCTGTCCAAGTCGCTTCCATGACGCTAAGTATTTCATAGAGACTAATTCTTCTCAACGAAATTTTTTTCTATGTAACTTTTGCTTTAAAGTCATAAGCTATTGATAATATGTGGTTTTGCTATGTTGGTATAAAAAAATGTTTACATACGAAATACATACGGTATGCTGATTGTATGGAAAACGTATGGAAAAGGTAACTATGGCCCTAACAAAAAAGCAAAAAGAAGTTTTTGATTTCATTATAAACTTTTTTGCCGTTCATAATAGATCTCCGAGTTATAGCGAGATTCAAAACCACTTTGGGCTTAAGTCAAAGGCCTCTATCCAAGACTACGTGAAATATCTCAAAAATGCTGGCCTTCTTAAAAATAACGAGTCCGGCGTAATTGAGCTCATTGAAAGACCCGAGAATATGATTCAAATCCCCTTGCTAGGAGAAGTCGCTGCAGGTGCACCTCTCGATACTGACTCTAATCAAGACTACGAACTGATTTCTGTTCCCCAAGATATGATTGGAAAGGGAAAATATTTTGCTCTTTATGTGAGAGGAAACTCAATGATTGAAGACTGTATTATGGACGGAGATGTCATTGTCGTGAAGTCTCAAAAGGAGGCCCGTGATGGTCAAACAGTCGTTGCTTTAATAGAGGGAGGGGCCACTGTAAAGAAATATTATTATCGAAAAAATAGGGTTGAGTTGCATCCAAGAAATAAAGAGCTAGATCCTATTATTGTTGAAAAAGGTAACTTTTCACTTGAAGGAATAGTTACAGGCCTTGTAAGGAAATACTAGGATGACTTATAGGAATCAAAAATATTTAGATTGGATCCGACAAACCAAAAACTGTTTGGTTTCGGGGAAAAAAGCGGATGTGGCCCATCATGTGCGTGAAAATGATAATACTTCAGGTGTAGGTTTAAAGCCTTCTGATTATCGTGTTCTGCCTTTACAACACTCCTTTCATACGACCGGAAGTAGTGCCATTCATCGCATAGGGCCTCTAAGCTTTTATAAAAAATTTGCTATTGATCCCCTTAGTGTGATGATCAACCAAATGAAAGATTATCTTATTTTTAAATATAAAAAAAAGGTGATGATAGATCCAAGCTTATCATTTGAAGAAGCAATAGAGCTTTTAGAAAAAACGATTGAATCGCATCGACCTGCAGAAGAAAAAGAAAGAGAGCTTAATAAGATAAAAAAGAAAAAAGAAAAAACAAGACAAGTGAATAGAGAAAAAAGGGAGAACCTTAAGGAAGATGAACTATATCAGCTCAAATCATCTGAGAAGAAAAAATGGGATAAAGAACTCTATGAAAAGGCAAAAGAACTTAGACCAAAGCAAAAAGTTCCAACACCAAATGAATCATATAAAGAAAAGCAAAGAGAGCTTCAGAAAGAGTACCGTCGTGAAATGAAAGAAAAGTTCAAGGATCAACTAGAAGAAAAAAAGAAACAGCAAAGAGAATTCAGAAAATCTCAATATAGAAAACTTAAAGAATTAAAAAAACAACGGGATTCACAAAAGAGCCCCTAGACCTACTTGGACTAACTTAAACACCTGCAGAGAAGAAATGAGCTATGTGTGCCTTAGAAAGAAAGGTTTTTTACCTTAATGTGACTGCTTTTTCTATTGCTATCGAGAGGGTTCTTGAACCGTCATTAAATGGCAGACCTGTAGTTATGGCACCAGTTAAATCAGAAAGGTCTTTATTGTGGGAAGTATCGCCTGAGGCTAAAAATGAAGGTCTTAAAAAGGGGATGAGCCTTGCTCAGGCCAAAAAGGTTTGTAAGGACATTATTGTCCTTCCACCAAGGCCTGACCTTGTCAATCAAGTGAATCGAAAAATTGAAAACAAATTACTTTCAAATCTTACTCCAGTCTATGAAGTAGAAAAACCAGGTCATGCTTATTTAGATCTAACAGGCCTTGAAAAGCTCTACGGTGAAAAAGGAGATATGGGTAAAAAAATACTACTTGATCTTAAAAATGACTTTAGTCTTATACCTTCAGTAGGAAGCTCTATTAATAAACTTGTTTCAAAAGTAGCGGCTAAGTCTAAGGTAGATGACATTGTTTTGATTCAAGAAGGAAAAGAAAAACAATTCCTTTCACCTCTTCCAGTTGAAGTTCTTCCTCTTGTAAGACAAATTATTAAAGTTAAAAAAGACACTCTTTTTCAAGACTTGAACCTTAAAAAAGTTAGGGATATTTTATCTTTAAGCCCCTACGCTCTTGAAGTTGCCTTTGGGAAAACAGGTACAGAAATTATATCTATGGCCAAAGGAATTGATTTTAGCCCAGTCCTACCACCAAAAAAAGAACACGCCTTATTTGAAGAAACTTACCTTAAGGAGGATACCAATGACTTACCCAAGTTACGACAAGTCCTTTCTACTCTTGTTGAATCTGGCCTATTTAAATTGCGAAAAAAAGGTCTTTTTTGTCAAAAGATCGAAGTCTCCTTTCGTTATATTGATTACAAGTTTGTTTCGAAAGAGAAAGAACTTAAAAACCCTTCCCAATATTCCTATGAAATAGCACCTCTCGTTCTCTCTCTTTTTTATGACTTATTCAAAAGAAGAACGAGAATTCAATTTATAAGTGTAAATTTCAAAGAACTCATTCAAAATGAAATACAATTATCTTTTTTAGATCACTTTCAAGGATCAAAAGAAATTGAAAGTACGATGGATTCCATAAAAAATAAGTTCGGTCAGCGTCTCATCAAATATGGAAATGAGGTAGGGTAGTGATTCCATTATGTGTTCATTCCACTTATTCTCCCCTGGGTGGGCTGCTTACTCCCCGTGAAATCTGTGAATGGGCCAAGGCCAATGCCCTTGAAACCATCGCTCTTACAGATACGAATGGGCTCTATGGGATGCAGTTCTTTTTAGAAGCAGCTAAGGAGTATGGTATATCTCCCATTATAGGCTCTGAAGTCATATGGAATAAAAGGAGAGTAGTCTGCCTTTGTACTTCAACATATAGTTATTCAAAACTTTGTATTCTTCTTACTAAAGTTCATATGGAAGAGATGTCACAAGATACATTTCTTCAGTACCTCAACTCATTTTTAGAAGAGGGAATCCTTTTTAGTGAGGATAAGGGTATTCTTTCAAGTCTTCCTAACGAGGGAAATCTATTCTATGAAGTTTGTCCTGGTTTTTTTACCCAAAAAGACTATTATTGGGCCCACTCTCGAAATATTCCTCTTATCGCTTCTACAAGAGGTTATTATTTAAAAGAAACTGATCATTTTTATTATCAGATGATTAGAGCAATAGACCAAAACAGTACTCTCTCAAGCACCCATCTTGATTACTACAATAAAAAATGCAGGCTCTACTCACCGTTAGAGTTATCCAGAATGTTTACCCCATACCCTATGGCCCTAAAAAATGCGCAAAACGTAGCTAAAAGATGCCAGTATAATTGGTATACAAAAAAGATAATTTTCCCTCTTTATGAGGGGAAAAGTGAAGAGGATTGCAAAATGATTCTTCATCAAAAAGCACAACAGGGGCTTTTAAAAAGATATACTCATAAAAATGAACTCTTTAAAAAGTCCCAAAAAAGACTTCAGTACGAACTCTCTGTTATTTGTCAAAAAGGCTTTAGCTCCTATTTCCTTGTTGTCGAAGATATTGTTAAAAACTCCCCACGAACCTGTGGGAGAGGTTCAGCAGCTTCCAGCCTTGTTAGCTATCTTTTAGAAATTACCCACGTTGATCCTATTAAACATAACCTTTTTTTTGATCGTTTTTTAAATCCTGAAAGAGTAGATCCTCCTGATATTGATATTGATTTTCCGTGGGATGAAAGGGATTCCATCCTAGATTATGTCTTTGAAAAGTATAAAAACCATGTGGCAATGGTTTCCAATCATAATACACTCCAAGGACGATCTTCTATTAGAGAAGTAGCTAAAGTCTATGGGATAAGTGAGCAAGAAATCAATTATGTACTCAATCGTTTTCCTAGAGTAGAACTTAATCAAACCTGGAAAAATGTAGTTATTCACGCCCAAAGGATTCAAGGCTTTTTTAAAACCCTCTCCGTTCACCCCGGAGGAGTTGTCATTACTCCAAACCCCATATCCCATTATGTTCCACTTCAACTCACTCCTAAAGGTCTTCCTGTCATTCAATGGGAAAAAAGACAAGCGGAGAAAGCAGGGCTCGTAAAAATCGATCTTCTTGGCAATCGTTCCCTTGCAGTTATCAGGGATACCATTACAGCAGTGAATAAAAATCATAATAAATGTTATAGATACCAGGACCTTGATCCTCTAGAAGATGATAAAACCAAAAAACTTCTTATTTTAGGTCAAACGATGGGTGTCTTCTACATAGAGTCCCCAGCGACGAGACAGCTTTTACAAAGGATGAAAACATCTGAGTTTGAAAATATTGTCATCGCGTCTTCTATTATAAGGCCTGCGGCCAATCAGTTTTCTCTTGAGTTTGTCCAAAGGCTCCACGGTAAACCTTTTAGGCATCTTCACCCCTTACTAAAACCAGTATTAGATGAAACATATGGGATCATTGTTTATCAAGAACAAGTCACTCAAGTTGCTATGGCCTTAGCAAATTTTTCAAGCACCGAAGGAAATAACCTTCGAAAAGTTCTTGATAAAAAAGATGAAAAGAAAAAACTACAAGATTATAAATATCAATTTTATCAAGGAGCTTTTAAAAAAGGAATTTCTCAAAATATTTTGGATCAAATTTGGGATATGATTTTAAGCTTTAGTGGTTATTCTTTTTGCAAGGCGCACTCAGCTAGCTACGCTCTCGTCTCATATAAGTCATGTTATTTAAAGGCCAATTATCCTGCCGAGTTTATGGCAGCCGTTATATCAAATAGAGGAGGCTATTATTCTACATTTGCTTATTTAGATGAGGCCCGTAGGATGAATATTAAAATACTTCCCCCTGATGTAAATAAGGGCCTAGAAGATTTTGTAGGCCAAAAAGATTTTATTCGAACAGGACTTTCCCAAGTTAAAGGACTGACTCAAAAAGGACTTCAAAAGCTTTTAAACTATCGTCCTTATCAATCACTAGAAGAGCTTTTGGAAAGAACTGATATCAGTTTTGAGGATGCCAAAGTATTAGTGAAGTCCAGATGCTTTTCTACTTTAAAAGACTCAACCTATGTAGATCAAATGTGGAGAGTATATGCTTTTTTTGCTAAAAAACGTGGACATATATCTAATACACATCAAGCACTTCTTCCTAATATGAAAGAATACAATCCAAAAGAGCTGATAGATTACGAGTTGGATCTATTAGGAGGAGGAGTATCCTTTCCGGAATGGGCCCTTTATAGAGATGCTCTATCAATAAAAGGTAGAGTTAGAGCACAAGATCTAAGATGCTTTATCGGTAAAGAAGTCGTTCTCTTTGGTCTTTACGTAACATCAAAGAAGGTAAGAACTTCAAGTGGAGGCCCAATGATGTTTTGTACCTTTAGTGATGAAACTGATATTTTTGAGACAGTTTTTTTTCCTGGAGTTTATCTTTCATATCAGGACCTTCTTCAAATGGAGTCGAGTTTTTTGATAAAGGGTGTAGTAGAAGAGACATTGGGGTCGATACAGGTTAGGGTTTTAAAAATAAAAACGGTAGAGCCACTCTTTGCTAATAGAAAAAATCAACAAGTAGTTTAAAGTTTTTAAGCATAACCTTTTTTCTCGTATAGATCGCGTGACCTAATAAAGTTGTTATAAAAAAACCTCGATCACCATAATCAATAAGATATGTATGCCCATCTTTAGGAACTCTACACCTCTTTTTTATATTTTTCTTCCATCTTAAAGGATCACTTCCTGCACCTAGGACGAGGCTTAACTCTTTATTGAGTCGATTGTCTTTTAAAATAGGTGAAGGGTTATCACTCCCTTCGACCCCCCATTGCTGAAGATAATCGCCATCTCTGGTAAAAGGGACTCCAGTAAAATGCCCTGCTAAAGGAAGAGCTGTTTTATGGTTAATAAGATTAAGAAGTCGTATCCTTTCATTTAACTGAAAACGATAACGGGCAGGCATACCCAAGGTAACAAAATCGAGCTTTTTCTTATTAACAATTTGGCGTTGAAGAGAATCACTATCAAATCTTCCGGCCAGAATTTGAGTCAGAAGGGCCAGGCATTGACCACCATGACTGTGGGCCATCAATAAAATTCGTTTATCATCAAAAGAACTTAAGTGCTCAAGGAGTTTAAAGGCCCCTCTCAGACGCCCTATGTGGTGGTTAGAGCTTGACCAAGTAAAAGAGCTAACATCAACGCCTTCTAGTGAAGTTTTAAGTAAATGAACGTATTTTAGAGAGAATTGGGACCCGTCTGCGAAAATGAACTCTCTTATAAAATTTGAGACTCTTATAATAAAATTTTTTATAAAGACGGGCAGGTAGGGAAATGCCTGAAAAAGATCAAAAGGATCTTCTCCCATAAAGGTTCCATTAATGAGAACAATTTTTGTTACCTTATGTTTTATTAAACGTTTAGAGATCATTGCCATCATATGTGGCCAATCTGAACCATCTAACGGGTCAAGGGGAGAACGCCCTATAATTTGATAGCTCTGAGGGGGAGGGAACTTTTCTATATAATCAGGTAAATAGCGATCCTCTTTTTCTTCCTTCGCTTTTTGGATCTTATAGAGAATAAAAGCAATAACTAGGAATATTGCAAGAGCAAATATGAGTATAAGTACAAGCCATTTAAATATGATCATACTATGAGCTTAATGCTAGTTAAAATTCTTGACAACAAAGTATTTCGAGATAGGTGTCTAAGAGCATTATAATAAAGTATATGGAGGAGGTACTTGTATGACCAGTGAATCAAAGTTAAAAACAGTTTTAATAGTTGACGATGACGACTCCACACTGAATTTGATGACAAAAATTTTTGAAAAAAAAGGTGTAGATTGTTGTCAGGCCCATGATGGTTTTGAGGCCAAAGCAGAAATAGATTCAGGTGAACATTTTGATGCAGTTATTTTGGACATTTTCATGCCTGGAATGAATGGATTAGAGCTTTGCGAATATATAGGGCATGGTATGCCAGTGTTATTTGTGAGTGCGGCCGAAAACCAGGAACTGCCAGAAATTTATTTGGATCTATCAGATGCTATTTTGTCTAAAGAGGATATGAGAGAGCACTTGATTGATGCAACTTTAAAGGCCATTGATAGATGGAATTGGACTTCGGCACAAAGTCCTAAAGCGGCTTAACCGTATATTCAAACTCTAAATCAACCTTTTTCTCATCTAAAAGGATTTTAGGGTATACTTTAGACCAAGTCTTGCTATCTGGATTCCATTTGAATTTGGCCCTAGAAACTTTATTTTTAATATTGTTAAACTCTTCTACTTCTTCCTTATTTTTCCAATTTGGTGCCTTTAGCTTAGCGACTAAAAGGACCTTTGGTGATTGGGCCAATTCTCCCATTCTGTCAAAATTGTAGATTGAAGCTATTTTAAGCATAGAAAGTACATCTGTTAGAGCACGGTGAGGAAATGGGTTTATGAAGCCGTGGGAGTACTCTAGCATCGCCAGGGATTTCTGAACGATGGTTTTAGGAAACTCTATATCTCTAGTGGAGTCAATCCATGGAGTTTCTGGCAGAGCGATACCAAAACGATTAAAAAATGAGCCAAGCATGGGGCGATCATAGTTGTCACCGTTATGGG
>JAURDE010000139.1 GCA_030828105.1 Bdellovibrionota bacterium | reverse complement strand
TTTACTTACCACACTATTTTTTGTACTTGGTTGTCAAGATCAAAAGGTTCAACAGCAATGGTTTTTGGCATTAAAATCTAAACTTCCGCAGGGTTGGAAAATCGAGGTCACTGATTATAATCAGGCGCCTTTCCAGTGGGAAGGAAAGAACTTCGTGGGGAAACGTCTCAAATTATGGAAAGACTCAAGCAAAGAAACTGTTGATTTGCCTTATTCTAAAGATAATAAGACCTATCAGAGTGAGAAAAAAATTGTTCGTTATCTCTATGAAAAAATGCAAGGGGGTTATCGCTATAAAATGATGGAAAGAGTTCACCCTGATAAAGTAGAAGTGATTACTAATCAATTTATTATTATCACTCCTTCTAACTTTTCCTTTGATAGGGATATAAATCCAGGAAAAGAAATATATGATATTTATCGTGAAGTCCTTCATAAAAATATTCAAAATATTAATCCGATTAATAAAGATTTTTTTACCCAAAATTCATTTCCTCAAACTATGCAGGGCCAAAAGGCGTTGATTTACGATTACCAAGAAGGCATGTACACATCTTTTGGAGTCTATGGCCTATAATGAAAGTTTCATCTCATCTTTCTCGGTTTCTGAAAAATTGTACTGAGAATCAGAAAGAAATAGTCCTATCCTATTTTGAAGAACTGACAGAGGAGTTTAAAAATAAATCTATTGAAATAGGGGAGAGGAATTGCATCCTTCATTTTATGAATGAAATAGAAAAAAAAATTTCAAGTTTCATTCAAAACTCTCAATACAATGATCTTATTCAGTGTAAAGAAGGTTGTTCTCACTGCTGTTACTACCAGGTCGAAATCAGTTATGAAGAAGGTTTAATCATCTTAGATGAAATAGAAAAGAGTAAAATTGATATCGATTGGGATAGAGTTGAATACCTATCAAAAATAGAAAAAGAGAAGTGGTATCAACTCCCTCTGGAGATGAGACGATGCCCTTTATTGGGTGATGAGGGGCAATGTTTAGTTTATGATAAACGGCCTCTTACATGTCGAAAGCATAACGTTTTCTCAGATCCAGAGTTTTGTCGTGACCGACCAAATGCTTTGGTTAGTGGAATTTCGAATCCTATGATTGAGGTTCTCATTAGTGCTGTTATGAGTAATACTCGAATGAGTAACTTATTACCGAGACAAATTTTGATATGTAGGGAAAATGGTCTGTCTTAGGCCGCTTTTTTATTTGCACAGTCATGGGCCTCAAATAAAAGCTTATATAGTCTTTCAACTTCTTCCCAGTCTGATTCACTTTCGGCAAAAAGAATGGCCTCAATAATTTCATCTTCATTTAAGTCGTCAAAAGCAACCAAATGTGCCTCCTGATCTGTGTAGCCCCAATTCAATGTTATCTCATTATCGGATTAAATGGGTAAGTTAATTAGCGGGAAAATTTTAACCACGAAAATACAATAGCTTATTTCATAAAACTCTAAATCAAAATTATTTATCCCATAATAAATCATTAAAATCGGTGTAAAATAGTGCGATAATAGGGAAGAATGAGGTTGTATTATGAAAAATTTAATATTTATTTTGACTCTAATGATCTATGCAGATGTTACATATTCTTATGGTGACGGTTATGGTGGCGGCTATGGTGGTGCCGGTGATGGTCAGTGGAATCAGCAACTAAATCAAAATAGTAATAAAGTTAAAGAAGCATTACAAAAGGCATATAAATCTCAAGGTAAAGAAATAGAGATTAAAAAAATACCTAAAAACGAAAATAAAGGTAATGATGGCTACGGCGATGGTGGCTACGGTGGCGGTGGCGGTGACTACGGTGGCGGTGGCTATGGTGGCGGTGGCTATGGTGGCGGTGGCTACTAGTCATCCATGAAACTTGTTCTGATGAAATGACTTAATATTTTTGAGTAAACTCCATTGGTTTGAATGACAGCGAGGTTGTAATTTAAGTCCTTAAAAAAATCTTTAGGAGCTTTGTCTTTGGCCCACACGATATAAATGTCCATGTTTGAAATAAGTCTATTTAATTTTGTGACTTTGCCACCAATTTCTCTTTGGAATAGAATTTTATTAGCAATAATATCATCGCATAATATAACATCGACACTTTTTTGAATTAGCATATCAAATAAATCATTTTCATCTTTGCCCAAACGGGTGGGAAAATACTTTCTTGCTTTATATTTATCGAATTGGTCCCCATAGCTATAATCTTTTACAATTCCAACTTTTTTGTCTCGTAAAGTACTAAATCCGTCGAAATCAAATTCTTCTCCTGCTCTAGTATAGAGAGCTATACTTTCACTAAACAAACTCTCTGAGAAGTCATATATTTTTTCTCTTTTTTTATTCTTATAAAGACCTACTAGGCCGACAATACCATCTTTAGAAAGATCAAGCCCCTTCTCAAAAGTCATCGCCTCAAATTTCAGTTTGTCACCCATTCTCATATTGATCTCGTTTAATAGCTTAATGTAGAGACCTTTGATTTTACCATCTTTACCGATATAGCTATAGGGAGCGTAGTTGTGAGGGAGGGCAATTATAATTTTTGAAGGTGTTTTTTTTACTGTCTTTTGTTTCTCCTTTTTCTTTTTGGGGACAGGAGCTATTAGTGCTTTTGGTTTTTTTACTTCCTCTTCGCTTTTTTTAGGGGGGCCTTTAATTTCAGGTTCTGCCTCTTGTTTTTTCAAAGGAAGCTCACTAGCGACTTCAGAAGGTTCATTCCACTCTAAATAATCGTCTTCACCTATAAATCCATGGCCTGGCCAAGAAAAGAAAAGAAAGATTGTGCATAGAATTCTTAACATCTATTCTATTCTAACTGTATAAAATGCATTACGCAAAGCGTATTATCCAATTTTGTCAAATTAATGATTGACTAGCTAAGAGAAACTACTAGAATCCCTTCTTGTATCCATATTCATAATATGGGCCTGTAGCTCAGTTGGGAGAGCACTACCTTTGCACGGTAGGGGTCGCAGGTTCGACTCCTGTCAGGTCCACCAAAAAATACAGGCCAGTTTGAAAGAACTGGCCTTTTTTTTTGTTGAAATCGTGATTACCGTATTCAATCCTTATGTTTTAATAATGCCAAAAAATTTGCTACTGTTGATATACATTCAGTTCTAATATCTTGATGTGTTATCAGTGACTTAGGCGTGCCATATGAGTGTAATACTTTTACTGCATATGGCCATGCAATGAGATACAAGTTAGAAAAGGTACAAATATGGACTTACATCTAGGGCCCCATTCTTATAGAGATTATTGTGTTAAAAAACACAGTGATAAAGATGTTTTGTCTCTGATCAATAGAAAGATGTTAATTCATAAACAGTTAGAACGCCCTCCACGCTCTTATGTCGTCTATTCTGATTTACATGGGTCATATGAAAAATTTCTTCACTGGTTAAAAAATGGATTAGGCTTTTTTAAAATAAGTATTGAGAAAACCTTAGGTGAGAAATTTGACGGAGAAATTCTTAAAGAGTTTGAAAGACTTCTTCTTATTGTAAACAAAACAAGGTTTCAGCATGTAGAAGAATTTATTGAATCTAAAGTTCAAAATTACAATCCAAAAGATTTATTTTCAGATCCGGTTTCTGAGAAATTTATTGAGTCATTAGGGTTACTAGAAAAATATGGCCTAAGTAAAAGAGAGATTTTTCTCTCCCTTATTGATCTATTAAAAGAAGTCACCCGTGGTGATGAAAGAAGAATCATAAAAACAATACCAACTGAATATCTAGAAAATATTTTAAAGCTTTATTCCGGTGAAGAAAAAGAATGCTTCAATGGTTTGATGGAGGGAATAACCTCTGATGAAAATGTTTTTTGGATCATGTCTTCCTTGATGGTTAAAATAATACTCGTCAACATATTCGATAAACATATTAACTTGGGTGATACCTATGATAGAGGAGATGGTGCCGATAAACTCATAAAAATATATAGAAATTACTTTGGTGAAAATAATTATAGTGCACCTTTACACTATATTTGGGGAAATCATGACATCCTTTGGATGGGGGCAGGTCTTGGACACCCGGCCTTAATAATGACCGCTTTAAGAATTTCAATGAGGTACAATAATCTAGACTTTCTTGCTCGCTACGGATTCAAACTGGATAATTTAAAAAAATATGCAGATGAAACTTATAGTATTACTCCTCTAAATTACAATTATGTAAAGGCCAAGAGTTTTACGGGATGGTCCCAAGAAGAGGCCATTAAAATGACAAAGGTTCTTTTTGTCTTAGAGTCTAAATTGACTTACCAATGGCTTAAACTGACTGCCAAAAAGGGTGACGCTTTTGGTCTTCATCAAGAGTTAATTAGATACAAAGGGCTTCTTGATCTTTTCCCAGATAACCTCGATGAGGATGAGCAGCAGTGGAAGGATTATTTAAGTAAAAACAACTTACTTACGGACCCATATTTCCCGACCCTAAATCGAGATAAAGACTATGAACTGACTAGTGAAGAAAAAGTACTCGCAGATGAACTTATTAATCAATTCACTTCACTTCCACTTTTAAAAGATGATCTTAAATGGCTTTTTGAAAAAGGAGAAGCCTATAGAGTCGTCGATACAACTCTTTACTTTCATGCCGCTATTCCGGCCACTATTGAAAAAGGATTAGATACTGTTGATGGACGAAAGGGAAAAGACCTCCTTGATGACATTCAGATTAATATAAAAAAGATTGGTAGAAAATACTATGATGGAGAGCAGTTAGAGTCTCATGAAATAATGTATTTTTGGTTTCTATGGTGTGGACAAAAATCCATTTTCTTTTGCAAAGAAAAAATGGCCACAATTGAAAGAACCATATTTAACAAAGAAACTGCTTCAAAAAATGATCTAACAACCCATAAGGAAGCACCTAATCCATTTTATAAAAATGTTAGAGATGATGAATTCTTAAAAAGAGTACTTTCTGAGTTTCATGCAGAAAAGGTTTGTATGGGACACACTCCAGTTAAAACTCTTAACCAAACGTTACTGTCGCAGACCATGCCGGCCTTTGTGATTGATGGAGGAGCATCTTCCGCTTATGGAGATAAGGGGGCCGTATTGATTAATACACCCGAAAAAAGCTTTGTGACATTTCATCCATCATTAGAAGATCTTGTTAAGGCCGAGCAGGACAATATAACACCTGATTTTACGACTATCATGGTTGAAGAAAAAACTAAAAAGAAGTTACGACATATGGACAAAGGACATTTTCTAAAAATCGAGCTAGAGGCGATAGATCAATTACTTGAAGAGAAAATGCCACAGTTTAGAAAAAAATATTTCGTTTAGGGTAATTCATGATTGCTTTTATAACTGACTTTAGTGACCGTGATCCATTTGCGGGTATTATGAAAGGTGTCGTTGCTAAGATTAATCCAGAAATTAAAGTCATTGATATCAGTCACGGTCTAGATTCCTTTAATATAAGACAAGCTAAATTTGTGATTAAAAATTGTTTCGGTCATTTTCCAAAAGGTACAGTTTTCTGTGTGGTTGTTGATCCTGGAGTTGGCTCTTCAAGAAAGGCCATCGCCATCAAAACCTCAGATTATTATTTCGTAGGCCCAGATAATGGTATCTTTGGCCCTGTCTATGAAGCTTATCCCGACTGTGAGGTTCGAGAGATTTCAAACCCTCTTATAATGAATGAAAATATTAGTCAGACTTTCCATGGGCGAGATATTTTCGCTCCTGCAAGTGCTCATTTAGCAAATGGTTTAAAGTTTGAAGATGTTGGGAATACTTTCAAAAATTATTTGTTTTCAGGCGAAGTCAAACCTGAAACTAATGTTCATGGAATTAAAGGGGAAATTGATTATATCGATAGCTTTGGTAACGCTATTTCCAATATTTCACATGAACTCATAAAAGATCCTTCAAACTGTCTATTTAAAATAGGTGATCATGAGGCCCAATTTGTTCGTTATTATGCTGAAGGCGAAAAAGAAAAGCTTTCCTGTCTTATTTCTAGTGGTGGTCTTTTAGAGTTTTTTGTTCTTAATAATAATGCATCAGAAAAATATAAAATTCATTTTGGAGATGAAGTCCTTATTAGTTTCTGTTAATCATCGTTACATGGGCCTGATCAGTAGGATAAATAACCATTTCGTGTATGTTAACGTGGGCAGGTCTCTCAATACACCAATAAATACTTTCAGCAACATCTTTTGCTTCTAAAGGTTTCATGTTCTTATATACTTCATTGGCCTTTTTCTCATCTCCTAAACGCACCAAGCTAAACTCAGTGTGAACCATGCCTGGCTCTATATTAGTTACCCTTATAGAGCTACCTATTAAATCCATCCTCATTGCCTCACTAATGGCCCTCACTGCATGTTTGGTAGCACAATACACATTACCTCCAGGATAAACCCAGCGCCCTGCCACAGATCCAATATTTACAATATGAGAAGAACTTCTCTTTTTCATAAATGGCAAGCAGTATCGAGAAACATAAAGGAGTCCTTTAATATTAGAATCAATCATCTGATCCCATTGATCAATGTCACCCTCATCAATTGGAGAAACACCAAGGGCACCTCCAGCATTATTAATAAGCACCTCTAGATCCTCTAATCTTTCTTTTATTGATTCCAAACTTCTAAAAACCTCTTCGCGACGACTTATATCAAAACTTAGGCATAGAGGTACGATGTTATAATCCTTTTTAAGGCGAGTGGATAATTCAGTTAACCTTTCTTTTCTACGACCGGTAAGAATAAGGTTATAACCATTCTTCGCCAAAATGATTGAGGTTTCTTTTCCAATTCCTGAAGTTGCACCTGTGACCATGGCCCACTTTTTATTCATCACTTATATTCCTTTTTTTAGATCTAAGGGTTTACATTTTTATACTTAATAGTAAGCATAGAAAAGTAATTATATGAGGAAGGAAAATGGGAAAATGGACAAAAGATTTAAAATCTGAGCACTTTATTGGCGGTAAGTGGGTTGAAGGTGAAAGTGATGAAGTCATAAAGGTCGTAGATAAATTCAGTGGTGAGTTATTAAAAGAGATTAGATTATTAGGAAAACAACAATATGAATTGGTTACTAAGACCGCACTAGATGGATTTAAGGAAATATCAACATGGAAGCAAGAGGATAGGGCAAATTGCTTAAAGCTATGTGCTAAATTTATACAAAATCATTTCAAATTATTTACTGA
>JAURDE010000028.1 GCA_030828105.1 Bdellovibrionota bacterium | reverse complement strand
CAATGTTTGGAGACCTGCAAAAGCACAAAGCTGACCTACCATTGAATCAGAGCCAACAAAAAGACGAGATTTTAAAGCTAGCTCATATATATTTTCAATACTACGCGTACCAATATCCATTTTAATACGTTCTTGGTAGGGTATAAGCAGTTTAGATTTTATAAAGGATTCACAATGGTGATGGTCCTTTTTAGAACCTACAATATGTATAATTAAGGATGGGTTTTTCTTAAGAAGTTGGTAAATAATTTCAACCCACTTATCTATTGACCAAGTCTTTTCTTCTTGGGATGCAAATGGATGAAATATAAGCGTCTCTGAAAGATCAGGAGATTGTACTACTTCTGCATGAAGTTCTCTTTTGACACCCAATATTCCCTTGTAAATATCGATAATATTAAATGGATTAAGAAGACCACGCATAACGGAGGAGAAAACGAGCGTGCTCCATGAGTCTTTTGTTTGAGGCCGCAAACAACGGTCTACTTTGAGACCCATATAATTTTTGGCCTTAATCATTGTGGCAATATATTGAGAAGATAGAGACCATGATAAATTAATTAGAATATCAAGATTCTCATTATTTATATTTTCAATAAAATTTGAAATATTTTTTATACCTGGCTGTATAGATTTGGGTGTTTCAATAATCTCTTTAAGGTTTAAATAGATAATTTTGTCGAAAGTCTTATTTAGGATGAATTCAAGTGGCTTTCCAAAACTTTCACGACAAATAAGAAGTAATTCATATTCTGGATATTGCTCCTTGAGTTCCTTACAGGCCGTAAGTGTTTGAATAAGGTCACCAAAGCGTGTGATTTGTAATATTCCTATTGTGCCTTTTTTATTCATTACTTTCTTCATTTAAGAGACTTGAGAGAACCATGACAAACATTTCTTGATCGTTAAGTTCGATGCCTTCTTTGATTTTATTATTAATATTAGTGATTTCTGTTTCTAGTTCTTTTGCTAAGTTACTCATAGTCTGTTATCTAAAAGAGATGTTTTTTCTCTTCCCATTACGAGGTCATTCTTTCTTATGCTCTCGACTGTTTCTTCTATTTCTCTGATCCCTAGACTGATTTTTTGAAAAGATTTTTTAAGGTCATAAAGGACAACCTCTACCTTTTCGATGTTTTCTTTTGGGTTTTTGGCTTCTAGGTTTTCTATGTAACTTCTAAATATAAGAAGAGCTATCGAGGCAAGGCTATCGTCCTCACAAGAAGATAAGAGGTTATCGAGTGAATATGTAAAATCATTAAAGTTGTTTTCTGATCCTTGTGTTGTTAAGTGTCTTATAGATGAAAGAAGAGTCTTGGATGCTTCTAGAAGGATATTCTTTTCTATATTAAGCCATTCCTTGATATTATATTTAAATTCCGTAGCGATTTTATTTAAAAATTCTATGTCATTATAGCCAGGGATAATAATTTTAAATGTGATATACCTGCTAACAAGAAGGGCGAGGTTGAAGTTATTATCAATATGTCCGCCGACTCGATGGTAATAAACGCCAAGCTTATCTTCATGGGCCCTATAAAGGCTAACATTTGTAGAGAATGTAATTGTTTCATCAAGACGAGGCTCAAAAGAACACTTAATTGCGTTATATATATCATTACCAGAAATAGAAGTATCATGTTCTTCAAATTCAGATTTACTAAATACTCTTGATGAAGGTGATTCTGTTAGAATTACAGAATTTGGATTTAATGTTCCTTGTTTTAAAAATGGGGCCCATCCTAGAGAAACCTCAACAAGGGGAGTATCCAATAAGTCAGCAAGATGCTTAACAACTGTGTCAGGTGTTACAAGAAGATCAATATTAAGAAGTACTGATGGAAGGGCCTTGAAATCTGATTCGACAGACACAAGGGCGTTATCAAAATACTTATTTACTTTATTTCCAAACTCTCTTTCTTCATCTGTAGGGGCAATGAGAAGAATAGGGAAGTAGGAAGGGTTATTTAGAATCAAGTCAATGAGTTGAATAAGAGTATTAAAAGATATGTCTTTCTCAGGAGAAGATGATTTTAATTGTAGCCCTATAATTTTTATTTTATTTCCCATTTTAGATTCGTTCTCTCGAATCCTATTAATATTTTCAAAGGCAATAGTATTGTGATGAGGGGAAGAATTTACTTTTTGTCCATCACGTACTCTAAGATTCTCAGTAAGATAATGTAAGCAATCGACATGAGCTACTGGAGTGTATTTATAACAAGGAAGAACATCATTTAGAACTCGTGCCCATTTACTTGAAAAAGAGACTGTATTATTTTTATTAAAATAAGTCCCACTAATAAGTCTTTGATCTGAATAGCTTAAAAAAGAAGAGACATAGCTTGATATTCTATCATTTGATGTGTTGATAACATTGTCCCATCTTTGTGTTCTAACTTCTTCGAGTTCTACGAATAGATTCTCGAATGAAAAAATATCATGAAACAGGGCATTTTTTTTTAAAGAAAGAAAAGACTTCCTATCAATAGTATAGATTCGAGAAACATTTTTAAGTAGTTTAGCTGCGGCCCTAAACTCTTCAAAAATAAGGATTGATATAAGATCTTTGCTTGTAGAATGAATGGAGTTAATTAGGTGGGCCAGGCTAAGTATATCCCCATTACGTTTTAAATTTATAATTAAGGTATTATTCATCTTAATTCCTCTTTTGGACCGGTTTGTTTTGAGAGTTCTTTATAGATTTGGAAAATGTAGTCGATTTCACCTTCGATAGGTTTGTCATTTCTGCATTTTGTTTCCACAAGCTTATCTAGACTAATATTTTGTGGATAAGTGGAAAAAATATTTTTAAGAAGGTGGTTTTTTAAAAGATATCGTGACTTATCAATACTGTTATCAGATTTATACTTTAAAAGGCCTGTAAAATAGGATTTAGATAAATTGAACGATGATGGATGTGCAAGTAAAGCAGGTTTAGTGACCAAAAAGTTTATAAACTCTCTATCACTATAAAGCTCTTCTACTGTGAGGTTTGTAATGATATTGGTATTTTTAAACGAATCTAAAAGTTCTTTTGAATCATTTACGAGTTGATCAATCGGCTCAATAATAAAAACTTGAAAACTATCTCCATGGAAATCTTTGAGTCGCTCAATTAACTCTTTAATATGGTACCCAAACCCAAGTCCCAATACGAGGATATTGGAGTTCTCTTTTAATAGGTTGCTGTTTTCTTCAATGAAGTTTTCAGCTTCTTTAACTGGATTATAAATTGAGTGAAGATGGATTCCATTGACTACAGGAATTTTCTCGCCAGTTTTAGATTCTTTTATTTCATATGAGATTATCTTAAATCTTGTACTCACAAACTTTGTCCTGGTTATTTTTTATAATGAAATTCACTGAAACCTCTTCCTATAGGTATCATGGTAGTCTAGTCATTAGACCTCTTATATTTGACCATGAGAGAGAATTTTTGTCAAAAAGGGGTGTAATTATTTGACAGTAGAGAGACTGTATTTTTCTACTAGTTTCTTTTCTTTATGAAGATGTATAAGTCCTTTTTGAAGCTCTACCCTTTTGTTTTCTAATGCGTGGGAAACATTTTCCTCAAGTAATTTAATTCGTTCTATAATAAGATGTGTATCTGACCCCCAAGCCTTAAAAATATCTTTTAACTCGTTATCTACAACGTCTCTGTTTCTCATAATTTCTTTTATATCTGATGATATTGTCATTTGATGACTCTTAATAATATTTATGAGACGTTCTCTATTTTCAGTTAGGCATTCTAGTCCATCAATTCCTTCTGATAGACTAAGTTTAAGAATTTTTCGAGTTGAGATTTCTAAGCAGTCTAAATAGTCTAGATGTTTCATTATTTTAATGAGAATTAAATCACCCATTCTCATTATTCTATTCCTGCTTGTCCTTTAGGGATCTAATGGCCTCAACCCAACCATCATAGAGTGTATTAATAACATTTAAACAATCTTGTAATGGTTTTGAATCAATATTTAGATTGGCCTTTGTACTTGAAAATAATACAAAATCATAAAGAGATGCCAGCTCATTAGCAATATCTCCTCCAACTTTAAAATCAAGGGAGTTGTTCAGCTCTACAACAATATCTTGTAGTTTACTAATATATTCACCTTTTTTAGCGACATCCCCTTCATCTATTGCATCGATAGCTTTTTTACAGTTTTTAATAGCCGCCTGGTAAAGCATTAATAGAATCTGTTCTTTACTAGCAGTATTTACAGAAGTTTTCTTGTAAGCTCCGACACCATAATTCATTATTTACTCCTCATATCATTAACCTAATTGGGTTACCATACCTTGGGTTGCTGCTGCTCCTGCTTGAATCGCCGAAATTCCAGCTCCTTGACCCTTTATTCTTGCTATTTCACCTTCTAGCCTTGAAAACCTATCTTTTACTATTCTTTCTTTGTTCTCTATCATTCTTTGTTTATTTTGAATCCTACGGTCGATCAAATCTATTTGACTTTGAATACCTTTTTTTCTCGATTGAAGTAGTCCATCTGGCATTCTTAAAACAACACGAAAAACATTATCAATCTTATTAACAAATCCTTCTGTCTTAATTCCTTCTTCAGTAATATGGCCATGTAGTATTTGTGCTACTTCTTTATAATTAGAACTAATTTTTGCACTTAATTCACTGGGTTCGAGTTGAAGTAGACCGTTTTTCTGAAATTTTACTCCGAGATCACCAAGTCTTCGCGGGCCAAACTCTGTTTGGATATTTGCAAATACAGCTGAACGAAGTCTACCTTCCAACGATTGGAGAGTAATATCACCACCAAGAGTTCTTGATGTATCTGTATTTTCATCTAGTGTGTTTTGAGTCTTTATAAATTTGAAGATTCCGTTTACCTTCAATACAAGATCACTTATTTTTTCTTGAATGGCCTCGATATTTTCTGATACATTAATGCTGAATTCAGTCCCTGGAGATGCTTTTCGTAAATCTATAGTTAACCCTGGGATTAGTTCACTCGCTTTATTTTCTGGAAGCTCTATTTCGAAGCCATCTAGTTTTACTTTGGCATCCACCGCTTCTCTTTCAAACTCTAAGTAGAAGTCCTTTTCCCCATCGACGAAATAAAAATAAGGGAAATCGGCCCTTTTCTCATCACCTGTATCTTGAAGAGTTATTATAAGTCGATATGGTTCTTCTGTACCACTTCCATCATTAACAACATTCGCCTTCATACCATTAGTTGGATCTGAATTAATTAATTTGGCAATTCCACTTAAACTTGCATTATCACTATCGACGTAAATTGATCGAGATTCTCCATCCGGTAAGAAGTACTGGATAAATCCTACACCAACATAGCTTTCATCTTTATCCTCGAAGCCACTTGTCATAGCTGATGATCTTCTTGCCAATTGTGTAACTTCAAATTGATGACTTCCTGGCTCTGCGATATTTTTATCTGCTGTGACACCAATAATATCCTCATTTGTTTCTATGCTTAATTCTCTTAGGCTTCTAGCGGTTGAATTGTTAGCAATAATATTCGAGGCATCACGTACGAGTTGAATTAATTCATTAACGAGAATTTTCTTTTCGCTTATTTTTGCTTTATTATCTTCCATTTTTCTAATAGGGATTTTCTCAGCTTCCATTATCTGCTTAACAATATCCTTGGGAAGTCCCGTATTTATAGATCCGAAAGAAATGGCCAAAAAGTCCTCCTGACTCTAGTTATGGCTCAGTATGTCAATTTTAGCATATATAGACTTATTTCCTATTTAGGGCACAATTTTCTTAGAAAGTTCCACTATTGGTGGCGAGCGTGTTAAAAAGGGATAGATACAGTTAACTTACTTGATTAAAATGGTCTGCAAATGGAGTCAATTCTCAACGAAAAATCAAGCATTTTGGCGCTTAAGTCCAAGTTTTTTATCTATAGGGCCTTGTCTTATTCAATATTTTTATTAGTACCAGTACTACTACCTAAATCTCTACTACTGCCCCAAGAATTTCAACATGGATTATTATTGTTTTTTATACTCTTTTTAATGAGTCAGTGGTTTCTCTTAGGCAAGGAGATTGATCATAGGCTTAAAATTTATTTTAGAGTTAATTCTTCTCTAGATAGAATCGTCTATAGACTTCTTTTAGGAATGGTTTTTTTCATTTTATATTTTAACCTTCTTTATCTTTTCCCTCCGAAGTGGATAAATAACCTGTTTTGGGTCACATGGGTCATTCTTGGTTTATTTTATTCATGGCCTACTCGAGGAAAAATTATTGAAGAATCTGTCACCAGTCACTTAACGGAATTCAAATATTTAGACCGTTTTGAGAAAACCCTTCTTGGACTTATTATTTTATTTTTTATTGTTTCTATTCCCGAGATTCCTAGATTAGTTAATAAAGATGCTCTAAAGCTATTTTTTGATCCTACTTCAAGTATAAGCGCACCATTATGGAATTATCTCACTGTTAATTATTATCCGTTTATAAAGTATCCTGAACTTTTTAGAGTAGGTTGGTCGATGCATTTTTATGTAGTTGGAATGGGCCTCTACCTTCTTACACTGTACCCCCTTTTGAGGTTTTTCTTTTCTAGACGCTTATCGTTATTGGGTGTTTTTGCTCTTATTTCTTCATGGTCATTTTCAAAATTTTTGGCCTCTAATTATGGAGACTCCTTATTAACAACTTTTTCAATCCTCTTTGTTTGGTCCAGTTTTTGGGCCGTTAAAAGTTCAACATATAGAGCAGGTTTATTTGTTGGGTTAGTTGGATTTTTGGGGACTTTAATTAATAGTTCATACATCCTAATAAGTGTTTTACAGCTTGCATCTTTGTACCTATTTTTTCTAAAAGAAAATACGAGATGGTATAGAGTTCAGTTTTTGCGATACGCCCTATTTGGGTTTTTATTGAGTCTAGGTGTGTTGTTGACTAATGATTATTCATGGACACCTAACCCAGAGTTTAATTCATATTTATTACTTAAGTTTGTAAACTTAATTGAATCTAAGGCCTTTTTTTCTATTTCAATATTTGGTCTGTTGATTTTGTTGATAAAATATTTGAGGAAAGAATGGGGTATATTTCAAAGTTTTGATTTTAAGTTTGGAAGGTCTTTTCAATTAGTATTTTTCTTCTCATTCATAGTGATCTTTTCACTTTTTTGGGCACCTAACTTAGTAAGAAGCTTTGGTATTATTTGGTTTGTTGCCTTTTTAAGTCTCATACCTTTGGAGCTTTTATTTCAATCACTTTCAAGACTAAGATCCAAGAGAAATATCATATATGTGGTATATATTTTAATATGTTTACTTGATTCTCATTTAGAAGGAAGAGTTAAAATTTTTATAAAGTTTTTTGATATGTAATTGTGGAAAACTCAATTTCAAAGTATGGAGAAATTGACAAAGGAAAAAAACTTAACTCCAAATATGAGCTATAAGTATATGAAATTATTGGATAAGCTTGGTGGTTCTTACAACAACCGACCATTGTAGTCTGCAAAATGCCTTTGTGGAAAACTTAGCTTCAAATTGTGGAAAACTTTTTTAAAAATCAATCCTAGAGAGGTTTTAGGCCATGCTAGAGCAGAATAATAGAGAAAATATAAAGAAAGAAATAATCAATGCTGTTGGAGATATGTTGGCCAAGTCCGAACTCGATATCAGTAAAAAGGAAGATAATACTTTAGTGACAGAGATTGACTTGGCGGTTTCAGATATATTTAAAAACCAACTGGATTCTTCGGTAAATTTTTACAGTGAGGAAGATCATAATAAGTTAGTGTTCCCTAGTTTTGTGCTCGACCCTATTGACGGCACGCGTGAATTAATTAAAAGAATTCCAGAGTGTGCTGTGTCTCTAGGGTACCTTGATGGTAAAGGGTTAGAGCATGGCTGGGGATGGATTTTTAATCCTTTCACAGGTTTAGAAATTAGTTGTCAGGATAGCTTTATACACCTTGAAGGTAGAGCTGAGGGCAAACTTCATGGCATGGTTTCTAGAAGCGAATGGAAAAGAGGAATTTATGCTGGCTACGATGAGTCCAAGCTTATTCTTTGTCCCAAAGGCAGCATAGCGTTTAAACTCGCCTTGCTTGCAACAGGGGCGATTGACTTTGTAATTACAAAAAGACCTAAAAGTATCTGGGATATAGCAGCAGGTAGTATTCTATGTCGTAAAAGAGGAATTCATCTATATCAGCAACAGCAAGAGCTAATAAACCTTACGCAAAAGCGCTATGAAGGCCCTCTCCTTTGGTGCAGGCCCAGTGATAAAGATTTTCTATTTAAACAATTTCATTAATGAAAAACTAAAAAATTAAGTTTAGTAATTAATATTTTCAGCGGATAAAGATTTTCTATGGAGAATCTTACAAGCTTTTATAATTTAGAAAGACCTATTCTTATCACAGGTGAGTCTGGTACAGGAAAAACTCGATTGGCCAAAGATATTTTTATAAATTCAAAAATACATCAAGAAAAGTTTTGTCATGTACATCTCACTTCCCTTCAAGATGATCTTTTTGCAAGTGAGTTATTTGGCCATAAAAAAGGTTCGTTCACAGGTGCGATCAACAGCTCGCCCGGTTATTTAGAAAACGTAGGGACGGGAACATTATTTCTTGATGAGATAGGAGACATTTCTTTAAAAGCACAAAAGAGTTTTCTTTTTCTTATAGAAGAAGGTCTTTTCTATAGTGTGGGAACAACGGTTCCAAAAAAATTAAAAGCAAGGTTATTATTGGCCACACGTAGAGATTTAAAAAAAATGGTGGAAGAAGGAAAGTTTAGAGAAGATCTTTACTATAGACTTATGCTTTTTAATCTTGAATTAAGCCCCCTTAGATTTTCAAAAAAGGTTTTAAAAGAAAAAATAAACTATTTTTTTAACAAGTATAAAATTTATTATGAAAAGCCTTCACTTATTCTCGAACAAAATACAATCGAAATTCTTATAAATTACTCTTGGCCTGGTAATATAAGAGAGCTTAAAAACTGTCTTGAATATTGTTGTTTTGTGGCAAAAGATAAGGTCCTGATCTCAGATCTACCGAAGTGGTTAACCATTTCAGAGATGGAAACTGAACCGTCACTTTCATACCATAAGTCATTAGAATCATTTGAAAAAGAGTATATCTTATGGGCCCTGTATAAATTTCAAGGGGGTGTAAATAAGACCTGTTCTGGGATAGGCATTTCCAAAAGCACTTTAATTGCCAAGATCAAGAAATATGGTATTAATATTTGGGAAATCAAGGCCAAAATAAAAGCAAAAAAACATGGTATTTAAAATTAAAGATCACTATTACAAAAAAGCCAAAAAAGAAAATTTTCTAGCTAGAAGTGTATATAAATTAGAAGAAATCGATAATAAATATAAAATAATTAGACCTGGTATGAGGGCCCTTGATTTAGGTTATTACCCAGGTTCTTGGTCGCAATATATTCAACAAAAGATTGGTAAAAAAGGACTACTTGTAGGCATCGATATTCAGGAAGTGAATGGTAAGATTCAGCAATCGAATACTAAACTTTTTCAAAAAGATATTTTTTCCATAGAGCAGCTTAGTGACCTAAACATTGATCAAGCTTTTGATATAGTATGTTCAGATATGGCCCCTAAAACAACGGGGATTAAAAGTGTAGACCAGGCCAGAAGTTTAGAGATAGTAGAAAAAGTTTTCGAGGTTCTCCCTCTATTTCTAAAAAATAACGGTGACCTTGTTATAAAGGTTTTTGAATCTCAAGATGCACAAGATTTTTTCAAAGAAAAAAGAAATCTATTTAAAAGTATTCATTTTTTAAGACCAAAGTCGACGCGAACAGTTAGTAAGGAATACTTTGTCATAGGAAAGGGTTTTAAGGCATAATAGCTCAATGAAACGACTTAACTTACTGTTATTGCTTTTATGCATCTCACTATTATTTACATATTTATACCACTCGGAGAAAAAAGAGCATTTAATAGCTCAAAAGAAATTAGGTCTAGAGCAAATAAAAGATCAAGTCACTGCAAAGCTTGTAAGTAATAATCCCCTCCCAGAAGAGTTTGATATAAATGGAGATAAATATCTTATAGAGTACACCTTTAATGAAGATTTAACTAAATACATTAAAAAATTACTGAAAAGATACCGCTCAGATTATAGTGCTGTGGTCGTCATTGAAAATGCTACCGGAAATATTCTTTCCGCAGTCGGGTATGAAAGAAGAAAAAATACTTTTACTAATGCTCTTCCTTTTACAGTATCGCATCCTTCTGCTTCGCTTTTTAAAATAGTCTCAAGCGCTAACTTACTTGAAAAAGAACACATAGATCCAAATACAAAATTTTCTTATTCAGGAAAAGGAACAACCTTATACAAGTATCAACTTAAAAAAGGTAGGACTCGTTGGCATCGCTTTCAATCACTAGAGAAGGCCTTTGCTCATTCTAATAACGTTATTTTTGGAAAGGCCGCCATTTATAATACAACTGGTGAAGATATGTTCCAGACAGCAGTTGAGTTTGGCTTCAATAAAGAAATTATGGCCGATATACACTTAAGTAAGTCTATTTTTCGAATGCCTGAGTCTCAATACAATCTTGCCGAGCTAGCTTCAGGCTTCAATAAAAAAACAACAATTAGTCCTGTTCACGGCGCAGTTCTCTCTAGTATTGTGGCCAATAATGGAGTTTTTCGGCCACCTAGAATTATTTCAAAGGTTAAGACTTCGGAAGGAAATGAGGTCGTTTGGAGCCCAGATGATAAAACAACACAGGCCATCGCACCTTTTACTTCTCGAGAACTTCAACGAATGATGACGTTAGCAGTAGATAGGGGGACAGCAAGAGGGTTTAGGCGAATGAAGAGCTCTTTAAGAAATCAATTAGAGCTAGGAGGAAAAACGGGAAGCATTACAGGTGGTCTACCGTATGGAAAAAGAGATTGGTTTACAGCCTATGCATCGCCAAAAGGACCTTCAAATACTGGAATATCGATATGTGTCATGAATATTAATTTAAAAAAATGGTATGTGAAGTCAACTTATTTGGCCAAACAAATAGTTTCCTATTATTTTAGCAAAGTGAATCCAGTAACAGATAGGCTTTCTAAGCAAAAGGAAAGAGCAAAAAACTCTGGGGTATAAATGAAAGAAAAAGATCAAGATGTCCAATTAACCAGAAGTGAAAAATTAAAAAAGGAAGCAAAATCTATTTTTTGGATCCTTTTACTTGTCCTAACTTTTCGTTCTACTTTTTTTGAACCGTTTAGAATTCCTTCAGGGTCAATGATTCCAACTCTAATGGTTGGAGATTTTATTTTAGTCAATAAATTCGCTTATGGTTTTAAAATTCCTTTTACTGATATTAACTTATTTGGATTTGATTCTAACCCTAAATATCTTTTCGGAAAATCGGATCCCAAAAGAGGTGATGTTGTAGTTTTTAAATATCCAAAAGATAGATCAACAAATTACATAAAAAGAGTAATTGGACTTCCTGGGGATACAATCCAAATTAGAAATAAAATAGTCTATATAAATGGTGAGGCCATTGCTACTACAGAGCTTGATGGGAAAAAGTTTTTCGATGATATGGATGAAAAGTACAAACTATATAACCTCAAGTTCTTTGAAGTAAAAAATGGGGAAGCAAAACATACTATCCAGTTTGATAGTGATAATTATTTTAAAGTTGATTATGACGAAAGAGTTGTTCCTAAAGGTCACTTTTTCGTTATGGGAGATAATAGAGACTTTTCTTATGACTCTAGATTTTGGGGTTTTGTTCCCAGAGAGGTCATTAAAGGAGAGGCCATGTTCGTTTGGTTTTCTATGATTATTCCTTTCGGAGAACACGCCTTTAAATTTAGACCATGGAGAATTGGAACGGTTATTAGATAATTATTTTTTTTCTAATTTACTACAACCATCATTGCCTTCGTCTGGGCCGCAACTAATAAGTGGATCTTGATGAAACCTTTTTCTAATATGCTCTTTAAGCACTCCATCACCATGGCCATGGATAACAAGGGCAAATGGAATTTCTTCATTCTCAACAGCGATAGCAAGGTTTTCAATAAGCTCACGAAATTCATCTAATCTCATTCCTCGGCAATCATATTCGACTCGGTTTGAAATATTTCTAGAAACATGAATCTTTGGCCTTTCTACTTTTTGTTTTTTTGCACTAGATAAATTATCCACATCACACCATAGAGATTTATTACCAGATCTTATATAGGCCCTTTTTTGTTTAACCTTCAATCCTTCAATCTGAACATTTTTCTTTAGAAGATGAGAGTAAACAGTATCACCTACCTTTAGTTGATCTATACTAAGAGAAGGCTTTTTATTCTCTTTAATACCTTGAGGGGAACTTATGTCTCTTGCTTCGTGCTGTATTGTAGAGGTTTTTCTTTGTAAGCCTCTTGCTCCAATTTGTCCTTTTTTAACTTGATAGGATAATGATTGCGCTTCAGAAAGAAGCTTATCTAGTTTTTTGTTAAACTCAGAGAGAATCTTTTCTTTTTGTAAAACGAGCAATCCATCTTGTTGCCTTTTTTTCCTTTCAAGGTCTTGGCGAATTTTTTCATTTTGTTCAATAACCTGATCAAGGTGAGTTTGCTTCTCTATAAGTTCATTAATAAGGTTTTCATAGTTTAATTTATCAGACTCAAGAACTTCTCTTGCTCTATCCCCTATATTGTTATGCAGTTTAAAGTTTTGACATAGCTTTTGAAAAATATCGAAGGCCATTGAACCACCTGGGGTTCCCATAACGAGTTTAAATGTAGGAGAGTGATTTATCGAATCAAAACCTACGTGGCATGAAAGAAGTTGTCTTTGTTGATGAGTATAGGCCTTTAAAAATTGATGATGAGTTGAGATAAAAATCAGAGATTGGCTGATTCTAAATATTTCTTCAATGAGTGCGATGGCCAAAGCGGAAGCTTCTTCTGAGCTAGTTGAATTAAAAATTTCATCTATTAAAATGAGTGCCTCATCATTACGTATTTCTTCGAGGAGGTAGAGATAATTTTTTGCTTCACTAGCAAAAGAACTAAGCCCACTCTTAAGGTCTTGTTGATCATGACTAAAATAGAAGATTTTCTTAAACGGGTATAATTTTGCTTTTTTCGAAGGAGTATACATTCCCATGTGAAGAAATAAATAGTTAATTGCAATAGATTTTAAGGTAACTGTTTTTCCACCAGTATTTGGGCCAGAAATAAGCATTCCTTTTTTATCTTTAGAAATATCTATATCATTTAAAACAGGATTTTCTATTAGAGGATGAAAGTATGATTTTAATTGGAGCTCTTTATTTAATGTTAGTTCTGGTTTAAAGAGGTCTTTTTTAAGAGAGTATTGAGATTTAGCTACAACTTCGTCTACATAAATTAGATTATTTTGAACTTTTTTAAATTGATCAGAGAAAGGATGAATTTGTTCACTAAAATATGCACAAATTTTAGAAATGATTTCTTCAAGTTCGGCCAGGAGAAAAAGCCGTTTACTATTTTTTTCAGAAAGCTCAGGAGGTGAAACAAATAAAGTTAGGCCACTTGAGCTTCGAGAAACGATAGGTCCTTGCTCTGCTTTATAGCTATCTGACCTTATGGCCAATACAAAATGATCATTTATAGTATCATGTTCTGCATATTGAAGAGCATCTTTATAAAGAGGGCCATGAGATATCGTTTTGATTCTTTCTCTAATTGAACGCTCTATTTTAACAATTTCATCAAAGATTTTAGAAAGCTCGGGGTGTTTACTATAGTCAACCTCACCATTTGGATCTACAAAAACACGAAGAGGACGAATAAAATTATTCCTAACCTTTCGAGCAAAATCGGCCTCAGTTTCAAACCTTTCCTGAAAGGGTGCTTTATTCATCAACCTTTTTATTTCTGAGTGAGTTGAGATGATGTTGGCCAAGAAATTAAGTTCTTTAAAAGTAAATATTTTTGCCTTGGAGATATGGGTAATAATTTTAAAAAACTCAGCTTGGTAAGGTAAGTTTCTCAATAAAGAAAGTGTGGGCCCAATGTGGTCTAGCTCTGTTTCGACAAAATAACTTACTGCATCTATCCTTTCCTTAATAAATTGAGTTCCTTTAAAGGTTGGCGCTGCGCATAGTAGGTCTTGTGTGGGCTCGAAATGAGAATATGATGCAATTTCTGCAGTAATATGGTTCCAATCAAGAAATTTTAAGGTTTCTAAATTATTGAGATCTAATATATTAATTGCCATGGCCCAATCATTTGAAGAATTAAAATTTAACGTAAAAAAAATTAATGACCTTTTTGATGAAAAAGGTATTAAAGTCGTACCTGTTCAAAAAATCCAGTCAACACCCCATTATATAGCACTTCTTCTAAGGTTTCCTCAACTTTCAAAAGTTCTTTACTTAGGAAGGGGAGCAGGTCACGAGGGATTGTTGATTGATGATCAAGCTCCTAAGGCCCAATACCGAATTAAGGACACATTTTTAGAGTTTTTAAGGGCAAATTTGAAGGGTGGGATGATGGATAGGATTGAATGTGATCCCAAGGATCGTTCGATTTTTATTCATTTTCACCTTAAAAAGGAGGCAAAAAAATTAGGATTTTTTTGGGGAGGAAGAAAGCTTTATTTTTGTTTTTTAAGTAAAAATAAAAGAGGGGAATTAAAACTGTTTAAATCCTGGACGAATCAATATGAGAGTCAAGATATTCTTGAGTTTGATGTCTTTGATGAAGTTGGCAGGGGCTCTTTTGAGCATTTTACTGATAAAAAGCTGACTGAAAATAGAGTTTTAAACTATTTCCAATTATTGGATAAACAACTATCACATAATAAAGACGCAAAGAAGAAGTTAAAAAAAATTAAGACAAAAATAGAAAGGATCAAAAAAGACTATAAAAGAGCATGTCTCGCTTTCGAGATTGAAAAATATATGCAAAACATCGAAGTCGAAGAGTTAGATAAAGAAATTTTCATATATAAAGATTTTAAAATAAAACTGCCTCATCATCTTAACTTTTATCAAAAAAGAGACCTTATATTTTTAAAATCTAAAAGACTTAAAAAAGCGTCAATACTATTAGAGCAGAGGTTGAAGCAGGCCGTAAATGAGATGAAAAGTACTGAGGATTCATCTCCATTAAGCTTATCTATTGAAAATTTAAAAGTGATATCTCCTGTTTGGGAAAAAGGGAAAGTAATACAAAACTCAAAACAAAAGAATGAGGATAGTTTTTGGGAGCTTAAAACATCATCTGGTATGAGTGTCGCTTGTGGAAAAAATAGTAAAGGTAATGATCATATCAGGTCCCAATGGGCCAATAAAAGTGACTATTGGTTCCATCTTGATGGTATGCCTAGTTCA
Organism: Bdellovibrionota bacterium; assembly: GCA_030828105.1. Lineage (GTDB taxonomy): Bacteria > Bdellovibrionota > Bacteriovoracia > Bacteriovoracales > Bacteriovoracaceae > JAURDE01. The sequence continues at coordinate 7,113 of JAURDE010000028.1, read as the reverse complement.
CATCTAATTTTAAAGCTTGCTTCAAATCAATCTCTTGATTTTGATCTTTTCTCGGCCTTAGGTTCAGCACTCAGAGATCAAGGTGGACATGATATCCTAGAAATACCCCTAATCTATACTCAGGTAAAAAACTTAAAAGGAGTCAAAGGAACACCGGGGAAGGTTATATTTAAAAAAGAGAAGCATATTGTTGTATCTTACATAGAGCATTGGAAGGAATATCTTTCATCTTATTGTTATAAAGGGTGATGAAATGATAAACTCTATTAAACCTATTTAGAGAGTAAGTCATGAAAATTATTGCATTTTTTTTACTCATTTTTCACTCAACAGTTTGGTCGAATGAGCTTAGTTTATTGAGAAGTTTTGATAACAATTTATATAATCCAACGCAAAAGCAAGTGACCTCGATGAATTTTAAAGTGAGGGTCTCAAATCTTGTTGAGGTCCTTAATCAAAGGTTTAACTGGGAACCTAGAAAGGATGTTTATTTTCAAGTCAAATGGAAGCCAAAGAGGAATTTTAAAATTGAAGTTCATGGATTACCTGATGGATTCGTTGAGTTAAAGAATGAACTTATCTCTTTAATTTCAAATAGAATAGATTTTGTCGTTCCGTTACCATTAATAGAAAAGTTTAAAGGGTATAGGTTGTCTTATTATTCCCAAAAAAAAGGTACGACCCTAAAGGCAATAGACCCTAGTTATAAACAGATAGCCTCTGAAATGTATCTTTCATTTGATAAAAATGGCATTCTTGAAAAAATTAAGGCCCAAAGCCCAGTTGGAACACTTAATTCAAAGTTTAAATTTATGAAAACAGACTGGAGTAAAGGTAAATACGTGCTTGATGAGTATGTTGTAAGTGCAATTAAAGGCATACAATCATCTAAGACGATTCATACCTTATCTTATCAAAAAATTAAGAGTTTCTATTTTCTAGATCAGTTGCAAATTAAAACTATCTATGAATTAATCATGCCCCAAGATAAAGAAGATAAAGAGCCTCGCAAGCAAGAGGTGATCTCAATTGTAAGCTTTTCTGACTATGAAATTAAGTAGGATAATAAATATTGAGAATTCTAAAATTAAAAAAAGATTCTTTTAAATATCTTGAAAGAGGTCATACAGACTTCTTTCAAAAAGATATTGATCAATCAATTTCACAATTTATACCTGGAGAGTGGGTATTTATTCCTCATCATACGAAAAACTATTCTCATGTGGGAATTATAAATCCATTTGTAGATAAATCTGCATGCTTGAAAATTGCGGGGACAGTTCCTTTTAAAAACCTAGAAGATAAAAATGAAAGCGAATTCTCTAATGAGTTTGTTACAAAGGCATTGCTTAAATCAATTGAAAGAAGAAAAAAATTTAAATCCTCTATGTCTGGAGCAAGGCTAGTTTATGGAAGCTTTGATAATTTACCAGGCCTTATCGTTGATATGTATAAGGAGATAATTCTTATACAAATATCAACTGCAGGTTTAGATAGGCATAGAGAGAAGATTAAAGAAACTCTTAAGGAAAACTTTCCCCATTACCAAATTTACTTTTTCGACAATGAAAACAAACGCTCTTTTGAGGGATTACCTCAGTTTGAAAATAACGACTTTGATCAATTAAAATCTATTGTGATTACAGATGCTGGTATAGAATATCAATTATCACGAGAAGTCATTCAGAAAAATGGATACTATTTTGATCATACTCCTAACCGCATTAAGCTTGAAAGGGCCCTTAATGAAATTAATCATACTTTTAAATCCGGCTTAGATTTATTTAGTTATTGTGGAAGTTGGGGCATGCATCTTTTAAGATCGGGCCTTCAAGAAGTATTTTTTGTAGATCAAAGTCCAATTGTAGAATCAATTAAAGAAAATGTTTCTAGAAATAAGTTTGATGGCAATGCAGAATGTATAAGATCGGATGTCTTTAAGTTTTTAGATGAGTGTAAAAAGGAAAAACAAAGCTTTGATGTTATTGTTTCTGATCCACCAGCTTTTTCTAAAGGGAAAGACAAAAAAGCGAGCGCGTTAAGAGGATATGATAGTATTCACCAAAAGTGTGTTGGTCTATTAAACTCACCAGCTCTTTTTGCTGTAGGGTCATGTACTAAAAATGTGGATTTTATGGATTTAGATCAGAGTGTAAAAAAAGCATTTAAATTTCATGGGAAGAAAGCTCAAATGATAGATATGGGCATTCAAGGCCATGACCATCCTTTCACAGACTTTTTAGATAAAGGATTTTATATTAAATTTATTTTATACCTCGTTGAATAAGGAGTGTTTTTATGAGTGATCAGATAAGAGAAAAAATGAATGCAGCTTTAGAAAATGCTAAGAAAGTTATATTCGGGCAGGATGAACTTTTAGACTCGATCTTGGCGGCACTTGTTTGTGAAGGACATTTACTCATTGAGGGGATGCCAGGTTTAGGAAAGACATTAAGTGTATCGGCCATGAGTAAGCTATGTGATCTTACTTTTCGAAGAATACAGTTTACTCCAGACTTATTACCTTCTGATCTCATTGGAACTATGATTTATAGTCAAAAGAATGAAGAGTTTTCTACAAAATTTGGGCCTATCTTTACACAACTTCTTTTAGCCGATGAAATAAATCGGTCTCCAGCTAAAGTACAGGCTGCGTTATTAGAGTCTATGCAAGAAAAACAGGTCACAATTGGGGAGAAAAGCCATAAGTTGGCCTCTCCTTTTGTTGTTCTTGCTACTCAAAATCCAATTGAGCAAGAAGGAACCTATCCATTACCTGAGGCCCAAATGGATAGATTCATGATGAAAATCTTTGTGGATTACCCGGACTTCGAAGCTGAAAAAAGTATACTGGATTTAAATAAAAACCCTCTCAATGATTTAGAACCTATTTTAGATACGAAAGATTTGATTGAAGCTCAAGATCATATAGATAAAATGTATGTTGATGATAAGATTAAAGATTTAATAATAAATATCGTTCAAGCCACCAGGCCATCAAATAAAAACTTTATCAAGGAGTTTGAGGGTGCCATCTTAGCTGGTGCATCACCAAGGGCCGCTATTTGGCTTTATAGAATTAGTAAGTTTGAAGCTTTTATGGCCGGAAGAGACTTTGTTTCTCCTGATGATTTAATGAAGATTATACCTTCAGTTATGGGCCATAGAATTATATTAAGCTATGAGGCTACAATTGATAAGATAAACGGTAGGGATGTAGCTCTAAGAATTGCTCAATCGGTAGTTTAAATGAATTTTGAAGAAGTTCGAAAAGTTGTTGGGTCTATAAAATCCAACATATTTAAAAATTCAAACGCTTACTCCATTGGAATGTTAAAGTCTCACTTTAGGGGTACAGGTTTACAGTTTAAAGAGCACCAAGTTTATACACATGGAGATGATATTCGTCATATTGATTGGAAGCTTTTGGCCAAAAAACGTGAACCTTATATAAAAACCTACGAAGAAGAAAGAAATGTAGAGATTGTCGTTGTTATAGATACATCGGCAACAATGTTGACAGGATACAATGGAGTTTCAAAGCTTCAAGCTGCAATAGAAATTTGCTGCCTATTAAATTTATTGGCCAAAGAAACTCACGATTATGTTACGCCAATTCTAGTTACAGATAAGTTAACTAGACTTCCTACCTCCTCAGGCGAAAAAGGAATTTTTTCCCTAGTAAAATATTTAGAAAGAGAAAAAATTCTCAATGAAAAAGGAAATATCAATTTAAATTTTATTAGAGATAAACAAGTTCAGAGTGAAAAAATTCTTTTAGGTCTTTTGCCTGAGCTAAAAAGAAATAGAGAAATAGTTCTGCTTTCTGACTTTAATGATTTTTTAGATCAGGAGCATCTAGAAAAAATATTATACCGCAGTCATTTACATTGCTTTCAGCTTCTTTCTCCTATTGACTTAGGAGAGGAGGTACCATTTTCAGTATTCTCAATGAAAGATTATTTTTCAGGTAAAGGTCATTTAAACTATATTTCTTCAAAGGAAAAAAAACCTAAAGAATTTGCAATAGAAGAAAGGTTTAAGACAATAAAAGTTCATCAGAGATACCTAGAAGATTTCGTTAAGGAGATGTTATAAGATGGTCAGATATGCTATTCTTGTATGCATTTTTTTTATCAATATATCAGCTTTTGGTGAACCCAGCGTTAAGATAACTGTAGAAAACAATAATCAAAAAGCGTTAAAGCTCGGTCAGATTTTTGAGGGGGTTATCACTGTCCATCCTATTGAGCAAAGTTATTATAATTCTCTTTTAAGATTAGAAGGTCAGTTTATTTTAGATTCATTATTTATTTCTAAAATCAAAGAAATAAAAAAGTCAGAAAATAACCCAGATGTTTTAGAAGCTTATTGGCAAGGGGTTATGATTAAGCCTTTCGAACCCAAAAATGACAAACTAAAACTAAAGCTTGGAGATATTGATATTCCTATTACTCATATAAATATCAAAACAGAAGGTCAGCCAGTTGAAATAAAAGGCTATACGTTAATTGATCAAGAAAGAGTCTTAAAAGATTTTGAGCTAAGACCATGGATGATGGTTACTGTAATAATCCTCCTTGTTGTGTTTTTTTATACCTTCAAAATGTGGAAAAAGTATAAATATAAAAAGGATTTACTAAGAAAAGAAAAAGAGGAAATCGAGACTTGGGTTAGAGTTTTTTCTAGAGCAAGTGAATTAGAGGATTTTGAGAAAATTTATGACCAGCGAGATCAGTGGAAGAATATCCTAAAGTATGATGAAAATAAATTTCTGAGTTTTAGAACTCAAATCAATCAAGTTCAGTTTAAAAAAAATAAGAATAAACATGATATTCAATTAGTTAGTGAAAGTTATAACACATTTAAAAAGGATATAGAGATTAAAAATGGAGTTTAACGGTTATCTTTATAGTCTTATAGGCCTTTTAGGGCTAGTTATTTGGTCACTACATTTTTTCTATGTAAGGAAAAGACCTGAGCTTATACTTCCAAAACGAGCGAGCACTAAATCAAATAATGCTACAAGAGGTCTTTTATTCCTTTTAGGATTTATCGCTTGGATTCTAATCACATTCTCTCTTAGCTTACCTAGAAAACCAATTGGTTTTTCTAAATCATCAATTGAAGTTAATGATATCTTTTTTGTAGTTGATGTTTCCCGATCAATGTTAGCAAATGATTTTGAACCTAATCGCTTGGAGGCAGCAAAAAGAAAAATTGAAGAATTTGTTATGCTGAGACCAAAAGATAGAATTGGTATTATTATTTTTTCAGAAAAAGCATTCACTCTATTACCTCTGTCTACTGATTTAAAGCTTATCAGACAAATTATAAAAGAGATAAGGGTGGGCTTCTTGGGAAGTGGAACAAATATTGGTGATGCTCTAGGTTTGGCTGTAGGAAGGGGCTCACAAACCTTAGCTAAAAATAAAGTAGTGATCCTACTTACAGATGGTGTAAGTAACGTGGGAACAATGACACCATTACAGGCCGCCGAAATGGCAAAAGAGGCCAATATGAAAGTCTATACAATCGGTGTTGGTGGTAGGGAGGATGCACAAATACCAACAGGAAGTGCGATAAGCGGATATTATCAAAATATCCCTGGTGGAAGTATAGATTTTAAAACTCTTGAAGAAATCTCTAATATAACAGGAGCTAAGGCCTATTTGGCCGAAAGTGAGGAATCACTAAAAGAGGTACTATTAGAAATTGAAAAACTTGAAAGAACTGAGATAGAGCAGAGTGGAAAAATGATATATGAAGAACTATATTACAATTATCTTTTTATAGGTGTTTTCTTACTTCTTCTCGTTGAAACTTTAAGACTTAAATTAATTAGGGAGGTAGTATGAAATTTATGAATACTACTTTTATTCCTATCATAATTGCAGTATTTACTTTGTTTTTCGTATGGAAAAATAAAAACGATAAATTATTTATAAGTTGGATTAAAAAGCATTGGTTCTATTTACCGAGTATTGATTTTAGATTGGGTAGATTTTTTTATTTTATAGGTCTTGCTCTTCTTTTGTTCTCCTTAGCAGACCTCAGAGGCCCAGAAGAAAAAATAGAGACGAATATTCCAGATCAAAAAACGATAATCATTATTGATTCATCTGCCAGTATGCTGGTTGAAGATATTCGTCCAAACCGATATGAGAAGGCCATATTACTAGCAAGACACTTTATTAAAAATGCATTTGGCCATCAGGTCGCAGTTGTCCTTTTTTCAGATAATCAAAAAAGGATTGTTCCCTTCACCGATGATCTGGATTTACTTGATAGTCGTGTGGCAGGTTTATCCGGCTTAAATATTCTCCATGGTGGATCTAATATTAGCCAAGCAATTCTAGAGTCAGTCCAATATTTTAAAGAAAAGTCAGGCAATAAAAATGAAGTGGTTGGTAATATTCTTGTCTTTACTGATGCAGAAGAGCACGATGGACTTCCTATTGAAGTTATAAAAGGAGATATTTCGCTGGCGATGGTTGGCGTAGGCTCATTAAACGGAGGCCCTATACCCCAAAGATCGAGAAATAATACTTTTAGAGGCTATAAAATGCATAATGGAAAAAAGATTATTTCTAAATTAGACGAAGGTTTTTTAAAAAAGTTCGGAGAAATGGTTGAAAATTATAAGTACTGGGTCGTTTCTTCATATTCAATACCAACTGAACAAATTTTAAGGTTTTTCAGAGGTAATTATGAAGAAAAAATATCGAAGTCAAAAATAACAACAAGACCAGTTTATGGGCACTTTATAGCTATTTTGGGAGTAATTCTTTTTTCGATAAGTTTTTTCTTTAAGTTAAGGAAGAGTTTTATAATCCCTTTGGCACTTGTTTTTGTAATTGCTCCTTTAGAGTTAAGAGCTCAAGATGAGGAACCAAAAATTAATCCAGCTACCTTAGAGAAATTAGATAAAGTAAAAGAAGGAGCCTTTAATAGAAAAGAAAAACTTAATCTTGCCCTTGAGCTTATAAAAGAAGGGGACTTCAAAACAGGTGTAACAATTTTCGAAGAAAATATTAAGCCTAGCGATCCTTTACCATATAAGTTTAATTTGAGTACTGGCTTATTAGGTAAGAGAGATTTGAAGAAGGGTAT
>JAURDE010000162.1 GCA_030828105.1 Bdellovibrionota bacterium | reverse complement strand
TAAGTAGCTATTCCGTTTCAGTAGAAGAAAGCCTTAAAAAGCCATCTTACTACCAACTAGATAAAAAGATATTTGAAGTTCCTAATGTTAAAATGCCTGTCTATATTGAATCAGCATCCTCAATGAAGTCTCTGTATATGGACCTCGCTTTTAAAGCTACTAATCGTTATATAGCAGCTTACTTTTTAAAAGACTGGGGCCTTCAACAGAGGTTAATCTTGGATAAAATTAATTCTACCATTGAACCCATTATCCCTGAGTTACCGCTTAATGATGAAGGTAAAAGAATTATCAAACTTAAAGTTATCAAAGATGTAAACTCTCTTCTTAAAGAGCTGGGTGTAAAAGGAGAAATCCAAGAGGTTTACATTAAAAATATTCTCGCTGGCTAAATACCTTTTCATAAGAGTTTAGAAGACTTCTCAAAGTCACACTGGTTATTCCAAGAATTTTGCAAGATAAAGAAGTATTCCCTTGAGTACTGTGATAAATATGAAATGCATAGTTGGCCTTAATCTGTTGAAGACTCATTCCTTTAAAATTCTCTTCAAAGGTTTCATTTTCAATTAGTTCATCATCTACGCAATCATACTCCCAATAATTCTTATTCGAAATAAGCTTTTTTTTATCGAAGTGAAATTGAATTTGCCGAAAATTTCCTGGCCAACTATATTTAATATAAAAATCCTTTAAAGTGGGACTTAAACTTATATTATGAGTTGACTCATAATGACCTATAAATTTTTTTAAACGTTCAGGACTATTTTTGAGACTTGGGAGTTGAATTTTAAAGCCACTAGAAATTCTAAAGTAGAAGTCTTTTCTCATTCTTTCTTTTTGAACACAGTTTTTGAGGATCTTTCCTGAAGCAAAAATAAGTCGTACATCGACTTGTCTTTCTTTAGACTCTCCTACTCTCCTATATTTTTTATGGTCTAAAAAAAGCAATAATTTGGTTTGTAGGTCTAAAGAAAGAGAATCGATCTCATCAATAAATAAAGTTCCATAATTGGCCTGTTCTAAAGCACCTTTTTTTTCTTTTATCGCCCCCGTAAAAGCTCCTTTAGCATGACCAAAGATTTCGGATTCTACTAAGGCCTCCGAATAAGAAGATATATTAATGTGTACGAAAGAGCCTATTCGACCGGATTTTTCATGGATAATTTTGGCCAACCGACTCTTTCCCGTACCGGTATCCCCTTCTATTAATAAACTTAGAGAACTACTGATAATTTTCTGATCAAGTGAAATCCCCACAGACTCCGTTTGATTTTTTGGTCCCTCAACTATAAGTCGGTTCGGTCCTACATCAAGTTCATCACCTCGTCCTAAGTAGGACATATAGGATACGACACCATTTATTCTAAAAGGGGCACCTAAAGATTTGAGTTGATAAACTTGATAACAGTGTTGAGTTGTAGGATCTTGAATTTTAACGTGTTTTAACTCTACATCTAAATGATCTCCTTTAAGTGAAGGGAGAGATAAACAGAATCCCTTATGAAAAACGCCTTTATCATTAAAATGACCGCTGAGAATATATCTTGTTCTATTAAGATATATTGTTTTCTTATTTCCTCTAAAAGGACTAATTTTTAGGCAATCCCCAAGTCTGGCACCATTTGTAGCAAGCTGCTTTCCAACATAATTGAGTTCTCTCATTTTGTTCTCCTTATGGAAAAAACCCTTTTCAAAGCTTGGGCCATATTGCTGTATAAGAATTTCAGTTGCTTAGGGAGGGAGTCAGTATGAAAATAAGACCTGTTTGTTAAACTTTGACTATAATGGGTGGCCAAATGAGCAAAGAGTGCTTAAAAGTAACTCATGTCAATTTTTAGAAATACACAAGTCAAATTCCGTTTCGCTTTTAGTAAGGTTGAGGAGCTAGAATCGTTTTTTAACGATCATAAGCAAGTTGGGCTATCCTTTATTGGAAGGTCAAATGTTGGAAAATCGTCCCTTATTAATGCGCTGTTTGGCAAAGGTATTGCGAGAACCTCTAAAACACCAGGTAGAACCCAACAGGTCATAGTTTTTGAAGTCTTTCTCGAAAATAATAAAAGTTTTTACCTTTTTGATCTTCCTGGTTATGGGTATGCCAAAGTAAGTCGTGAACAAAAAAAGAATTGGGAAAAACTGATGGCGAGCTTCTTTTCCTTAATTCCTGAAGAGGTTTTGCTTCTCTGTATCCAAGATTGCCGCCACCCGTTCCAAGCTGCAGATTTAGGGTTTTTTGAATTTCTAGAAAATTATGATCTCAACTCTTTTCTTCTTTTTAATAAAATAGATAAGCTTAAAACTCAAAAGGAACGGGCCCAACTTAAAAAAATCAAATCTCAGAGATTTGACAAAGAAGATCTATCAATGGTCTTTGATGTTTCTGCAGAAAAAAGAACTGGACTAAACGAGTTAGAAAGAAGTCTTGTTAACTTTGTTCATTCTTGTCTTTAGGTTTTTGAGTTTCAGGAAACTTTATCTTATAAACATCACCCTCAACTTCCTCAATATCCTTTTCGAATTGGGCCACTTTCTTTAAAATTTCTTCTACTTCGGGATCATCCCAATCTAGTCGACCCTCACGAATGGCCTCAACCGTAATTTTACCTAAGTTTTGGTAAGTCTCATTAAGTACTGTATTCATTCGAGAGACCGAAATCATCTTTTTACCTATCTCGGTGGTACGCTTTAATTCGTCCTGACAGGTATTAAATATTTCGCTCATTACATTTTTCCAATCTGAAGACTTACTCATATCGTTACTCCTTGCGCAAAAGCGACCTACTTCAGATTATAATCACTCCTGAGTTCATTGTGAAGGAAGGCCAATAAGGTAAAATACTTGTATAGTTAGATACTATTTAATATTAAGGAGTTAGGATAAAATATGCCTTTTAATTTTAGAGATATTCTAGACTCATTTAAAGTCCCAGATGAGGAAATCGACCAAATTATTACTCACCTTGAGTCTCACTACCCTAATGGATCAGACCCATACGGGCTCGATCTGAAAAGGGCCAAGAAGGTACTCTCCATCCTACATCCCATATATTACAAATATTTTAAGGTTCGAGTTTTCGGTAAAGAGAATGTGCAAGACTCACCCTATATAGTGGCCTCCAATCACTCTGGACAAATAGCAATTGATGCCATGTTAATATGCTTGGCCTTTGTCCTAGAGATGGAAAAACCAAGAGTTCTCCGACCTCTTGTAGAAAGGTTTGTACCTGCCATCCCTTTTATAGGACAACTTTTCGCTGAAGGGGGAGCAGTTCTTGGAGATAGAGAAAATTGCCAAAGGCTTCTTGAGCAAGGTGAGTCTGTTTTAGTGTTTCCTGAAGGAGTTCGAGGAATAGCTAAAAACCACGAAGACTATTATAAACTCCAAAACTTTACTAAGGGCTTTATTAGACAGGCCCTTCAAGCTAAAAAACCAATATTACCAATTGCTGTTGTTGGAGCAGAAGAATTTTATCCTTACGTTCAGCATTCAAAGAAACTGGCCAAACTTCTAAATGCGCCAGCTTTTCCTCTAACCCCAACCATGCTTCTTGGGCCCTTAGGCCTTCTACCAATGCCTAGTCCCGTTGATATTTATATTGGTCGTCCCTATGAGCTCCCTGAAGATATTAAACCTGAAGCAAGTGATAATGAAATTGCTCCTCACCTTGAATTAATTGTAGAGCAAATTAAAGATATGATTTTAGAAGGCCGGAAAAAAAGACGGCCATTTTGGGCCAATAAACCATTGGAGAATGATTGAGCACAAAAAAAATAAAAAGTGTACTCATTATCGGAATTGCTGGTGGTCTGGCCAAAATCACCGCAACTCTTCTAACAAAAATGCATCCCAATATTAAAATTATTGGCATTGACTCACGACGATTAGACTTTCAACCTTCTTCTCCAAATATAACCCTTATCCAAGCAAAATATACCCGTAGTAACTTTGAGAATATTTTTCGTGAGCATGAGTTTGATTCTGTTATTCACTTAGGTAGAACGAGTCACGCCAGCTCCAACCCTCTTGGTAGTTTGGCCAAAAGGTTAGACCTCAATGTGATAGGAACGCAGAGGATTTTAGATTTATGTCTTAAATATGAAGTGAAAAGAGTCCTTATCCTATCAACCTTCCATGTTTATGGTGCCTTTGCAGATAACCCTATTTTTCTCAAAGAAGATGCTCAACTTAGGGCCGACTTTAAGCATCCCGAAATAAGAGATGTTGTAGAGATGGATCAGGTCAGTTCAAACTGGATGTGGAAAAATCAGGATCTCATAAAAACCGTCATTCTTAGGCCATGTAATATTGTTGGCCCTAGTATTAAAAATGCTATAACGGCCTATCTCACATCCTCCCTATCTCCGATCCCCCTTGATTTTAACCCTATGTTTCAATTCCTTCATGAGTTTGACATGGCCAATCTCATTGCTGGTGGAATAAATAAAATGAAAACAGGAATTTATAATGTGGCCCCAGATGACTATATTTCTATAAGAGATGCCAAAAAATTAGTCGGAAAGGGAGGAATTCCCATGTCCGTTTTTCTTTTGGAGAATGCTGCTCAATTTATAAAAAGGGCCTGGCTTGATGGGCCTAATTACCTTATCGATTATATAAAATACCCCTGTCTTCTTGATAATAATGCACTAAAGACCATCTATCCGGATTTTAAATTTAGGTTTGATTCTAAAGATTCCCTTGGCTTTTTAAAAGATTGATTTTTTCAGCTTTGCATTAATATTGACCTTCCCTACATACCGAACTAGATTGACTAATTCTCAATGGCCCTGTGGCGGAATCGGTAGACGCGCCTGATTCAAAATCAGGTATCCTCGGATGTGGGAGTTCAAGTCTCCCCGGGGCCACCATCATCACTTAGTTTTCCAACTCTCAATGAATAATTTACTTCAAATGCGCTATTTTAATTGAATTTCTTAATAGAGATTGCGATACATATCGCATGCAAAAGTTAGGAATTATTGGTGGCGGCCAATTATCTTACATGATTTGTGAAGCAGCTCATCAACGCAATGTTGATTGTATAAGCCTTGATCAAGAGGAGGCACCTGCTCATCAGATATCCAAAGATAGTGTCATTGGATTAACGACTGATGGGAGTAAGTATAAAGACTTGGCCGACAAAAGCGATGTTCTTACTATCGAAATTGAAAAAATTGATATTGATGCCCTAAATAAGCTCAATATTGTACCAAGCTATGATTGTTTAAAAATTCTTTGCAATAAATTTTCACAGAAAAATTTTCTTAAAAAAGAAGAGATCCCAACAGCAGACTTTTTTGAGGTTAAATCTATAGACGAGCTTAAATCCAATAAAAATGGAAAGCTTATACTTAAATTGGCCACAGGTGGATATGATGGCAGAGGTGTATTTTCCTGGCCTAGCGAAGATGTGAATGAAGAGCTATTTAGCTCTCAGGTCTATGCCGAAAATAAACAAGATATCAAAAAAGAGCTTGCTATGATTGTAAGCCGAAATGCCAAGGGACAAATAAAAACATTTCCGGCGACTGAAATGAGCATGAGGCATGATAATCAACTCGATTATTTATTTTCACCTGCCAATATTGAGCATGACATTGAAAAGCAGATGGAAAGTATTTGCCATAAAATAGTAAGTGCGCTTTCTTACCAAGGTGTTATGGCCGTTGAGTTTTTTCTAACCCAATCGGATGAATTACTTGTTAATGAAATAGCTCCTCGCTGTCATAATTCTGGACATCATACTATTGAAGCCTGTGAGTCTTCTCAATTTGACCACGTAGTGGCGTGCGCATTTAATGAGGACCTCCCTGAGACTAACTTAAAAAAGCCTTCTGCACTTCTTAACCTCATTGGGCTAACAGAGCAGGAGTGTGAAGAGCTCATTCCTTCAGAGATGAAAGAAGCTTATTTACATTATTATCATAAAAAGGCACGACCTGGTCGAAAGGTTGGTCATATATGTTTTATGGCCGATCGTTTAGAAGAGGCCATTGATAAATTAAAACAAGTTCAAAAAAGGATGGAAAGTTATGTCTAAAGTTGGAATTATTATGGGAAGC
>JAURDE010000083.1 GCA_030828105.1 Bdellovibrionota bacterium | reverse complement strand
TTGGTATCAGATCCATTTGAATTATAATTTAACTATTTATCAAGCGATAATATTTTCTTTAGAGTTATTTGGAATATTAGGTTTTTTTTGTAGGTGCTCTAATTACTGGAATATGGCCAGCTCTAATATCTCCACCTTTAAAAGAAGTTTGCCTTGTTAGCATTAGTTAGTGGAGGAGTTATTTATTCAGCTCTTTTTATGATTTAATTAATAGTAATATAGAATGCCTAAAGAGCCCTCTCCTTCACTTTCAAGTCTTGTGTAATTAATATTCAGAGCAATATTCTTAACAAACTCTGTACGCAATTCTAAACCATAACGGTAGGAAGTGTGATTGTTGATAAAAATGTAATAATAGAATTCACCAAAAGTTTTCAGAGTCAACCTATCATAAGGCTGCCAGTAGAGGGAGAACTCAGGCCCAAAGCCTAGACGATAACCTCTATGTCCAAATTTTTTCTGTGGCTGAAATAACGTAGTTAAGAAAAATGAATAGTAAAAGCTATTATTCTTCTGGGAAAGGCCACCACCACCTTCGATACTAGGAGCGAGGCAATCAACACATCCATCATCTCGGATATTCTTGGCCCCCAAGTAAAACCTCCAACTGATATTGGATAAGAATCTTTCAAGATGGTTCAATGATACGACATCGATTAGAGAAAAATGATCTAGTCTAAATGAAGATGAATTATTTTTATATTTAACTTTATGATTAAATCTTAAACGAATATTACCCATTTCCATCGTAGATTTAGGGTTGTGTCCCGTCACAGGATCCATTAAATCATGAAGAGCAAATCGATATTCAAGAGCATTAAAGTGACCAGTTTGTGAAGCACTTCCTGTAAATAAAGATATTCTACGAGAGTCATGACCTAGGTGAGGAGACTCACTTAAAGGAAGGTCTACGTTAATAGGGTTTGTTTTTACACCGGTTTTTGCTCGGGAAATAAGGACTTTTCTTTTCTTTTGGGATACTTCGGATTTTTCTTTGAGAACTTCTTCGGCACTTTTATAATCGATATAATCCATTAAAGTATCAAGAACTTTTGCCTTCGATTTCTTATCTAAATTTATGAGAGGGTAGGGGTCAAAGTCTTTTGTCGTTTTACTAAAATATTCTTTTTCTTTAGAGGAGAGCTCTTGAATTCTTTTGGTTAATACTCTTTTCTTTGATGGCCTAAAACCAACACTTTTAACAAAATTCTTAGTTTCATTAGCAATTTTAAGTGTGTCAACGGGGACAACAATATAGGGGATTCTTTCAGTTAAATTCCAATCAGGATTAACGGCATCAAGTAGTCCTAAGAGGTGATAAGAGCAATTCTCAGTAAAATAATAATACCAATACCAAGTATTACTCATTTCCCAAACATGGGATACGAGGAAGTTAATTTGGTCTTGACTCAGATTTAAGTGATAACTCCATAGGTCTCTTGACTCGTAATCATTGTATTCTCTGATTTTATAAAAGTAAGGCATGGTGGCAAACTCGCCCTTGAATCCACCCACTATACCCATGAAACCATAAAGAAAGGCATTGGAAGTTGTTACTGTCGCTGCATAATTAACAGCATAATCAAGTAACTCATTTTTTCTTGCTTTTTCTGAGTTTGGGTTTTTGAATTTACTAAAACGTAAAAGAGTATGCCCAAAAGCAGAAGCTGGTGTATCTAAGTAATAAGATGAAAAAACAAGGGCCACAGATTTTGTATTAAGCTTTTTTTTGAACTCATCAAATTTTGGACAATTTATTGTATATTGAGGACTCCATTGAAGATGCTTTTTAATAAATTCAAACCGTGCAGGAAACCTACAAGTAATATGTTTGTTGAGAGTTTTAGGTAAGGGTTGGATTTGAAGTTGTTGAATAAAGCTAAGGAGCTCTTCCCTAGGGTTACTTTTTCCATTTTTTGTTAGAAAAAAGCTTTGGCTATCTGCTTGACTTTCCCATTGAGAAAATAGTGATTTTTTATAGTGAAGAAGATTAATCCATTGAGGATTTTCCCACAAACGAAGTCTTTTAGCTTTTTCTAAAGGCTCAAGAGCATGTCCTTGGAAAGATATTAACGAAAAAAGAAATAACCATTTGATCATGGATAATAGACTAACTAATTAAGGCCTAAATGCAAAGAACAGAAGAAAGGTTCCTAGGAATCATCCCAGGAACCAAAATATTAGATACAGTGAGTTTGAGCGATTTTTTGAACACTGTTATCAATGTGTCCAGCAGAAACGTTTGTTGATGGAAAAATAACTTCATAACTTTGCTGTAGGTTTTGGTTGAATTCTACATTATTAGCACAACCATAAAGTTTAGCTAAAGAAACAAGAGTTTGACCTTCACCTCTAGCGATATCATTCGATAGAGATACTTTATTTGCTTCAATAAATACTTTCTTAGCTAAGCTTCCACTCATTTCACAATTAGAAGTACCAGAAGTCATACCAAAAGTTTGGTTACCAGAAAGACCGTTACTAGTGGCAGAAAGTACTTGTTTCCAAAGTACATCAGAAGAATCAGTAAATATGATTGATCCAAGTCCACAACCTGATGGGCCATAAGAAGCGAAACCAGAGAAACTCATACTTAGAACTAATAATGCTAAAATCTTTTTCATTTTTCCTCCATTGAAAAATTAATACATTTAGATAAAAGGTTATCGAAATATTACAAATGATTCAACTAGCAATAATTGATCAATACCTTACTAAAGTTAGTTATAATTTAGCTTTCTTGAGCTTATTTAAGTATGGCCAAAGCGCTGTGCCGCGCAAATGAAATTAGTTAAAATCTAACTACTTTTTGGTAGGATGAATAAAGGTAAATTATGAGGCATTTAATGTTTATTCTTTTTTTTATTTCCACTTATGCATTCGCTGCGGATGTTGAAGGGATACTTGATCGGGTCGATCGCCTTTATCGCTCAGATACAACTTTCTCCAGCATAGAAATGAATATAAAAACACCAAACTGGGAACGTACTCTCAAAATGGATGTTTGGACCAGAGGATTAGAATATACCTTTGTCGTTATAGAATCACCCCCTAAAGATAAAGGGATTGCTACATTAAAACGAAAAAATAGTATGTGGAATTATTTCCCCAAAATAAATAAGGTTATTAAAATACCACCCTCAATGATGATGAGCTCTTGGATGGGATCGGATTTTACAAATGATGACCTTGTTAAAGAAAACACCCTTAGAGATGACTATAAGGCCAAACTTACTTTAGAGGATGAAAGCAAATACTACATTTCATTAACACCAAAAAAACAAACGATATCTATTTGGGGTAAAATTGAATTGATCGTAGACAAAAATATGCTCTACCCACTCAAACAGATTTACTATGACGAAAATGGAGAGAAAATACGGACAATGGTTTTTACTGAAGTAAAAAAAGTATCAGGTAAAACGATTCCTATGAAGATGACTCTAACCCCACATACCAAAGAAAAAGAAGGACATGAAACGGTTATTACCTATCTTGATATAAAGTTTGATCCAGAAATTTCTGAATCGGTCTTTTCAAGAAGAAACTTACAAAAGAGAAGGTAATGATATTAAAAATGGCCTTCAGAAATATTTTTAGACATAAAAGAAGAACTTTACTGACCTCTTTAATGATGCTTGGCGGTTATTGTTTGATTTCTTTTTCTTTAGCGCTGGTCGATGGTTCGTACGGAAATCTTATAAGGTTTTTCACATCCCAAAAAACAGGTCATTTACAAATACACCAAAAAAAATACATTGAGACAGAGTCAATACACGATAATATAAAAAACTTTGATGAGCTTAGCTCAAGCCTTTCTCGACAAAGCTCAGTCGTATCTTTTTCACCCAGAATTAAAAGTGGTGTGTTGGCGTTTAAAAAAGAAAAAGCTTTTGGTGCTCAACTCATAGGAATAGACTGGAAAAAAGAACCTTTAGTAACGACAATCAAAAAGCGTTTAGGTAATGGGGTATGGCCAGATTCAAACGGAAAAAATGAAGTAATAGTAGGCCAAAAAATAGCGAGTGTTCTGCAACTAAATTTAGGTGATGAACTTATATTGATATCCCAAGGAGCAGATGGATCAATAGCTAATGACATTTTTTATATAAAGGCCATTTTTGAAGCAGAAGATCAAGGTATAGATGATTATAGTATTTATACAGATATTTCTTCTGCTCAAACATTTTTTTCATTTCAGGCCATTCAGGAAGTAGCAATAAAACTTAACCATATAAATATGGTGACTAACTTTGCCAAGAGTTTTAATCCTGGTGGAAATCTGGTGATAAGGCCCTGGCAAGAAGTGGAAGAAGAGTTTTTTAGGGCCATGGAAGTTGATAAAAAGGGAAATATGGTGGGCTACATTATCATAATGATTGTCGTAGCTTTAGGAATCCTTAACTCCGTACTCATGTCAATATTAGAGAGAATTAAAGAGTTTGGTGTACTAAAGGCCATAGGAACTTCACCAAAAAATCTTATCTTAATGATTATTATGGAGGCCCAATTTATAGCTATTATAAGTGTTATATTAGGTGCTATTTTGTCTTTCTTTATAAATTTATATTTCGTTAAGTATGGAATTTCATTATCTGAGCCAATGACTTATGGAGGTATGCTAATTTCTCACATTTTCGCAGAAATCACTCCTCGATGTTTTATTCAACCGGCATTTATTGTTTTTGGGACTACATTTTTGGTCAGCCTCTATCCAGCTGTAAAATCTGCAAGAGTTTCACCCATAGAAGCCCTGAGGGAAAACTGATGCTTATTTTTATTAAACTTGGTTTTAGAAACGTATTTAGAAATAAAAGAAGATCGCTTTTAACAGCTTGTGCGATTGGTGTTTCTATTTGTGCTCTTATTATTACTGATGGTTTTATGGAAGGTATGATTCAAAATATGGTAAAGACGGCCACCTCGGGTTTATTAGGTCATGGTCAAATACATCATTCATCCTATATAAAAAACCCTGAAGTTGAATTTGTTATAAAGAACCCTAAAAATATTGAAAGTAAAATCTTAAATGAATCAGTCATTCAATCGTGGAGCAGGAGAGTATACTCTCTAGGTATGATTTCTAGTCCTCGAAATGCAATCAATACATCTCTTGTAGGAATAGATTTAAGGGCAGAGAAAAAGACAACAGATATTATAAATTACTTAACAAAAGGTAGTTTTTTGCCATCTGAAAACTCCGTTGTAATCGGACGTGAATTAGAGAAAAAACTTGGCGTTCAAGTTGGGAGTAAAGTTGTCCTTACAACGACAGAGGCCAAAACAGGTGAATTAAGACAAGATGTGTTTCGAGTGAGTGGTGTAATTTCATTTGGATCTAAGAAAACAGATAGCTCTATTGTATTTGTTCAAATTGGAAAACTACAGACCCTTTTGTCTTTAGGAAATAATTATCATGAGTTGGTTTTAAATTTAGGAGATCCATTTCAGATAGATGATCAGAATAACCCATTTTGGAAGAGGTTATCATTTGATAATAATAAGGCCAGAAGTTGGGCCACTATATCTCCTGGGTTGGGTGCAGTTGTAGATATGTCTGCTCTTTCTATATCAATTATTAGTGTTATTATGGGAATTCTAATGGGCCTCATTATAGTGAATGCTCTTTTTATGGCCATTTTTGAAAGGTTGTTCGAATTTGGTGTGGTAAGGGCCCTGGGAACTAAAAATAAACATTTGATGCTAACGATGCTTACGGAATCGACAACACTTGGTGCTTTATCTGCACTATTTGGTATAGTGCTTGCCCTTATTTTTGGTGGATTATTGGCCTATTATGGCATTGATTATGGTGGAATAGAATTTAACAATGTTACCTTTAGAGAACCAATCTATTTCATTTTTAAAACTCATCAATGGATTGTTTATCCTCTAGCGGGAGTATTGTTCACCACTATAGTAGGAATATACCCGGCCATTTTTACAATAAGATTGAATATAAATAGGGCACTTAAGAAAACATTATAGGTTTATTATGAATAAAAAAGTTTTTGAAGTGAAAAATATATGTAAAGACTTTGGAGAATCGAGGGATACAACCGTTCATGCTTTAAAGAACGTAAACCTCGTCATTCAAAAAGGCGAGTTTACTGCTCTGGTAGGGCCATCAGGTTCAGGGAAATCAACATTACTCAATATAATGAGCGGTCTTGATTTACCAACGAGTGGTGAAGTCTATTTAAATGATAGACATATAAATACTATGGCCTCTAACGAACTTTCTGATTTCAGAAGAGATCATATTGGTTTTATATTTCAATCTTATAATTTAATACCAGTATTAACAGTTAAAGAAAATATTGAATATATAATGGTGTTGCAAAATATTTCGGCCAAAGAAAGACATGAAAGAGTGGGTGAGATTTTAAAGACTATTGGACTTGAAGGAAAAGAGAATAGACTTCCAACTCAACTCTCTGGAGGACAACAGCAAAGAGTGGCAGTTGCTCGGGCCATTGTTGCAAAACCAGATATTATTTTAGCCGATGAACCAACGGCCAACCTTGATTCTAAGACTGGTGGAGCGCTTTTAGAAATGATGATGGGACTTAATGAAGAATTCAATAAAACCTTTGTTTTTTCAACTCATGATCAAAAAATAATGGATAAGGCAAAAAGATTGATTACGCTTGAAGATGGTAAAATTAAAAGTGATGAAGTACTTACTTAAAACATTAATAATTCTATTTCCTATAATTCTAAATGCATCTGAGATAAGAGGTTATGTTGTTGGGCAAATCAGAGCTCAAACGCCAACGTTAAAAGATAATCCCAGAAGCTTTGGTACGCTTGCTCTAGAGAATATAAATCGGATTAATTATTTTAATGAAATGAATAAATTTCAATTTGAAATAGGATTAGAATTTAATCAGATTTTGCAGTGGACTCATGACCCTCTTCAAGAAAGAAATTTTGAAAAAACAAATACTCCCTATAGGTTAGAGGACTTTCGTCCTACCGTATTAACTTCTAAAAGTGGCATTAACTCCTATTATCTCCTTAAACAACTTGATCGATTACAGCTGCACTATTCATTTTATAGCTTTGATATCACACTAGGTAGACAACAAATTTCTTTTGGTTCTGCTAAATTAGTTAATCCAACAGATGTTTTTACTCCTTTTTCTCCTACCACAATCAATACGGAAGAAAAAAATGGAGTAGATGCTTTAAGGATAAAAAAAACCTTTGGCCCTAATACTGAGGCAGAAATTGGAATATTATTTGGTAATAAGTTTAAAGAGGAAAATAGCGCACTATTTATACGTTCAATATTTTCTTATAAAGAACTAGAAATTAAACCTATACTTTTGAGTTACAGAGAGGCATTGGGTGTTGGAATTGACTTTCTAGTCCCGTACAAGGGAGCACATTTTTATATTGAGTCTTTATCAACATTCATCGACAAAAAAAACTTTCACTCTTATAATCGCACAACGGCCGGAATTGAGTATCAATGGAGTAATGATTTATTTTTTGTTGTAGAATATCATTACAATGGTGATGGAAGAGGTGACACCACTGAATATGATTTAAAAGGCCTTTCTTTTTCACGTAGTCGAGGTTCTAGCTTTTATTTGGCACGACATTATTTTAACTTCATGCTTAATTACCAATTAACTCCATTGCATATTTTAACTTTAACGAGCTATCAAAACTTAAATGACGGCTCAAACCTTTTCGCTCCAAGTTGGTCTTGGTCATTTAGTGAAAATTCAACTTTAGGATTTGGTTTATTTATTGGGGTCGGTAAAGAAACAAATAATCCTTTTCAGGTAAAATCAGAATTTGGGAGTTATGGGAAACAGTTTTTTTCTAAATATACTTATTACTTTTAATTTTCTATAATAAATCTTTTCCTCCAATATATCTTATGAAGCTCCATTGCAATCATTAGAATTAGAGCTATACCAAAAAGCCAAATAAACTCCTTAAAAGAGACAGGTGCAACCGATAAGGCCTGTTTTGAAAACTCCCAGTTCATAACAAAAATATGAATGGAAAAAGCGGCAATGGTGCCGGTTAACAAAATAGGACTTTTTAGAGGTGAAATAGCAAAGGCCGATCGAGTTTCTGACCTTGAGTTTCCTATATGAATATTTTCAAACAACACCATAAGGAGAAGAGTGAGGTTTCGTGCTTCATATTCTGATCTACCCATATTTATTAACCAAGAAAAACAAAGGAATCCAAGAACCCCCATGACAAGTGCTGCGACTATAGTTCTTTCAATCATGAGTCGGTCAAATATCTTTTCCTTAACTTTTCTTGGATGACGTTTAATTACACCATCTTCGCCTTTCTCAAAAGCTAGTGCTACATCTTGAATCCCATTGGTTATCAAATTGAGCCAAAGGAGTTGAACAGGCAATAGAGGAATGGGAAGACCAAAAAGAATTGCAAGTGTGACCATAACGAGTTCACCGGCCCCAGTAGAAATTAAAAGATAGATGACCTTTCTGATATTATCATAGGCAACTCGACCTTCTTCAATACCAAAAACGATACTGGAAAATTTGTCATCCGTAATAATTAGATCAGAGGCCTCCCTTGCAACATCAGTACCGGATTTTCCCATGGCCACACCAACATTAGCAGCTTTTAGGGCAGGGCCATCATTTACACCATCTCCTGTGACAGCTACAAATTGACCAGCTTTTTTTGCTGCTTCTACGATCTTTAATTTCTGGATAGGGCTTACTCTAGCAAATACTGAAATCTGGGAAATCTCACTTATTAACCTATCTTCATTCATGCTTTCTATTTCTTCACCAGTATATACTTTTGAGCCTTCTTTTAATATTCCTAGTTCTTTGGCTATCGCCTCTCCAGTCAATTTATGATCGCCGGTGAGCATGGCCAGATGAATACCAGATTGATGACAAACTTTAACAGCATCATAGGTTTCAGGACGTGGAGGATCTATCATTCCTAAAAGGGATATAAATTCAAGCGATGTTGGTGTTGGAGCAATAGAAGTTTTATCCAAAGCTTCAGAGTGCACGCCTTCGGCCAATGCCATAACCTTCATTGCTGAACTGGCCATTGCTTCTAAGTTACTTTGAATTTCTATGAGTTTCTTTTTATCGATTTTACACATGGCCAAGACTCTTTCAGGTGCACCCTTTACAAAAACTAAAGTCTTATTTCCACTTTTATGATAAGTGGCCGCAAAGCCTCTTTCTGACTCGAAAGGGATCTGTGAAATAAGTGGATATTTTTCAAGAAGGGCCTGTTTTGTAAAACCGATTTTATGTGATAAGGATAAAAAAGCTATATCGACTGGGTCACCATGCCAGTTCCAGCCGGAGTTTTTTACATTAAGATAGGCTTCATTACAAAGAGCACCAACAGTAGCTATTTTTCTTAATGTTTCATCATTTGAATGATCAAATATATCGTTTTTGTAAAACAATTTTCCAGTTGGTACATAACCCTCACCGCTTACTTCAAACTGTCTGCCTAGATGGTCCGATAACTTTCGAATAGTAAGTTCATTACAAGTTAAGGTCCCTGTTTTATCGGTAGCGATCATTGTACAACTGCCGAGACCTTCTACCGCCGCAAGATTTTTTACAATAACATTTCTTTTAGACATTTTAGTTGTTGCTATGGCAAGAGCAACAGTCATGGCAATTGGTAATCCTTCTGGAATGGCAGAGACTGCTAGCGCTACAGAAAAGTTAAAAATATCTATTAGACCTGAACCTTTAAACACTACACTATATAGTGCTAATAGGAGGACAAAGCCTGTTACTATATACATGATACTCTTAACAAAGCTTTGCATTCTTATGATTAGAGGAGCTTTACCTGTTTTGGCCTTTTGAACGGTTCCAGCAAGTTTACCGACCTCAGTATGAACCCCTGTTTCTACAACAAAACCTGTTGCTCTTCCATGAGTTACCATAGAGCCTGCATAGGCCATCGATGTCCTATTTGCTAAAATAGTGTCTTCTTTAACAGGTAATTCGCTTTTTAGGATTGAGATTGATTCGCCAGTTAAGAGTGATTCGTCGATTTCAAGTCCATTTAATGATTTTAATCTTAAGTCTGCTGGTACACGACTTCCTGCCTCTAATAATACGAGATCTCCTGGAACGAGATTTTTTGCATCTATTTCTAAAACTTCATCATCTCTTTGAACTCTTGATCGAACACTTATAAGTTTTTGCAGGGCCTGTCCCTCTTTTTGGGCCTTCCATTCTTGAAAGACACCAATTAAAGAGTTTATAAAAAGAACACCACTGATAAAATAGGCATCAGTATACTCTTTAATAATAATTGAGATGATTGCAGCTGCTGCCAGTAAGTAAATAAGGGGACTTTTAAATTGATGAAGGTATAATGTAAAAAGAGAAGGAAGTTTCTCTTTTGGAAGTTCATTTTTTCCAACTTTCTGAATACGAACTAATGATTCTTCTGTGGTCAAACCTCTTTGGGTGGTATCTAAAAGAGAGATAACATTTTTTATCTTTTCAGAATGCCAATTTATGTAAGATTGCATGCGATAATTATAACAAAGGTTTTATTAATTAGACGAAAATAAAGTTTACTCATAGCTTATGCTATATAATAGAAGCGAAAAAGATATCTAACTAATTATTTCTTTTTTTAGGGTACTAATAAACCTTATGAGTTTAGGGTGATTACTTAAACAAAAGTACTTTCTCATTTATTGAGCTTTCCTACTGAAATTGTATAAACCGTCCATACATTGTATAGTGCGTCGCGCTATGGTTTCTGTTAATATAGTCTTATGAAAATAGGAATTTACCTTCTTATTATCTTGGCCTTTGGATGTGTAAATCAGCAAAGCTCTAAAAGAGTAAAAGGTGCCAATAATGGCCCAACAGGTGAAAGTGGGGCCATGAGTGTAAGCAGACCCTATATAAGGACTATACACCTCTCTCCCAATGCTCCCAATGTAGACATACTAGTAGATAATCAAAGAGTTATTTCAAATTTTTCCTATTATGGTTCAACAACCTACCTTCCCCTTGATAAAAACAACCTTAATATAAAGGTGAATCCATCAGGGCTTTCTTACTCAGTCATAGATGCCAATGTTACTCTTCAAAATGCTTACCAAAGTATTGTTGCGATTAATGGTCTCTCGACTATAGAGCCTATAGTCCTTCTCGATGACAGAAATATTCCACCTTCCAGAAAGATCAAAGTCAGGGTCGGTCATGGAATTTCTACAGTAGGTTTAGTTGATGTTTATGTGTTGGAGTCCGATAATAATTGCACATCCTTAGAGTTTGAATTTCCTGTTATTCAAGGGGCGGGATTTAAGGCAGTCAGTAGCTATTTGACTCTCGACTCTGGGGTTTATGATATTTGTGTCACGCTATCTGGTTCAGCGACACCAGTAATAATAGCCCAGGACTTAGAGCTATCCTCCCAAGGCATTTACACAATATTTGCTATTAATGAAAAAAATGATTTTGAGGCCTTTGGATTTATGGTCTTAGATGATTTGGGAATTAAATCACCCATAGTTTTAGGTATTAGTAATATAAACAGTTTTTTGGATGCTGCGACCTTAAGAACGGTACATTTATCTCCTAATGCCCCAGAGGTTGATATTTATGTCGACAGCACAATTACAACAAGAGGCCTAGCTTACCTAGGGGCAACCACTTATTTACCATTAGAAGGGCAAAATATTAATGTCAAAGTAACACCCACAGGTTCACTCTCATCAGTTATCAATGCTGATATAGCTCTTCCAAGCAGACACAATACTATTATTGCCCTAAATGACCTAGGCTCGCTTGAAGCGATAATTTTGAGCGATAATAGAGATGCACCTGAATTAGGTAAGGCCAAAGTTAGGGTAGGACATGGAATTCCTGTCGTGGGGCAGGTTGATGTATATGTTTTAAGCTCCTCAAATAACTGCTCGGCCCTTGGGACTCAATCTCCAACCCTTACAAATGTATCTTTTAAGGATGTTTCAGGTTATTTAGAGCTAAATTCAGGTACTTACGATATTTGTATAACAGCGAGTAACTCAACCTCGGCCGCCATCGTAGGAAATGACATAATTTTTCCATCAGGCT
>JAURDE010000156.1 GCA_030828105.1 Bdellovibrionota bacterium | reverse complement strand
ATTGGTTTAGTTATTATATCAACGGGCGCCCCCATGTTTTTGAATGGGCGTTAGAAAGATTTTCAGGGGCCGGAAGGCCTGTTACAGAAGATGATTATTTACATGCCCCTGGAATAAGCTCTGACCCCTCAGAAAGACTTTCTTATCCAGAGTTTATTAATTATGATCCTAATTTCCCCAAAATTCCTGTTGAAGATGTTCACTATACTGGGATGATCGCAAGTCACTTTTTAGTAACTCTAGGAAATGATTTACAGAATTTCTGTCTACTGAATATTTCAGATAGTACTCAAAAGCTTAAGACATCTCAGTCTATGGTTATGGCCGTTTTACTACAAACTATGTCCTATCTTGGAGATTTCACCTCTACTGGTTATGACAATTCTCCTTACAGGGTAAATTTAAACCCCGAACATGCTTTTGAATGGTTTTACAAAGTAAACCCTATAACTTACAGATCTTTTTTCCAAACCTTTGCAAGATTCTTTTTAGAAATGTACGCTAACCCACTTAACCCTACTTGTTCTAATTCTAATA
This sequence comes from Bdellovibrionota bacterium, assembly GCA_030828105.1. GTDB lineage: Bacteria > Bdellovibrionota > Bacteriovoracia > Bacteriovoracales > Bacteriovoracaceae > JAURDE01. Next base: position 5,724 of record JAURDE010000156.1, on the reverse strand, counting down.
CATCTTTTAGTTATCCTAAAGATAGACTTGAGGCCATGCTAGATAGTTATGGTTTATTGATTTTTAATAGGTACAACGAAGACGGAAATGGCCTTTCAGGTAATGATCCTTCCTCTACTAATACTAAGGTTTATTTCTCCAATAGAAAAAAATCTATCATGATTAATAAGGATTTGCTTGTACCATCAACTGGCACGGAAGCATTTATCTTTGATGTAAGAGCAGATTTAGTTGGTGTTGTTAACTCTCTTTTAAGAGCTGGTGTGATAGATTCTATTTCGGAACAAATTCCTTCTGATCTACCCTTTAATAATGGTAATGGAAAAATAAGCCCTGGTGAAGTTATTGGAATATCACTCAATCTTACCAATAATTCTAATAGCTCAATGGGTGGTGTTCAAGTCATTAGTAATGATTGGGATCACACCCGCTATGGTAAACCTTGTAATACATTTGAAGATGCTTGGCCTCTTACCTCTGAAGGAGGAACGAATGACCAAGTAGAAATTAATTCTGGACAATCACCAGAAGCTATCCAATCGACACCAGGAACATGTGCTTATACAACTAAGACCAATGGTGGTGTTGAAGATGGACAGTCAATGGTGACCGATCCTATTATGCCTATTTGCTTTCTACAAATCAGAGAAGAAAAATCTACTCGCTGGGTAAACCAGGAAACTTTTAGAAAAAATATTGCTTTAGAAAAGAACCTTTGTTTAGGGGGAGATCAAGAAACAAAAGATTGTTTTATTAGATCAATCAAGGGTGCTGATAACTCATACTTTTCAAAGTTAGGCCCAAAACAAACATGGACCGAGACTTTAACAAACCCAGACTCAAATCAGTTTACATTTCAATCAAACAATATCTTACTCTTTGAAGTAAGCCCATGGATACCACCTGGAACAAGTATACATTGTCGTTTTAGGGCAAGGTTCACAAACTGTTCTAATTGTTGGGAAGATGAAAATGGAGAGGATTTTAGAGATTATGAATACTCTGGGGCCAAACCTTTTAAGATCATACCCTTTGAATTCATAATTATTGATTAAGGTGAGAAATGAAAAGACTATTTAATTTTAAAATTTTACTTTTCATATTTATATTAGGTATGAGTGCTTTCATATTCTGGTTCCCTAGTGATGATAATAAAGAAAATTGGATTACTTTTGAAAAAGAACAAAATGTAATAAAAACTAATCCTACATCGAAGGCCGACAAAGAGAAACATAATCTTCTGCAGTCTCGACCTGCTCAAAAGCTTAAACTTATTGGTAAAGCTTCAAGGACAGATGTTGAAGAAATTAAGAAATTATATAAGTCTAGAATTGACTCAGACTGGGTTGAACGTTTTGGAAAAATACTCCTTGATGGGCAAGAGAAAGACATTAAATTATTCATAAAAAAGATACAAACAGTTGTTAGTGAAAAAAATGACCAACTCCAATTTAGAGAAATTGTCACAATTACTTTTTCATCAGAAAATGGAGAGCAAACAAGTTTTAGAGCACTTATTGATCCCTTAACCTTAAAGGTTGAAAAAAAGTGGGATCGTACAATAGTCGAAAATTATATAGAACGACCTAAAGGGCTTACACCTTCGGGTAAATATTAATAAAAGGAATTAATAATGAGTAAAGTTACTTTAGACCTTGATATTTTTGATACTCCTCTAAAAGAGCTTAATCTAGAACCACCTCTTTGTGTTGAATCAGATTTATCTTTACATGACGCCGTCAAAGTTATGCAAGATAAGCATGTAGGAGCGTTACTTTGTCTAAAGAACAATCAGCTTGAAGGAATTATTACAGAAAGAGATTATTTAATGAAAGTGCTTAATAATATCGATGATTTAGAGTCAAGCTCCCTAAGTAATATAATGACTCATCACCCTTTTACACTTAAAGCTAATGAACCTATTAGAAAGGCGATGATCGAAATGAACCAACACCAATTTCGTAATCTTCCAGTTCTTGGTGAGGATGGAAGGCCTCTTTTTATCGTCTCTATGAAAGACCTCGTAAGCTTTATCCTTTCAAAGTTACCAAAAGATCTAAAAAATAATGAGGATGAAAACGATATCCCAGATCACGATGATCTATACTGAGTTCTTAAAACTCTACGCATGACCTTATTTGATGCCGTTCTTGGAAGGGCGTCTATAAGTATTAGATCCTGTATCTTAAATAATGGATTGAGATTATCTTTTATAAGCGTTTGCATCTGCTTTTTAAGATTATCAATGTTCATATTTTGCTCTGAAACCACAGCGTAGATTACTAAAAAGCTTGGGCCACCATTTTTGGGAGAAATTGCTATAGCAGCGGTCTCTACGACAGTGTCAATTGCATTAAGTGTTCTTTCTATTTCAGCGGAGCTTGTCTTGATACCACCCAAATTCATAGTATCATCAGCTCTTCCTTGTCCTCGGTAATAACCGTCTCCAAGATGAAGAATTTGATCACCATGCCTTCTTAGGGTCTCATTGTTTGGCCCTATTGGCGTTTTATCAAAATAAACCTCATGATGGTCACGGTTTAAAAGCTTTTGACTTAAACCTAAGGATGGGCCAACAAGGAAAACCTCCCCTTCTTCTGTCTCATGGTTATTTTCATCCAGGAGATAAAAGCTTAACCCCAGTGTTGGAGTAGAAAAGGCCGAAGGAACCTGTGGCTGAACTAAAGTACCTGTTATATAACCACCTCCAATCTCAGTACCACCACAATATTCTATAACAGGTCTATAATTGGCCAGAGACATAAGATAGAGATAGTCTTCTGGGCTAGAACACTCTCCTGTAGAGCTAAAGCATTTTATTGAATTCCAATTGAGCCCCTCCATACAACCAGACTCACGCCAATTTTTAACAATACTTGGGACAAGTCCAAAAACACTTACTTTTGCGTCTTCTATAAAACGACCAAAAGCTTCACCCATAGGAGCACCATAATATAGGGCCATAGTCGCCTTATTTATAAAGGTAGCATAAATAAGCCAAGGGCCCATCATCCAACCCAAGTTGGTAGGCCAGGCCACAACATCATCAGTTTTAATATCATGATGAAAAAAGCCGTCCATTGCCGACTTAATAGGTGTTAAATGAGTCCAACCGATGGCCTTAGGGTCACCTGTCGTTCCAGATGAGAATAGAATATTGGTATAGTCTTCAGGACAAGAGCATTGAGGTTCAAAGGTTGTAACATCTGAAAGAAATTCATCAAATGTCATATCCTGATCTCTTAAAGAGACCTTCAACTGACCGTTTGTTGCTAAAACAAATGCTTTTGGAGCATTTGCCTTAACCACCTTATCATAGAGAGGGAGCTCTTTATTTCCTCTATTTATTACATCTTGAGTAAATATGGCCTTTGCATTTGAAATTCTTAGCCGTGTTTGAATTTCATCTGGAGCAAAGCTATCAGCAATAGAAACGACCGTCATAGCGGCCTTCACAATACCTAAATAAATCGATACGGCCTCGACATTCATAACCATATCAATGGCCACAGAATCTCCAGGACGAAGGCCATTATCTAATAACCCTTGAGCTATCTGGTTACTAAACTCATCAAGTCTTTTGTAAGAAAGTGTCTCAATCTGGCCACCCTCTTTTTGAAAAATAATAGCATTCTTTTCACCTGGTGCTTGAAAACAACTTTTTGCAATATTTAGCTTTGATTTTGGAAACCAAACAGGGTTTTCAACATCTTCTATTTCATGGGGGCCATCTTGATGATTATCAAAGATAATACCTAGTTTTTTTACGACATAGTCCCAAAAATCTTTTTTATCTTGAATGGACCATTTATAAAACTCTTCATAAGAGGAAAATCCGCACTCTTTCCAACAACTATAAAGATTTGTATTTTTAATTTCAGTATCAGTAGGGTACCAAGCAGGGACAGGTCCTTTATTCTTACTCGTTATATCGTGATAGGTCATCCAATTTTCTTTGAATGATCTTTTAGCATCAAACATATCAAGGTGGGTACTCAAGACTATACTCCTTTAGCGTTAAGGCCTTCCACAAGTTCTTTAATAACAGAGTCATCTATTTTAGGAACTAGTGCACTTGGTTTACCTTGAATCTTGTAGCCATTACCGAAAATATCTATAAGTACAACAAGATCCCCTGAATAAATTCGTTTCCTATTTTCATGATCAAATCCATTAGGATAATGCTTTAAAATATTCTCACTGAGCTCGGGTAAATAAGGTGATAGTAAAACCGCCAACACAGATATAAGCATTGTTGTATGGGCTATTGTTTCGGCCGCTTTAGCAGGGTCTTCTTTTATACTGGCCCAAGGCGCCTCATCACTAAAAAAGGTATTGACCTGCTGACCAATATACATAACTTTTTCAAGCCCCTTCTTAAAGGTTTTATCATCGACCAATTCAAGATGCTCTTTAATAAGTGTTGAAAACTTACTGCGTTCAGGTCTTTGAAAGAAGCTCTCAAAACTTTCTCGAGAAATACCTTCGTTCCAATTTTTAGCAAAAAACTTTAGACAGCGATTAACAAGATTCCCAATATTGTTTGCTAATTCCCCGTTTACCTTTGCCTGAAAATCTTCCCAAGTAAAAGAGGCATCATCAAACTCCGGAAGTATAGATATTAAGTAATATCTTAAAGCTGAAGGCCCAAACTGATCATAAGCTTGATCAAGATCGACATACCAGCCCTGAGATTTTGAGAATTGTTTCCCAGCTAAATTAAGATACTGATTGGCAGGAACATCAGTTGGTGGATGGGCCCGTTCACTAGACATCATCATGCAAGGAAAAATTATAGTATGAAAAATAATATTATCCTTCGCCAAGAAATGAGTGATTTCTGTATCAGGGTTTTTCCACCAATCTTCAATATAGTCTTCCCCTTCACCTTTTTTCTTCAAACATTCTTTAGTATTACTCACATATCCGATAGGTGCATCAAACCATACATATAATTTTTTACCCTTCGCCTCATCAAGTGGTACATCAATACCCCAGTCTAAATCTCTTGTAATAGCGCGATCATGGAGACCTTCTTTAGTTAGACTATCAACAAAAGGATAAACTGTTTTTCTCCAATCATTACTTTTGGTTTCAAACCATTCTCTGAACTCTTTATGAAATTTACTCAAAGCTAAATACCATTGAGTAACTTTAACTTCTGTTATTTCCCTACTTCCACAAATTTTACAAATAGGACTTTTCAAACGAACAGGATCAATAATGATTCCACAAGAAGGACACTCATCTCCTCGAGCATGTTCATATCCACAACTATAACAAACCCCTTCAACAAAACGATCAGGAAGATGATTCTTACAGCTTTGGCATTGTAGCTGATCACTTTCTTTAGGCTCAATTAGACCTTTGTCGTAAATGGCCTTAAACCAAAGATTGACTTCATCGGTATGATAGTCGGCAGATGTTTGACCAAAGAAATCAAAATCAACTTGAAATTTTTCAAAGGTTTTTTTGTGTTCCAAATGCCATTGGTCTACATACTCCTTATATTCTTTACCAGCTTTTTGGGCATTAAGCATAATCGCTACACCATGCTCATCACTTCCAGAGATATGCAAAACATTATGGCCCAAAAGTCGATGATGTCTTGTATAGATATCGGCCGGCAAATAAGCACCTGCTAGATGTCCTAGATGAATCGGCCCATTGGCATATGGAAGAGCGGATGTGATCAAATGACGCTTCATATTATTTTCCCATTTT
>JAURDE010000207.1 GCA_030828105.1 Bdellovibrionota bacterium | reverse complement strand
TGTGAGTTTAAAATCTTTATTTCTCGCAAGAGCAGCAGGATTATAAAATAAAGTGTATTCATCATCAGCAAGAGCTGTAAAAGCATCACCCATTAAAAGCGCTTTAGGACTTCTCATAAGATATCTAAACTCTTTAGCATTAAGAGAAAAGGATAAGATGAATAGAAAAAGTACTTTTTTAATCATATCTTACGAACCAAAAAGCGCTTCAAATATAAAAACAAAATACCACTCAAGGTATTCTGTGGTTCCAAGAGCATTATTATCTGCCACACATTTTGTTTGGCTTAGTGTATTAGTTACGTAGGTACTTGAAAGGGGAAGGGCCGTTTCAAGATAACCAACCTGAGTATCTAAGGCCGCTGAGATATTATCTAATTCCCCAAAGTCATCTGAAGTCACATTGGCTAGAACCTCAACGAGTATTTTTCTAAAATTATTCCAAAGGATTACTCCTTGGCACAGCCTTGCTTCCCTTAAGTTTGTGGCCGAACCAAAGTCAGGGTGTCCTTCATCGGCCACAGCATCGCCATCATCATCTGCTCCATTACCACATTCTCCTGATATTCCAAGGCCATGAATTTTAGCTAAAACATCAGACATTTTAGTACCTGGAAGAATATCACCGGCCCCGAAATTTACAACGGCATCAGTATCATAAGTTCCACTATTATAATTTGCGAGACATTCATTTTTTCCATCGTCTCTTCCGCCTTTAACTCCACTAGAATCAGCATCCCCATAGTGATAAAAATAGCGGCCTAACTGATCAAGAATAAGAAAAAGCAAATAAGCGTTGACCTCTTCTGCCTCATCGGATTTCAAAGCCGTAGCTCTTCTTTGAACTGTAGGATCTTTTGTTGAATCAAGTCCTCCAGCATAGAGAAGTAAATTGATGGCCGTTTGCATATCTTCAAAAGCATCATTATCAGGAGCATTATTAGTAGATGCATTTGTAAAAGTAGTCAGAGAACCAATAACACTTCCTGAATTAGAGACATTAGGGAGATCATCGGTAAAAAAACTGGGTGTATTATAGCCGGCCCTACAAGCATAAGCGGAGGCAAGTGTTTTTGTGTAAACTATATTTTTAGAATCACGTCCGACCTCTTCCAATACTTCTATGGCCTCTTGACATCGAAGTGTATCGAGTAAGATTTGTCCACTAAGAATTGCATCCTCTCGCTTTCTTTCAGCATCGGCACCACAGCCCAATAAAATTAAAAACAAGCACGTACTGAGGACGTATCTCATTAAAGACCCTCCTAGGCATAATTACCCAACTATAATTATGGGCCAAGGAGGGAAAAATCGTTAGGGAGTAAGATTTGTTAGGGAAAAATTTGCCTATCCGGCGATATACTTCAAAAGAAGAGTAATTGCTTCTTTAAAAGGCCCTGGTTCGTTAACGAGACTGATTCTAGCAGCATTTTTAACACCAAAATCACTGCTCGGAACAATGGCCACACCTAATTCATTAAGTATTTCTTCACAAATTGGGGCCGCATAGTCTTCATTATCTTCAGGTCCTTTCCTATATTTATTCATAATGGGACATTGATCAAAGTCTAAAAGGAAGTAGAAAGCTGATGCTGTTTGATACCAAACATTGGACATATTAGCTTCTCTAAAAGCATCCCTTAGAATAGTCGCATTGGTCCTTAGATGTTCTTTAATAGGTTTTAGATATTCATCTACGTGATTAAAGTCAAAATTATCAAGGGCCCTTTGTATTAGGCTGTTCGCTCCACTTGAAGTCTGCCCCTGTAAACGTCCCATGGCCTTAATGACTTTTGACGGGCCGATTGTGAAACCGATTCTCAACCCTGTGCAGGCAAAACTCTTAGAAATCCCATCGAATATTAGAGTTTGCTTTAAGAGCTCTGGCTTAAATTGATAAAAGTAAGTTGGTTTAGGGTCATAATAATTTAAAGTATAATAAATCTCATCTGTAAGGATAGTTAGCTCAGGGTAATGAGTCATCATATCAGCGAACTTTTCCATCCATTCTGGTCTATAATGAGTCCCCGACGGGTTTTGAGGGCTGTTAATAATAATGGCCCTTGTCTTTTCTGAAATAACTTTTTTAATATCATCTATTGAAGGCTCAAAATTATCAAAGATACTAGAATTAACAACAACAGGAACACCCCCGTAGAGTTTAATCATCTCAGGATAAGACACCCAATAGGGAGCTATGATTATAACTTCATCACCTGGATCTACTATTGCACTAAGAGCAATAGATAGTGAATGTTTCCCACCATTTGAAATAATGGCATCTATATCGTGACCATCAAACGATATCTCTCTTGACTCTTCAATAAACTTGATGACTTTTTTTCTTAGAGATGGAAATCCTGGAACAGGACTATACTGAAAACTTTTTAAAAAATTAGTTTCGTTTGCAATTTGTTCAACGAGCCTTTGATCAGGCTTAAAAGGAAGTTGGCCGGCCGTAAGGTTATAAATTTTTTTACCCTCATCAGCAAGCTCTGTAGCTCTGGCGTTCAATTTAAGAGTTACACTCTCACTGATTTCTTTTGCCCTTGATGAAATAAACATTCATACTCCTTATATTTTTTCATTTATTTTTTTATTTATATATTGAGGAACAAATGAGGAAATATCTCCTTTGTGTCCAGCTATTTCTTTTACCAAACTAGAAGAGATAAAATTAAGCTCTCCAGGAGTCATAAAAAATACTGTCTCTATTTCAGGGTAAAGACTTTTATTCATAGATGCCATTTGATATTCACCTTCAAAGTCTCCTGTGGGTCGCAACCCCCTTATGAGTGCATCAACCTGATTTTCTCTGGCATAATCGACGACTAAACCATCCCATTTATCAATAGTAATTTTGGAGCTTTTCTTAAAAACTTCACTTAACATTTGGTATCTTTCTTGCCCTGAAAAAAGAGATTTTTTATTTGGATGAACAGCTATTAAAATAATAATTTCGTCAAAGAACTTAAGGGCCGTTTCTACAATGTATTTATGTCCATTAGTTAAGGGGTCAAAAGTCCCAGAGTATAAGGCTCTTCTAATAT
>JAURDE010000167.1 GCA_030828105.1 Bdellovibrionota bacterium | reverse complement strand
TTATCAAATTTTTCTTGTTCAAAATTAAAATTTTCAAATTCTGAATTTAATATTTTATTTAAATCTAATAATTTCCAATCTTCTAATTTTTTATTTGTAAAACCATTTTTTAAAAGATTATCCAAATTTAATTATTTAATCTTTAATTCTTCTGGAGAACAATTTTATGTTGGAAAGGAAGCTCAACGGTATTTATGTTTTCGTTATTATGTTGAACAAGACAATGAGGTGCCGAAAATTTCTTAGAGATATCGGTGAATTGCCATCCCTCCCATTTTTTATTAGGGATTCCAAGTTTTTTAAATTGTTCAAAGGCCTTCGTATTTTCAATTTTAAGCTTTTCAAAGACCTTGGTAGATAAAACTTCCACGATATACCTCTTCCTAGTTAATTAACCAGTCATAACCTTTATTTTCTAGTTCAAGGGCCAGTTCAGGTCCACCTGATTTAATTATCTTACCTTTATGAAGGACATGAACGTAATCAGGCTCTATATAATCAAGTAATCTTTGATAATGAGTAATAAGAACAATTGAATTAAACTTACTTCGTAGCTTGTTTACACCATTGGCAACTGTTTGAAGAGCATCAATATCAAGCCCCGAGTCTGTTTCATCTAAAAGAGCTAGGCGAGGGTTTAATACGGCCATTTGAAGAATTTCATTTTTCTTTTTTTCTCCACCTGAAAAGCCTTGATTAAGAGGTCTGTTGAGAAAAGAGGGGTCCATTCCAAGCATTTCTATTTTAGGTTTAAGGAAATCTCTAAATTGTTCTTCATCAACAGAGCTTGTTCCATGATGACCACATATAGTGTTGTAGGACTCCCTTAAGAAATCAATATTGCTTACGCCCGGTACTTCTATTGGATACTGGAAACTTAGAAAGATACCTTCTTTTGCCCTTTGATCAGGTTCAAACTCAAGAAGGTCTTTAGCTTTACCATTAATTTCATAGGTTACAGAACCCTCAGTCACTTCATAGGAGGGATGACCAGCAATTACTTTGGATAAGGTACTTTTACCTGAACCATTAGGGCCCATAATAGCATGTACTTCTCCACGTTTAATTTCGAGGTTAATACCATTGAGAATTTCACTATCATTAACACTGGCATGTAGATTTTCAATTTTAATCATAATAGACTCCGACTTATCCAATACTATTTTCTAATTTCATTTCAATTAATTTAACGGCCTCTACAGAAAACTCTAGTGGAAGTTCCTTAAAGACCTGATGACAAAACCCATTAACAATCATGGATACACATTTCTCCATATCTAACCCTCTAGATTGAAGGTAGAAGAGTTGATCTTCACTTATTTTGGAAGTGGATGCCTCATGCTCTAATGTAGCTGTTTCATTTTTGACATCAATATAGGGAAATGTATTTGCACCACAACGCTCTCCCACTAGCATAGAATCACACTGAGAATAGTTACGAGAGTTTTTTGCAGATGGCATAATTTTAACGAGGCCTCTGTAATTATTAACAGACTCATCTGTTGAGATCCCTTTGGAAATAATTGTACTTTTCGTATTTTTTCCAACATGAATCATCTTTGTGCCTGTATCTGCCTGCATTCTATTATTGGTTAAGGCGACAGAGTAAAAGGCACCTTGAGAGTTTTCTCCAATGAGAACACAACTTGGATATTTCCAAGTTATGGCCGAGCCGGCCTCAACTTGAGTCCAGCTTATTTTAGAGTTTTTACCTAAGCAATGTCCTCTTTTGGTTACAAAATTATAGACACCACCTTCACCTTTTTTATTGCCTGCGTACCAGTTTTGAACAGTTGAATATTTAATTTCTGCATCATCAAAAGTCACTAATTCTACAACAGCAGCATGAAGTTGATGTTCGGGTCTTTCAGGGGCAGTACAGCCTTCAAGATAATTAACATAACTACCTTCATCAGCAATGATAAGTGTTCTTTCAAATTGTCCTGTCTCTTTAGCATTTATTCTAAAGTAGGTTGAGAGATCCAAAGGACAAGTAACTCCCTTTGGAATGTATACAAATGACCCATCACTAAAAACAGCAGCATTTAGGGCAGCGTAATAATTATCAGTATGAGGAACGACGGAGCCAAGATACTTTTTAACAAGTTCGGGGTGCTCTTTAATGGCATCACTAATTGAGCAAAAGATAACCCCTACTTTTTCGAGCTCCTCTTTGTGTGTCGTGGCCACAGAAACACTGTCAAAGACGGCGTCGACAGCAACACCAGAAATTCTTTTTTGTTCACCCAAAGGAATTCCTAACCTTTCAAAGGTTTCAAGTAAGTCAGGATCAACCTCCTCGAGACTTGTAAGAGACTCTTTTTTCTTAGGGGCCGCATAATAGAAAATACTTTGAAAGTCTATTTTGGGGTAATCTAATTTTGCCCAAGAAGGCTCTTTCATAGTTAGCCAATGACGATAGGCCTTGAGTCTATATTCGAGCATCCAAGTAGGCTCATCTTTTTTGGCAGAAATAAGTTTTATGATTTCCTCATTGAGACCTCTTGGAAACTCTTCTGTTTCAATATCAGTATAAAAACCATATTTATATTCTTTTTCAATGAGGTTATTATCAGAGCTCATGGTGATTCCTTAAATTGGACAATTGGAGTTTCTCCAAAGAGTATGTCTTGGATGGTTAGGTTATAAAGAAACTCAGTGAGCTTCATATTTAATCTTTCTACTGGGCCTATGATATTACAACTATTATGAAGCCCACATAATCCTTTATGGGTCATACAAAAGCTGGCCTGAGTATTACCTTCGATCATTTCAACCATTTCCATATAAGTGATTTGATTAAGATCTTTTTCTAAGCTGTAGCCACCTTTAATTCCTTTGACTGAGCTTAGAATATTATGGTGGTTTAAGGCCTGCATGACTTTAGCGGTGGTATCAAAAGGGATTTTGAGCTCATCACAAATTTCTCTGGCCGATACTAATCCTTTTGGATTATTTTCACCCAAATAACGAAGGACCATAAGTCCATATTCGACTTTTTTATTAATCTTAAGCATTTTATTTCCCTAACTAACTCAGGCGTTATACCAAAACTAAGCCAAAATTAAACCTAATTTAACAAAATAAGCTAAAGTTTGCCTTATTTAATGATAGCATGAAATAGGTTAAAATTTAACCTATTTACAAGGTATTGAAATTACATTCTTTCAGGCGCCTCAATCCCTAGTAAATCAAGACCTTGCTTCATTATTAGGCCCGTAATATGGGCCAAAAGAAGTCTAGTCTCTTTTAAAGGCGATTGAGCACTACCAATAGGGCACTCAGCATAGAAGCTATTGAAAAGCTTTCCAAGTTCAAAAAGGTAAGTGCATAAGCTGCTGGGTTTGAGGCCCTGGCAACTTTGTTCAACAATACCATTGAAGCTATTGATTTTAAGAAGAAGATTAATTTCTTGAGCCTTTTCAAGGGTTGACCAATCTACATCAGCGCTTTCATTGAACTTAAGCTTCTTACAAAGAGAGGCAATTCGAGCATAAACATACTGAAGGTAAGGACCTGTGTCTCCATCGAGCTTTAACCACTCATCCATGTCAAAAACGATTTTACGAATATTATCAACTCGAATCATTCCGTATTTGATGGCACCATTTGCAATCATTTTTGCTGTCTTCTCTATATCTTCATCACTCCATTCACCTTCATATTTTTTAAGATAATTTTCTTTTATCATCTTTTCCATTTGGTGAATAAGTTCCATGAGAGGAATTATATTTCCTTTTCGAGAGCTCATTGCTCCATCAGGAAGTTCAACGACATTGTATTGAAGATGGTGACAATCTTTTGCTTGATCAAAGCCCATTAATTCAAGAACTTTAAAGACTTGTTTAAAATGATGTGACTGTCGATCATCAACCACATAAATATTTTTTTCGATTTTAAATTCTTCAAATTTTCTTTTGGCCAGAAGAATATCTTTCGTGGAATACATCCCTGTTCCATCTGATTTAAGCACGATACAAAAACCAAGCTTATGCTCAGAGAGATCCACTCCAATAGCACCCTGATCTTCTACGAAAAGACCTTTTTGTTGATATTCTTTTACAAGCTTTACACTGGGTTCATCCATCTCGGATTCATAAAACCAACGATCAAAACTGACATCGGCCCAACTATAGGCTTGCTTCATGAGATCGAGAGACCATTCTCTCGTCGTTTTCCAGACATTATAAAAGTTTCCACTTCTATCATGAAGTTGTTTTAAAATTTCTGTTAGTTCGGTCTTATTTTGATTAAACTTTTCTTCGTCTTCTTTTTCACTTTCAAGTCGCTCGGTTGCCTTGGTGTAAATTTCACCTAACCATTGCCCTTTTTCAACCCCCTCAGGTACAGATAATGGAAAACCATATTCTTTTTCAACATACCACAGGCATTTAGCAACATGAGTACCAACATCACCTGGATAGGTTGCTGTAATAACTTCGTGACCAGCGTATTTATAAATTCTTGCTAGCGCATTACCTAGGCAGAGGTTACGCATATGTCCTACGTGAAGAACTTTATGGGTATTGGGTTGTGAATACTCAATCATAGTTTTTTTAGGTTCTTCAATCAGTGAAGCCTTGAAAAAATCATTTGAAATAATGGCATTACTTATTAAAGGCCCAACTCTTGAGATATTGAGAAAGAAGTTGAGGTAGGGCCCCATAGGAACTATTTTTTCTACCAGGTCATGCTCTCCAAGAACATCGGCCAATTCCTTCGCAATAAGAGGAGGTCCCTTTTTAAGCGCTTTGGCCAAGGGAAAGCAGGCAAAAGCAAGATGGCCCATATCTTCTTTAGGAGGTGGGGTAAGAAGTCTATAGACCTCCGAGGAGCTCATCTCAATGTCAGAAGAGAGATTTGTTAAGGATTTTTGAATCCATTCCGAAATGCTTTTAAAGATCTTGTTATGCATGACGATAGTCATTGGTCATCCTCCTAGAGGGACGTTATATAGTTTTTAACACCGTGTGGAAAGTATTTATGGCCTTATTTTTATCTCTTTTGCTTAGTCTATCAGTTTTTTCAGAGGATCTTGATACTTATATGGGTCATCAAATTACAGATATCTATTCCTCAGGGTCTTATCTTATTTATGATTGTAAAAAAAGGAGTTTTATTTGTGTAGATTTTCTTAATTTTGAAAATTGCTCAAAAGAAAGGGACTTTGCAAAAAAGCAGCGCTATTTAAATATGCCGTGTGCTCCACTCAAAGAGTTTAAGCACTTTCAGTATTGTAAGGAAGCTCAGTACCAACTTATACATAATATTTCTTCTCGTGACTTTTGTTATGTTGATGGCACTTTATTGGGTAATTAGAGGTTTTTTACCATGAGGATATGGGGGCCAATTCCCTCTACTTCAAACTCTTCACCAACTGTTTCGAATCCATTTTTACTGTAAAAACCTATTGCCTCTTTACGAGCATTACACCACACCAAATGACATAAGTTTTGCTTGATAATGGGAAAACCTCTATTGAGTAAGGCCGCACTTAAACCTTGTTTTCGGTATTCTTCTATTGTGGCCATTCCTCTTAGACGGAATTGATAGGGCTCATCAAAGCGAGGATGTCTTTCAAAGAAAAAGGAGGCGATACTGACAAGCTTTCCATCAATAAATGCACCAAGATGAAATGTTTGATCATC
>JAURDE010000073.1 GCA_030828105.1 Bdellovibrionota bacterium | reverse complement strand
TTTTTTATTTTGTCTTTTTTCTATCCTGTACTCAATTACTTAATTTCTAAGATGGAATTTATTCGAACTAAAAAGCTGTACCTAAATCTTAGTTTAAAATATTTCGGAAGGTTTAAGAGGATGAGCTCTCTTATATTAGTTTCACTTTTGATGGGCTCACTTTTGGTCGTTCTTATTCCTCAATTAGAATATGGCCTACAAGGTGAGCTTAGAACTAATAAAAAAAGTGAGTTACCGAGCCTTTTTTTATTTGATGTACAACCTGATCAGGTTGAGGAGTTAAACTCTTTTATTGAAATGCAAGATACAAAAATTCTAACGTTATCACCTATGGTTAGAGGTAAGGTTACTAAACTCAACAATGTCGTTTTTAATAAAAAAGATGATAGCCCATCCTTTATGGACACAAGAGAAGAGCAGAGATCTAGAATGTTTCGAAATAGAAGCGTTAATCTCAGTTATCGTTCAGGTCTTGATAAAAGTGAAAAAATCATTGAGGGAAGGGCCTTTGAAGGAGAATTCAGAAATGGTATGCCTGAAATTTCCTTAGAAAAAAGATATGCTAAAAGAATGGGCCTAAAAGTTGGAGACGAAATGGATTTTGAGATATTTCATATGCCAATCAAAGCAAAAGTGGTCTCGCTAAGATCAGTTCGATGGACCTCATTTTTACCGAACTTTTTTATACAGTTTCAACCAGGTGTACTAGAAGATGCACCTAAAACTTTTCTTGGGGCCATTCCTTCTATGGCAAATGAAAAGAGAAATATACTTCAAGAAAAGCTATTTGAAAAATTTCCGAATGTGTCTGTTGTGGATATTTCTCAACTTGTTGAGAGGATATCTCTTTTCCTATCACAAATGACTCTGGCCCTTAAATCTATGGCCTTTATGACATTTATGGCCGGAATTATGGTTCTTTTTTCGATAACTCAGCACCAGCTTATTAAAAGACAAAAGGATATTCTACACCTTAAAATCCTTGGTGTAAGTAATACTGACCTTAAAAAAATGATTCTTTCTGAATTTGCATTGATAGGTTTTTTAGGAAGCAGCTTAGGTGTTGTATTATCTTTGGCCACTGGTTATGGTCTTTCTCATTACTTGTTTGATGGAATTTGGGAGGTCGGAACGTTGAGAATTATTGGCCCTATCGTCTTCATCACTTCTCTTTGTCTGCTCCTTTCCCATTTTGCTAGTCGTACTATATTAATTCAAAGGCCCGAAACAGTAATCGGAGATGGTCTCTCTTAATTTATCATTGATAAAATCGACGATTAATGGCTTTTTTAATTCGGGGTCTAGACTGTCTATATTTTTTAATGCTTTTAATATGGACTTATCCCATGAATTTGGAAGGCGACTCTGAAATCTTATGAACCTAAAGTCAATATTGGTTATTTCAACATCGCAGATATCTTCACCAGTATAGTAAAGTCTTGGTGCAGTTTCTAATGATGCAGATGTTGAGCCTGTTGGAGATAGAAAAACTCTTACACCAATATTGAGGGCCGACATATCCAAGATACCTCTTCCATCAAATGAGGGATAATCAGTTTTTATCTCTATCGTGGCATCAATTTTTCGTATGTAACTTAAATCAATCTCATTTTTGCTAAAAGTGGTCTGAAATGAAAAGTCTATGTCATTGGCCAATGTTAAATTGGTAAAAATATAAATAAGTAAAAACATTTTAATTCCCCTTATATAAGGCCCTTTTAATTTTTGTTAAGTTTGTTTTAATTTTCTTCTGGTAAGAAGGTGATTTTTGATATTTTAGTGCTTCTTCCCAATATCTTATAGTGTTACCGAAATCTTTATTATGAAAGGCAAGAAAACCTAAATTGTGAAGTAAAGATTCATGATAAGGATATCTCGAAGTAAATGGTACTAAGGTTTGATAGGCTTCTCTATTTTTCTTAAAATGAAAATATCCACTTGCCAAAATTATAGCGCTGTTTACATCGTCTTTATTATATTTGAGTGCATTCTCTGCATATTCCATCATACTTTTATTTACAATATCTTTATTTACACCCGCTTTATTTAATGCCTTTGTTAAAGCCTGGGCCTTGAAGAAATTATGGGAAAAGTTAATCCTTTGCCATCCTAATCCTAAGCTTATGATAACAAGTGTTAATAAGATCGCTTTTTGGTAAGGCTTAGAGGACGTTGAGGGTTTATGGAAAATATAAGTCTCTAGCATTAGTCCTATAGAAAAAATAACTAATAAAGGTATATAAAGTTTGTAGGGAAATGAAAATGACGAGAAAGTCATATAGGCCACGATTGAAAGCATTGACGATGAGATTAAAACAAAATCCTTTTGTATTAACTGAAAGCCTAAATTAAAAAATCTATAAAAAATATGAAGCCAGAGGATAAAACCAATTATTCCTAGTGTGGCCAGTATTTCCAAATGATCATTATGAAGATTTTTAAGCTTCATAGAGGCGGTATAGGTATGGCCATCATCAATCAAGCTCGAGTGGTACTTAGGATATTGGATATACCAATTGCCTAAACCGACACCAACAATAGGTGAAGCTTTTATCATAAGGAGGGTATTAACCCAATGAGAAACTCTTTCGTTACTTCCTTGTGATGAAGATCCAATTGGGTTAGTGAGTTGTTTTACGGCAAGAGCGGCCCTGTTTTTAATATTTTCCCAACTAGAGTGTTTGGGGTTACTGAATGTTGTCGTAATAGCAATAATAAATATTATTAAAAAACCAAGTGGACGTATTTGTGCCTTCTTAAAGGTGAATTTCTTATATTTTATTAAAATTGTTAGACCAAAAATAATTATCATAAGTAATGAAAGCCAGGCCTGCCTCGATTGTGCAAATAAAATAAAAGAAAGAGAAACACCTAAACATATTAATGGGATTATTTGTTTCCTTTTTATGAATAGACCTAAGGCCATAGGTATAGTTAATATAATAAACTGGCTGGCCGCATTTTTATTTCCAAAGGTGGAACCATATTCGTTGAGGTTATTAAAGATTTTAAGATCAAAATAAGTCACGACTATACCTACAAAGGCCACAAGTGCACCTGAAATCGAAAAAACTCTAAATAGCTCCTCAAGATTTTCGAGATACTTAACTACAATTATGGCCGCAATAAATGAGCTAAGAAGAGGAATCAGATGAAACAAATGCCAGTATTTATTGTGGCCCCAAAATATACTTAGACTAGCGAATCCTAAAAATAGGATTATAGACCATATATTTTTACCATCTAAGTTGATGGATCTTCTGCCATTAAAAAATAATAAAAAAGTTAAAAATATCGGAATTGAAAATGCCATTTTCATAACTTCAGGTCGTGCAACTATAAAGTCGAATGTACTAAAAGAGCAAACAAGAGGTAAGATAATTAAAGCTATCTTAAATAGCTTCAGATAAACCATGTGCATGGTATTATTTTAGAAGATTGCTTCTATTTACAAAAGGGGGCATTTGAGTCCTGAGAACATAGATAGGACTTTAACATAGCATTTTCTTTTTCTAAGATTTCTATACGTTTGTTTAGAGATGCTATTTCTTTTTCTAGTGCACCCTTCATTATCTTATACATCTCAGTATTTTTAGCGATTTGATCTTGCTGTTCGTTGGTAGCATTTATTAATAAAGGTACAATCTCACTCAACTTTACTCTAAGGTATCCGTCTCTACTTTCTGTGACGGCCTCAGGAAGCATGGCCTGTACATCCTGCGCTATAACACCGACTCTTTTAGGTTGCTCATACTCATCAACGTGATAATTAAAGTAGACCCCTTTGATATGAGAGAGCTTTTCAATAGCGTTAGGAACATAAGCAATATCCCTTTTTAGCCGTTCATCTGATAAGGCCGACCAAGTGGTATTTCCAGATAAAAGTTCGACTCCTACATTTGAAGCATTTCTTACGTAGAAAGACTCACCGTCTGTAAAGGTCACACCATCATTTCCAATTGATGTAGATGTCCCATTATCTAATGATATTGAGACAAAGTTAACGACGTCTCCAGGGCCTAAACCAAGGCTCGTTCGTACTGTATCCCCACTTTCAGTGACCCAGTTAGCTCCATCTCCGACAATAAAATTTCCATCGTTAGCTGTGAGATTGCTAAATGGATTAGCGGCCCAGAATGTATTCCCAGCACCATCACTACTTAAGATTTGACCGTTAGTCCCTATACTAGTTGGAAGGGCAAGGGTGTATGAAGAGCTGAGGGGCTCTGGTGCTTTAAGTGCTGCGTATTCTCCGCCAGCAACATCAAGTAACCTCAGCTCTTTATTGGCCTCAATACTAAGGTTTCCACCCATTATTTTCGTATTACCAAGGGAATCAATATTAAATCTATCCGTAAGGGCCCCAGAATCTAGTGTCGCAATAGAAAAGTCACCATCTTCATTGCCATCGGTTATATCAGTTAAACTTGATTTGATACTTGAACTAATCGTGGCCGCATTATTGTTATTCTCACTTCTAAATAAAATGGCACTAGCAATACCATTCGCTGGTGAAGATGCCATATGGGTAAGAGTCAATATATTGGTGATACCGGAGTTATTATTATCATCTTCCATTACTTCAAGGCTAGTCAGTGGGTTACTCGTTTTTATTCCAACATGGGCCCCTGTATCTGGTTGAAGGTATATATCTCCCTCGTTTGCTACCGTCGAATTTTCTGCCTTTATTGTTAAAAAGTTGTCATTTGCGTTTTCATGTCCCATAAGAGCTTTTCTTGTCGTTGTTTGATAAAGCCCCATAAAGGCATTAGTTGAGCCTTCCAAACGAAAGACCTCATTATTACCACTTAAGCTAAGTAAAGATGATGGGCTTTCCGTTCCAATTCCAACATTTCCTGCGGTAGAAATAATCATTCTCTCAGTACCTTGAGTATCAAATCTAATTCTTCCATCGGATGAGGTTTTTTCAACGTGAACTGCAGTATTACCAGAATTATCCACAATACCTTTTAAGAGAATATTACCTGTAGTATCGATGTCGCCATTAGGTTTAATTGTAAATACATTTGTTAAAGGGGCACCACTGGATTTAGTCTTAAAGTTTATTTGAGATGTCTCAACGCCATTAGTGACATTGATCATTTCTACCTCTATGGCACCTATATCTTCAATACTTCCTGAATCATCTTCACTTTTAAATATAATTCCTGTCCCAATTCCATTTGATGCTGTAGAGCTTGTCTCATATGTTAAATCAAGAACGGTGTTTACGGTGTTTGTTGTGGCCCCTTCTTCTCTTATAGAAACCTTAGATGTAGGGCCAGTTGTACCTAGTCCTATTTTTCCTAGACCATTGGGATTTATTATAAGATCAGAATCTGCTGCAGATGTAGTGATGGTTGATGCATCCAAGATAATATTATCAACTCCAAGGTAGGTGAGGGCGTTTGTTGCTCCTAGAGAAGCGTTATCTATAGTTCCAGCATCGATATCAACAGTTGTAAATGACCCTGAACTTGGAGTCGAAGCACCTATGGGAGTATTGTCAATTGAAGAGGCCGTTAATGTGGTAAAGACACCACTTCCAGGAGTTGCTGCACCTACCGAAGTAAAGTTAGCGGCCAAAGGTGTGCTTAGTCCAATGGTCGTATTTTCAATGGAACCACTACTGATAGTGGCCGAATTCAGGGCTGCCGTAGAATTAGATAGAGTTATGTTATCTATAGTTCCACCAGTAATATTTATCGCTGAATCGTCTTGAGTAGCGATAGTTCCAAGACCCGCAATATTACCTAAGGTTAAATTTGTTAAAGCAGATCCATTAAGTACTGGTAAGTTGCCACTTCCATCTAGTTGAACAATTTGATTGGCACCAACTCCAACATCAATATCAATGGTTCCTGTATTTGTAATTGTTCCACCTAGAAGTCCTACTCCTGCAGTTATACTCGTTACAGTTCCTGCTGTAGGAGTTGGAGTTGCCACCCATACATAATTAGTACCATCGTATTCTAGTATTTGATTAGCTGTTGGGGCCACTTGTGGAAAAGTTATATCATATCCAGCAGCAAGAGAAGCAGGTGCTTTTAAGGATACAAAATGATCAGTTCCATCATTATCTTTTAACTTTAAGAGTGTATTTGCAGTATGAGTATTAGAGACGGTATTACCATTAAATGTACCATCTCTAGCAGTAAGATCTCCATTGGCGGTAAAACTAGCATTACCACCATTAACAACAATTCCTGCGGCAAAGTTTCCTAAGTTACCTGCGGTTATGTTATTACTTACGGTAACATCACCGGCATATAAAGTATTATTCTGTAGATCTAAATTGCCAGTCATGATGTCACCAGACTTTTGAACTGAAGTTGTAGATCCACCTGTTATTGAATTAATTTGATTTTGTAATTTTCCAAATGCATTTAATACAGTATCAGTAACGTTAATTGTTGTACTGGCCGGTACAAGATCAACTCCTGCAAGTGTGGTGGATAAGGTTAGATTACTAATAGTTTGAAAGGACCCGTCACCACTTAAGTATTGGTTTGTTGGGCCTGGAAAACTAATATTATCTTGTTTTGATGTGCTTAGTCCTGTCACTGTCGTATTAAGGGTGCTTATGTCAACGCCGTCAACCGTTGCACCTACGGCCATTTCGATATTGGCACCTGGACCTAAGGTGAAAGTACCAGAGATATTACCACCCGTTGTATTCACTTTGGTATCTAATGCAGGTAGAAGTCCATTAATTTTACTCATTGAAATGGCCGCAGTAGTTGAAACATCTGAGTTTTGAATGGTCCCATCTGCAATTTCTGCGGAAGAGATATTATTAAGAGCAAAAGT
Organism: Bdellovibrionota bacterium; assembly: GCA_030828105.1. Classification (GTDB taxonomy): domain Bacteria; phylum Bdellovibrionota; class Bacteriovoracia; order Bacteriovoracales; family Bacteriovoracaceae; genus JAURDE01. The sequence goes on along the minus strand of JAURDE010000073.1, from coordinate 6,243 downwards.
AGAAGGCTCCCACTTACCGCTAGGCCCATTATATTTTAAGATATAACCATCCGAAGGCAAGGTACTATAATCGACATCAAAAATATCATTGAGAGATGATACAGACTTATCTATTTGTCCCCAAGTATAGTCACCTGTTTGTGGAGCAATAGCGCCCTTTCGTCCATTAAAAGAAACAACGTTACCTGTATTATTAATTTTCTGCCAAGTTGTACCGTTGTATATGGCCCAGTCACCAACTTGCCATTCATTTACACCATCAAGGTCTTGTGTTCCGTCTTCATTTACAATCCAGTACTCCCCATTACTTGGAGATAGTGCAGGTGGATTTCCGCTTCCGCCTTCGACAACCCTACGAGCATCCCAAGAGCCCATATATTGAATACCGTTAAGAGGTTGAGGCTCCCACGAATTACTTCCAGAACTCCAAGTTAATACTTCCCCGTCATTAGCACCAAGCTGATCAAGAGTAACGTTGAGGTTAAAACTTGATTGGGCATAGGCATTAGAGAGTACAAGGTTTAAACTAGAATTTACAAAAATATTAAAACTTCCTTGAAGTCTTAATATAAGTTGGTTCGCCGTGCGGCCGATAAAACTTAATTGTTCGTTGATACCAGGCCCAGTCATTCTGGCCTTATCGATGAGATCTAAATTCACACCTGTTACAACAAATTGCTTATTAATGAGCTGTACGTTTGAAATGCTAAATTGCAGGTTTTGCTTTTTACGGTTAGCTTCTCTTTCTTCAACATCGACGCCAGAAACTTTAAGTTGATTTTGTTGCGTCGGGGGAACACATCCCCATATCCATAATAATAAAACAGCTAAATTAAACAGTTTATCCACTACTTGGCCCTAAGTTTATAAATAACAAATTGTTATCGTAATCATCTTAATCCTCCTTAAGGTGCTAATTTTGTTTTGATAAGATTTCAGCTGGTTATGAGTGAAAAATAATGACCGACTCAATGAATTAGCCAAAAATTTAGGACAAATTTACTTTTTTTTCACTATATTTGGATGATTAAAATAGTTGATATAATTAATGTTTTCAGTAAAAGCAACGGTTCGAGTTTATATCTCCTAATGGTGCCAAACGAGGTAATTATTATTTAAATTTAGTTTTTATAGAGTTTTTCCGATTTACTCTCATGGCAAAACCATTAAGTCGTAAAGAACAAGAGGCCAAAAAGGCCGAAGAAAGAGTTAGAAGAGTAGCATTAGAGCGCTATAAAAATCGCCTTGGTATTCTTAAAGCTGGGATGGATTTATCGGCAAAAGAGAACTACAAGGATGCCGTTCAAAACTATAAATCCTATTTAACGATTTTGGCGAATTATTTTAAAACTGAAGAAAGGCTTTTAAACCCTAAACTTTTTGATCAAAAAAAAGACCTAACAGAATTATTATTAGTAAGTCAGGTCTATTGGGATTTGGCCAAAATCTATGATAGAAATCCAAATTTATTTAAAGATTGTGAAAGGTATTTAAATCAATTTATAAAATTTTCGACTGGTTATAAATTTCAGTATGTAAACTCAGAGATTATAAGAAAGTATATTAAAAGTGGGAAGGTTAGAAATCAAGAGGCCTTTAAACTCGCTCATGAAAAACTAAGAAGCAGTAAAGGCTTTTGTTTTATAGCAACTTATAGCTTTGGTGAAAACCATCCAGTTACGGCCGAATTGAGGGAGTTCAGAGATAGTTTTCTAAAGAAATACAGATGGGGTAGGTCTTTTATTGAAATATATTACAAAAATTCACCAAGGATCATCTATTACTTTTGTCTTAATCCTCGCTTAGGGGAAAAATTTACCACTTTGGTGGCTAGGCCATTTTTAGCACTTTTAAGTCGTTTAACTAGATTCTTACGTTAGGAAAGAACTTCTTTTCCTACCGGTACTAATTTATGCTGCATGGTATAATAGAACTCAATGGAGGGGCTATGGCCAATAAAGTCGGTGGTGAAATTGATTTTCAAGTACGTTTAGCAAATCAGAGACAGGTCGCTAAGGATCACGTTAGAAATGTTAAAAAAGGTTATGAAAAAGAGATAGAGACTCTGAAAAATAATAGCCAAAGTAGAATTAAAGTTAAAGATCAGCAGCATACCGAGGATAAATCAAGAATTGTAAAAGGTTATGAGGATAAGTTAGAGGAGTCTTCTAGTCTAACAAGATTGGCGTTAAACCGCAGTCAAAATGACAAAAATAGGGCCATTACTGAGCTTGAAGAGAAATATGAAGAAGAAAAAGTGATGATGAAAGAAAAGTTTCGTGCCGAAACTGAAAACCTTGTTAAAAGCTTTCGAGAAAAACTGGAGGCCAAAGATAGGGATATGATTGAGCTCAAAGAAAGCCTGAATAAATCCTCAAAACAGAGAATTACCAACCTTCAAGAGGATAATCAAAAGCTTAGAGAGTACTATGATGAAAAAATCGAAGAAGTTAGAGATAAATACGAAAAAGAAATAGATAAAATCTACGAGGAACAAAGAAGGAATAGCTAAAGGCCCTTGTCCAACACTTAATGTCGAGCTAATATCTCGGCATGAATTCAAATATAGAGATCCGCGTCAAAGAATTAATTAGTGAATTTAACCAATTTAAAGATTGGGAAGATCGCTATAAATATCTCATACAACTTGGTAAAAACCTCAGTCCATTACCAGAAGATTATCGCATTGATAAAAATCTGATTAAGGGATGTCAGTCAAAAGCTTGGCTTCATGCTGAATTTAAAGATGGTATCGTAAACTTTCATGGTGATAGCGAAGCGGCCATCGTTAAAGGAATAATGGCAATTGCGCTTAAGGTATATTCTGGTTCTAGTCCAGATGAGATTTTAAAAACAGGGCCGGGGTTTTTAGAAGAAATCGGACTCAGAGAACACCTTTCTATGAGTAGAAGTAACGGACTATCCTCTTTACTTAAGCTCATATCGACCTACGCGATAGTGTTTAAAAATATGGAGTCTAAATGATTTTAAATCGACCAAGAAGAAATAGATCTCATGAGGTTATTAGATCTATGGTTAGAGAAAACCGCTTAGATTTAAGTGATCTTTTGGCCCCTTTGTTCGTTCTTGAGGGTGAAAATAAAAAGATAGAGATCACTTCAATGCCCGGTCAGTATAGATTTAGTTTGGACCTTCTTCTTGAAGAAATAAAAGAGCTGTATGAGTTAGGAATTAGGAGTGTCGCCATCTTCCCAGCATTAGAGGAGTCACGAAAGGACAAATGGGCCAAGGAATCCTTAAATACTGATGGACTTTATTTAACAACTCTTAAAGAAGTAAAAAAGATATTTCCAGAACTTATTGTTATGAGTGATGTGGCCATGGACCCTTACTCATCGGACGGTCATGATGGTCTAGTTTGTGATGATACAGGTGAGATTTTAAATGATGAGACTCTAAGTATCTTAACAGAAATGTCCATCGCCCAGGCCAAGGCAGGTGCAGATATCATTGGACCAAGTGATATGATGGATGGGAGAGTAAGAGCGATAAGAGAAGGGCTTGAAAGAGAGAATTATAAAAATACCCTCATTATGAGCTACACAGCTAAATATGCTTCTCATTTTTATGGGCCTTTTAGGGACGCACTTGATTCTGCACCAAAAAAAGGTGACAAAAAAACATATCAAATGGATTACGCTAACTCTCGTGAGGCCCTAAGAGAGGCCCAACTCGATACGGAGGAGGGTGCAGATATTCTTATGGTAAAGCCTGGATTGGCCTATCTCGATATTATTTCTGAGCTAAAGAAAAAAGGACAGCTTCCTATTGCGGCCTATAATGTTAGTGGTGAGTACGCCATGATAAAAGCAGCAGCGGAAAAGGGATGGCTAGATGAACAAAAGGTTATGGTAGAGATGCTAACATCATTTAAAAGAGCTGGAAGTGATATTATTTTGACTTATTTTGCGAAAGATATGGCCAGACTTTTCAGAGAAAAAATTTAGTATCTTCTAAACTTAACCTGAACTTTTTTCTTTTTCATTTTGTGTTTTTTCACTGCTTCTTTAGCTAAGTAACCAAGCCCCAAAGCAATCACACCAGTAACTAAAACACCCATAGTAATTCTCTTTTGTACGTTTATGAAATTATAAACGAATTAGTTGATTATCGTTGTATCGCCTACCTAAGTTGAGTTTAGTTTGATGTAAAGGCTCGATTTCAGTAACTTAACATTTATATGAATTTTATTTAGAAGCAATAATTCTAGGCAGAATGCTAACCTTATCGTGTCAACTATCCGAAAAGCAACCAAAGGGAGTAGCTATGGCGATTCATGTTCTTAACCCAGAACAAAAGGCCTTTACTATTAATATGGAGCCATCCGTGTATGGTACATTTGCTGAAATAGGAGCTGGTCAAGAGGTTGCGCGAACATTTTTTCATGCAGGAGGTGCTGCGGGAACAATAGCAAAAACTATTTCGGCCTATGATATGTCAGTCAGCGACGCTATTTATGGTAAGGAAGAGAGTGGTAGATATGTGTGTCAGCCACGTCTCAAAAAAATGCTCAAAAGAGAGTATGATCAATTAATAGATAGGCTTGGTGCCAAGAGACCTCCTGAGACAACTTTTTTTGCATACGGAACTACAGCGGCCGCAAAAAGTTATAGAAGCTCTAGAGAATGTCATGCTTGGTTAGGAGTCAAGTTTCAAATAGTCCCAAAAGGGGCACCGAGTGAAGTTATAGTCCATGTGAAAATGCTTGATAAAGAAAATTTGCAGCAGCAACAGGCCCTAGGTGTAGTAGGGGTAAATCTTATATATGCTTGTTATAATCATACCGATGATCCCGATAAATTTGTTTCTTCTTTGATGGATTCTGTTACGCCAGGAAGAGTAGAAATAGATATGATTGAGGTTGATGGGCCCGCATTTATGGGAATTGATAGCAGGATACTTTCTCTTCAGCTCGTAAAGCTTGGGTATACAGATTGTGTATTATTTGATTCTTATGGAAACGTTAGAAATGCATCGGATGAGCTTTATAAAAAAAATGTTTTAATTTTAAGAGGCAGTTGGCGTCCACCTACTTTAGTCAACATGGATATGTTAGAGACAGGTACTAAATTATTCAAAGAAAGACTTGGCAACAATGCTTCTATAATGGTTCTCCCTGAAATTAGTATGAGTAAACTAAAAGAACGAGGGGAAATTAATAGTAAAGACTTTTTGGCAAGAGTTGATCTTTTAGCGTCATTAGGTGAGAGAGTACTCATTACAAATTTTACACCCTATCATGACCTGGCCATGTATTTAAGAAAGTATACTTCAATGTCAAGAATGGGATTTGTATTAGGTGTATATAATTTGGAAGAAATAATGGATGAAAGTAAATACACCGATACATCATCTGGTGTTCTTGGAGCAATGGGTATGATTATTGGGCATAATACGGAATTGCTATTATATCCAGCGACTGAGTCTGATCAAGGAGGAGGTTCTCTAACCTGTATTGTTAATAGCGAAAACCTCAACGTGACTGAAAGTAAAAAAATTCTAATACAATATCTTAAAAAAGAAGGAAACCTAGTTGATATAAATGATTTCAACCCCAAGTATACTGACATCTGGTCAAGGCAAGTTTTGAAAATGATTCAAGAGGGTAAGGATGGTTGGGAAAGAATGGTGCCTGAATTAGTTGCTGACCTAGTTAAAGATAAACAACTTTTTGGGTATGTAAGAAAAGATTAATGAAAGTTTATCTCGTATTTCTTTTATTAACTATGACTCATCAATGCTTTGCTTGGGGAAAGCTTGGCCATAGGATCGTGGCCAAAATTGCATATCTTCATCTTGATAGAGTTGCGAAGATTAAAATCGACAATCTCATTGAGGGAGAAAATTTTGATAATTTGAGTACCTGGGCCGATGAGATAAAAAGTGATAACAAATATGATTTTGCTAGGCCTTATCATTATATCAATATTCCAAAAGGTAAAAAGGCAGAGGATGTTGGAGGCGTTCATCTTTTAAATATTTTAATAGAGATGGAGAGGAAGCTTATAAGTGATAAGATAAGTAGGATCGAAAAAAAGGAAGTTTTTAAATTTTTTATTCATCTCTTAGGAGACCTTCATAACCCTCTCCATGTAGGATACTCTCATGATAGAGGGGGAAACGATTTTAAGGTAAAGTGGTTCGGGAAACAAACAAACCTTCACAAAGTTTGGGATGAAAAACTCATAGAATATGAAAAACTATCATACAGTGAATATACAA
>JAURDE010000243.1 GCA_030828105.1 Bdellovibrionota bacterium | reverse complement strand
CAAATAAAAATATCTTTTTTTTGTATTTTCCACTAATAATAAGATTCTTTATACTTATGGAATGGGTGCGAGTGAGAGATTTCCAGTTTCTCTAAATGCAGTGAACGTTGTCTGCTTTAAGATTGACTGGGAAGAGAGAATGTTAAATGTACTTCTTGTGAAAAGAAGTATTTCTCCATTTAAAAATAAATGGTCACTTCCAGGTGGTTTCGTCCAAGGAGATGAGACCTTAGAAGAGGCTGCAAGAAGAATCTTTGTAGATGAGACTGGTATCTCCCCTGCGTATTTAAGTCAGTTTAGGTCTTATAGCGATACCAAAAGAGATAAACGTATAGTCAGTCAACAATCTGGTCAGAAAGCTCGAGTTATTACTACTGCATTTACTGCTATTTATACAAGTGATGAAGAATTCCAGTTAAATGAAGAGGGTGAGGATATTAGATGGTTTAAGATTCCAAGACGATATTTTAGTAGATATATACCAGAAGATATGGCTTTTGATCATCATGATATGTTGCTAGAGGCTTCCAATAGACTTCGTATATCTTTAGAATATAGCGGTTTAGCTACTCGTTTCTTGCCAGAACACTTTACACTGGGCCAAATCCAGGATATTTATGAGATTATTTGGGAGGTAGAGTTAGATCCTGCAAACTTTAGAGAGAAACTCACCAATGTTGAGGGGTGGATAAAAGAATCTAAAGCTGGTCCTAGAGACGTAGAACCTAGAAGAGGAAAGCCTCCAACATGGTATAAAGAACATGATATTCCACAGTTTGATAGGATGATTACCAATCCAAATGGCGCCGTTATTAGGGAGAAAGAATCAGAGTATCAAAGGAATTTAGATAACTTAACAGGAGAAATTCCAATTGTGAGAAAAGAAAAATGAAAATACGAATTGAACATCATCGTGGTGCGAGATCAATCGTTAATGAACCAAATCTAAAACCTGATTATGAAGAAATATTAACAGCCTTAGATGAAATTGAAGAAAAACAACTCTTAGAATATTTCCTTAAACAAAAGAGAGAAGAAGAGGCTGCAGGAAAAAAGAATTATAGAAAAAGTATTTCTGATGCTTTGAATTTTTTTATACGAGAAAATTTAGAAAAACAAGGGTGGCAAAAAGAACCAAAAATATTTAAAAACCCAAATTACGAAGCAAGTGCATGGAGATTAGATTTTGCAAAGAATGATATATGTATAGAGGTTGCATTTAATCACAGAGAGGCCGTTCCACATAATATGTTAAAAGCAGTCCTTTCAACTGAAGGAAATGACATGTTGGAAAAGGAATATATCTCACAAATTGGTGTAATCATAACTGCTACTAAAGAACTTAAAAAGTCAGGCAATTTTGATAGTGCCGCTGGAACCTTCGATGATTTTGTTGAGCTTCTTAAACCGTATAGCTTTTTTATAAGATGCCCAATGATAATTATTGGACTAGAGGGCTTGGAAACCTTTTATATTGATAAAAAAACAAAGAAGCCTGTTGAGTTAACTAATCAATAGATTTTAAAAGAGTACTTCCGATTTTTTCTATAACTCCAACAACTAATGCGTTTCCCATGAAAAAAGCTCTTTTTGAATCTGTAATCCCATCAATTTTTGTGTGATTGTCTGGGAACATGTTCAGTCTTTCAAGTTCAACAGGAGTTAATCTTCTATATTTATTTCTCTGTTTAATTACATGTTTAAACCTTGATGGAGCTGGACCTCCCTCTCCGGTAATAATAGTTCTTGATGGTTTTTCTAAACTGTCTGGAAAACTCATCGATCCTTCCGAGTACGTATATACAAAACCTTTCGAATCCGTTCTTTCGATTTTTTTTGCACCTTTTAGATACTTCCAGTCCTTTAACTCATTACTTGTTAGATAAAATGAATTATCTATACCTTTTGTCTGAACAATGTCTTTTAATAGTGTTTGCTTTCCTTTATAAACGGCATTTGATTTAAGAGTCATAACTTGGCCATTTATCATTAATCCTGTATTCAGAAATGGCGAAAGCTTACCGTTTTTATTAAATGATTTTGAGATTTCATCTAATGAGCCATTTAATTCGAAAGTTGTTTCTGGCTCTATCTGCTTTACCTTAAATGCTTTTGCCAAAACACCAAGTTTTAACAACCAAGCAGGTTTGTCAGACTTTTTTAACTCTTTATAGATTTTTGTTGATTTATGGTACCCGAGAAAATAAATT
>JAURDE010000141.1 GCA_030828105.1 Bdellovibrionota bacterium | reverse complement strand
TTCAATGGCCTTGGAAAAGGCCTTTGCCATTAAAGCAGGATGTCCACTTTTGGCAACAGCAGTATTTAAAAGACAGGCATCATAGCCCAACTCCATGGCCTTAGCTGCATCAGATGGTGTTCCAATACCAGCATCAACAATGAGTGTCAGTTCCTTAAAACGATTACGTAAAAGCTTAAGTGCATACGGATTAAGTAGACCTTGACCACTACCTATAGGTGATCCCCAAGGCATAAGGATATCACAGCCAACTTCAACTAATTTTTCAGCAAGTACTAAATCATCAGTCATATAAGGAAAAACCTTAAACCCTTGCTCATTAAGCACTCTTGCAGCTTCTACAAGCTGAAACGGATCTGGCTGTAGATTATAATCATCCCCAGTGACCTCAAGCTTAATCCAATTTGTTTCAAAAATCTCCCTGGCCATCTGGGCCGTTGTTACCGCCTCTTTTACCGTATGGCAGCCGGCCGTATTAGGGAGGATGGTTATTGGCAATGTTTTAAGAGTTTCCCAAAAATTATTTGGTGTCTGATTGGCCTTTAATTTTTCACTTCTTCTTAATGAGACTGTTACAATTTCAACACCTGAATAAGAAATACTTTCCTTCAAGGATTCAAGAGATGGATACATAGAAGTACCAAGTAACAATCTATTATTAAATTCTTTACCATCTATTTTTAACATTTATCCACCTGGGTGAAGTGTGACGATTTCAATATCATCACCTGCTTGAATTTGTTTATGGGAATATTGAGATTTAGGAACAAACTCGCAATTAACAGCTATTGCAACATAAGTTGATTGAATATTTCTTTTCTTTAAAAATTCATCAAGGACAAGTTCTTGATCAAAGTTTTCTTTTTTTCCATTTACGGTGATATACATAAAGTATCCTCATTAAAAGCAAGTTCAAGCGCCTTTTCAACGATAGCAGGTGAGAGTAAATACCCGTGCCTAAAGAGGCCATTCACTCTTATACAATTTCCATTTCTTTCTACTCTTGGATGATGATCTGAAAAAGCTGCTCTAACCTGGGCATTTTGTTCGACAATTCTGGCCTCTCCAAGCTCTGGTAAAGCAGAATAGCCTGCTGATAAAAGCTCTAAGCATGATCGAACAGAAACATCACCGGCCTCATCAGATTCTATTGAACTAGCACCAATAATAAGCTCATTATTAGGACGAGGGACCAAGTAAATAGGAAAACGAGGATGCATGATTCTTACTGGTCTATTAAGAAGCTGACTATGACATTGAAGTCTTATGACCTCTCCTCTCACACCTCTTAATGATTTCCAATCTTGTTTACCCTCCCATCCGCGACAATCAAAAACAAGATCAAACTCCTCTTTACCCCGATCAATAAATAATGTTCTATTTTCAATTTTCTTAACACATGTTCTAAAGTTAGTGTTTATATGAGGAAGAATATTTTCATTGAAGGCATCAAAGATATCGTCAGGACTAATTTGACCCTCATGTGGAAAAAAAAGACCCTTATTAAATCGAGGCGCTAGACAAGGCTCAAGCTCGTTAATTACTTTTTGATCAACGACCTTATAACATTCTCTATATCCGTGCCTATCTACCTCTCTTTGAAGATAAGAAAACTCATTCAGATCCTGAGGATGACAAATAACCAACGAGCCTTTTTGTTGGAAATATATATTACTTCCAAGCTCCTTGATAATCTTTGGCCAGAGTTCTAGAGACCTAAGACCCCATTTAGTAATTTCTTTTGTCCCGTATTCTAATTCGCAAAAAGGGGCAAGCATTCCAGCTGCCGTCAAACTTGCACTATTATTTCTTTCTGGGAAAGAACTTGCTTTATCGAAAAGAGAAACTTTACAACCTCTTTTAAGTAAAGATGTAGTAATGAGGCGCCCAACAATGCCAGCACCGACAACAGCAACCTTCATTAGTGTGCATCTTTTCCTGTATAAAGCTGTTTTGCATCTTCGCTAATTCTCATCGAGCAAAACTTAGGCCCGCACATTGAGCAAAACTCAGCTGATTTAGCACCCTCTGCAGGAAGTGTTTCATCGTGAAACTCCATGGCCTTTTCTGGATCTAGAGAAAGATTAAATTGATCTTTCCATCTAAACTCATAACGTGCTCTTGATAGCAGGTCATCCCTTACTCTTGCCATAGGATTACCTTTTGCCACATCAGCAGCATGGGCCGCTATTTTATAAGCAATAATCCCATCTCTCACATCATTTTTATTCGGTAATCCTAAATGCTCTTTTGGTGTTACGTAACAAAGCATAGCACAGCCATACCAACCTATCATTCCAGCACCAATAGCACTTGTAATGTGATCATAAGCTGGTGCTATATCCGTGGTGAGAGGCCCAAGAGTATAGAATGGAGCTTCATAGCAATCTTCAAGTTGCTTATCCATATTTTCCTTAATCAAATGCATAGGAACATGGCCCGGCCCCTCAATCATTACCTGACAATCATGCCTCCAAGCTACTTTAGTTAGCTCACCTAAAGTTTTTAGTTCACCAAATTGTGCCTTATCATTCGCATCGGCAAGGCAACCTGGTCTTAATCCATCACCTAAAGAAAAACTAACATCATAGGCCTTCATTACTTCACAAATACGATCAAAATGTGTGTAAAGAAAGTTCTCTTTATTATGGGCCATAATCCATTTGGCCATAATAGCTCCACCTCTTGATACAATACCTGTAATTCGTTTAGCTGTATGAGGAATGTATTCTCTCAACACACCTGCATGTATAGTAAAATAGTCTACACCTTGTTCAGCTTGTTCGATTAATACTTGGAGGAAAAGATCAATATTCAACTCTTCCACTTTTCCATTTACTCTCTCAAGGGCCTCATAAATGGGTACTGTACCAATGGGTATTGGGGAGTTTCTTAAAATCCAACCTCTGGTCTCATAAATATTATTACCTGTAGATAAATCCATTAAGGTATCAGCGCCCCAATGGGTTGACCAAACAAGCTTTTCAACTTCTTCCTCAATAGAAGAGGTAATGGCCGAATTACCAATATTAGAATTGATTTTAACCAGAAAGTTTCGCCCGATTATCATGGGCTCTAGCTCAGTGTGGTTAATGTTTGAAGGTATAATGGCACGGCCTGCAGCTATTTCTTCTCTTACAAACTCGGCGGTAATTTCCTCAGGAAGATTGGCCCCAAAGGAGACACCTTTTAATCTTTGTTCTCTTTCTTTATCTTGAAATTGATCAAGGTACCTTTGTCTTAGTTGATTTTCTCTAATGGCCACATACTCCATTTCAGGAGTAATGATACCTTTTCGAGCATAATGAAGTTGAGTTACATTATTTCCTTTTTTGGCCTTTAATATTTTTTTGGAAAAAAGGTGTTCATTTCCTGAAACTGGCTTGAAGTCTTTTATAGTAGCTTCTACAAATTCGACATCATTTCTTGAAATCACCCAATCCTTACGAATTTCAGGAAGACCTTTTTTAACATCAACGTTTATCTTTTCATCGGTATAGGGGCCACTTGAATCATAAGCGACATAACTTTTTACATGAGCTCCTTCTCCTAAGCCACTTTTTATTGCTCGACCACTTTCGTTAAAGTGATGATCCTCAGAGGATAATGATATTTCTCTCATTCCTACTTGAACTTGTGGGTAGAGCTTACCTCCAACATATATTTTTTTTGAACTTGGGTACGATTGATTAAATTCCATTAGTGGATTCTCCTTATTGGTTAAATAGGCATGGGAAGTACATATATTATTAGACTCTCCATACTCCCTACGCTAGTTCTAGCTAGATCAGGTTCAAAGGGTTATGCGCTAATGCATTCTCGGTCCTAAAGACACCCCTGATGGTTCAAGGCGATACTATAAAAATTATTTTTTCGTGTAAAATGCTAAGCGCTAGACTAGTAGCGACGTATCTGAGAATCAATATCTTGACTCCACTTGTCGATTCCACCAGATAGGTTTTTAACTTTCAAGAACTGATGATCCATAAGAATCTTGCATGCTGTTTCACTACGGGCACCATGATGACAATAGACAACAATATCTTTATTTTTATATGAATTAATATCAGGGAGTTTTTTATCGAGTTCTTGAAGTGGAATATTAACGCCCCCTATATGAGCAATTTCTAATTCAAAAGGCTCTCTCACATCTAATAACAAAAACTCTTTTTCGGAAGTTTTCCATATTTGTAATTCTTCAGGTTCTATTCTGTCTAAATAATGACACATTTGTTCTTCAACCCTAACTTTTGAAAGTTTAGTTATAGTTGGTTTAGGGCCACAAAGAGGACAGTCGGGATCTTTAATAAGATCAATGACTTTATAAAATTGGGTTAATGGATTTAATAAAACCAATTTAGAGTCGAGTGTTTTTCCAATATTTAAAATAGACTTCAATATTTCATTGGCCTGTAGGGTGCCTAATAATGCCGGTGTGATACTATAAGCACCTTGTTCGGCACAGTTTTTCATTTTAATGTCTGGAGGGTGGGGAAAAAGGCAACGGTAACAAGGCCTATCCTCTTCAGGATAAAAAGTCGTTATCTGTCCCTCAAACTGAGAAACACTTGCAGTTACCAAAACTTTTTTTAGAAAATAGCAGGCATCCCCTAACAAGTACTTTGTTTCAAAATTATCACTTCCATCAACAATAAAATCATACTCTGAAAATATTCTTTCAATATTATCTATACTTAATTTTTCATCATAGATCTTTAAATCTATATGAGGGTTCATCTCTGTAATACGTTTCTTTGCTGATATTACTTTAGGATAACCAACTTCAATATTAGAATGTATGATTTGTCTTTGTAAGTTAGACCTTTCCACGACATCAAAATCAATTAATCCAAGATGACCAATGCCGGCCGAACTAAGATAAAGCGAGCATGGTGAACCAAGTCCCCCAACTCCAACAACAAGAACCCTGGCCTCTTTTAACTTTAGCTGCCCTTGAAGACCAAAAGAATCTAGGCTTAAGTGGGCCTTATAATATTGATATTCTTCTGAGCAGAGTTTGCTATGCATATTAAAACCTCTTTAGCTACTCTACTTTAAAAAATAATAATTAAAACGACTAGAGTCGCCACCTAAGCTAAATACTTGAAATAATTTTAAACTCTAGGTTTTAATTCTCAAAAAACTCGTCTGGAGATCCGCCTGCGCCCATCTCTTCGAGGTTTTTTGGAACTTTGATTATGAAGGTTGTAGGGTCTCCTGGAGCAAGTTCGAGGCTACCTCTATGCTGTTTTTCAACGATTCCTTTGGACATTGAAAGTCCTAACCCAGTCCCTGAACCTAACTCTTTTGTTGTAAAAAATGGTTCCCAAATCTTTTGCCGGTTTTCTTCATCAATACCAGGTCCAGAATCACTAATACTAAAATCCATCGTTTTTTCAGATTCATTTACTTCAATAGTGATGAATTTATCCCCTTCCATACCTTTGGTATAGTCATAGGCGTTGGTGAGAATATTAACAATAACTTGGTTAAGTGCTGTTTTATTACAAAAAAGCTTTAAATCTTTTGTATTATTGTACTCAACTTTTAAACTGATCCCATCATCTTCTATCTTTTCTTGAATAACGAGCAGTGATCCATCTATAATTTCTAATATCGAATATTCCTGCATAGGATCATTTGATGAATCACGAGAAAATCCTTTTAGACTCTGAATAATCTCACCCATTCTTTTAACCATATTTGAGATTTTTTCAATTTTCGTATTTATTTTTTCAATCTTAATATCTTCTTTATCGAGAGTCTTTGTAACTGATCTCAATGATAGATTTATAATATTAAGGGGATTATTAATTTCATGGGCCACATTTCCGGCCATTTCACCTAAAGACGCCATTCTTGCATTAGAGACCATATGACCCTGCATATTCTTGAGATCTTCAAGGGCCTTTTCTAATTCCTGAGTTCTTTCTTTTACTTGTTTTTCGAGAAGAGCTTGATAATGAAACATGTCTGTAACGTCAGCACCTATAATGAGGTATGTATTCATACCTCTATCTTCAAACCTTTTTAAAAAAGATATACTCCAACTAAACTTAACAGGTAAATCTTTTTTGGTACGCCCCTTTAAACTTGTTATAAAGTTAACCTCAGGAAACTTATCAAGCTTTTTAAAACTCTTTTCAAACATGATCCAATCTTTTTCTTCAAGAAGTTCGCAAAAAGAATGTTTTATAATGAGTTCCCTATTACATTCAAGTAAACTCGCTAACTGATCATTTCCTCTTAAAAAGTCTCCTGTTTCACTTATAATACAAGCAACTCCTGGAGTTTTATTGAATACAAATTCCCCATGATGAAGGGAGCCCTCCATATTTTTTAAAATTTTAAAAGTTGCATTTAAGTCTAATGATTGCATAGATATATATTCTAAACCTTAACCATAAAAGAATGAATATTGGCAGATATGTCCATTGGCCGAGCTAAGCGTTTGGGTATTTGTTACCTAGATTAATTCTTTTTATTAGATATGATTAAATTAAATAATGGAAAAAACCTATCTTATAAACGAAGAAACTCTACAAGAATTCATGCTTTTCCTTCAAGAAAACAGTCATAATATGTTTAATGACTATGTTGGATGTGACCATGAAATAATGCCTTTTGACCAAAACGAAATTATAAATAATGTATATAAAGACCGAATGTCTTTCATTCTCATTAGTGGAGAAAGTTTTAATATTATTTTTCGTATCTTTTTTAATGTGAGTCAGTTTGGAAAATATGTAGGCCGAAATATTGGTATCGAAGAGAGTGAGGTTACCGATGAACTCATCAGAGATTTCATGAATGAGTACTGCAATTTAGTTGCCGGTAGTCTTAAAAATATTATTAGTGAACAATTAAGCGAAGCTCTAGGCATTAGCATTCCTATTGTTACCTCCGGTTTTGAGTATCTTTACTTTGGTCTCAAAAAACCAGCAACTCATTATTTCTTCTGGAAATTTACTGGTGAAGAAACCGAAGCTGTTATCTGTGTTGAATTAGAAGAGCTGAGAGGATTTAAAAATGAATCCTTCAATACTCTTAGCAATGTTGAAGAGACTCAGGACGAAGACGATATCTTTAACTTTTAACAATTCGAGACAAACCTAGGAATTTAAAAAGTTCTGAAATTTCT
>JAURDE010000056.1 GCA_030828105.1 Bdellovibrionota bacterium | reverse complement strand
CAATTTCAATCGCTTCCTTATCACCTTCAGTACGAAATGGGTTCCCACTTGTAAAATTAGACCCTGACTTTGCTGCCGTTTCAAAAAATATAACAGCATGATACTTTGATAATTCTCTTTCTATGGTTGTATTCATACTTTTAAAAAAGTCCTCATGGCTATCAGGCCAATAAGCTATACCATCGAGGCTACCTCTATCGCATATGAGTATGGAATGCTGGTTAAGGGACTCAATGAGGCCCTCATTATTTTTTTGAAGGTTATAAATGGCCCTCTGAATACACCTTAGACTATGAGCATCTTTATTTCTGGGAACACCTGCAGAAAAAAGCATCGTTGCGGCTTCAGGTACTACTGATATATCTTTCGAAAATTCTCGTCTAAATAAATCTGTTGCTGTAGTTTTACCACCTCCTGGCCCACCCGTAAGAACTATCTTTTTTTTATTCATACATATCCCCATTTTCTTTTATCTTTTTATTTTCATATTCATTTGTGATTCGGCGAGTAAACTCTAACTTCACCCCTTCAAGGGCACCAATGATATCATTAATTGCTTGGTAATTACCTTTTTCAGCTTTTTCAAAGTAATTTTTAATTATCATAGATATAGTATAGTTAAGTTCACCTGCATTATTTATTTCATCGATAAATACTTTTTTGTCAATAATGATTCTATTGCGTTGATCAGCTTTGATATAAGGCATGATTTTTCCTTTTAATTATACTAAGGTTATCCTATGAAAAAAATAGCTCTAATCATTCTATTAGTCATCTCTTGCACCTATAGTAGCAGTTTGACCCTCAAAGGCAAAGTGGCGCCTCCTATGATGGCCATAGGTGGGGAGACAACGGGATTGGCCCTAATCCTTCAAGATGGTGAAACAGTTGAATTATTGTATAAGCAAAAGCTTAAACCCGGGGAGACTTTAAAAGTAAAAGGTCACTTCATAGAATTGGAAGGGCCTGAGAGAGGTAAAAGAAAAGTATTTAAAGTTGAGGAAATTTTAAAGGATTAACTTTTAACAAATGCTTTTACGAAGGCCGCAAATGGTCTTTTGAAGTTAGCTCGAGAGAAATTTTCTGCAATTTCCGCTTTTAGTTTTTGCATATTACTAGGGGTTTTTCCATCGATTAAAATACCATTACCAAAGTACTGTGAAATGATCATAATAGCACTTAGTGGAGTGATTTTTGTTGCACCCAACTTTCTTGGATAACCATCGCCATTTGGTAGTTCATGATGCTCTAAAATTATATTTTTGATGTCAGATGAAAATTGTTCAACCTGATCAAGTAGCTTAACTGATTCGTAGGGATGTTCTTTAATAAGAGTTTGCTCTTCTTCTGTAAAGAGTTCATACTGAGGATCTTTAAGATGCATTATCTTAGCATGCTTTTCATCTGCTAGAGAGAGATCAAGCATAATAGAGGCAAGGGCCAACTTTTCGTATGTATTTTCTGAGGCCCAGTCAGTTTCCTTGGCCGTGGCCACACTTAAATAACTATTTATCATACTGAGTTCGTATATATAGTTTTGATTTTGCATAATTTTATCAAGAAGAAGAGAAATATTGGGACTTTTTTTAAGGACCTTTAGGCAGGATTTATAAACCTTATCAGTCATTTCTTTAACTTCTTGGCTAACACCTAGCTCTCTTAAAGCATCATGAATTGTAGAAACAGATTCCACTTGAGCATTAACAAGCTTCGACTCATCTTTTATCTCTTCAAGCATTTTAGAAAGAGTGCCAGAAATCGATTCCATAAACTTTTTATAGTCTTCTTTTAATAGAAAAACGTGTGTGATACCTTTTCGAGCATACTTTTCAATTGTGTCTTTTACTTCACTACATTTTGCATCTCCGCTTTCTATTATTTTTACAAACTTTTTATTAGAAAGTTTGATGAAAACATCAACGCCTTCTGGTGAATATTTAAAAAACTTATTGATTGACATTTTACTATAGTTGAAGCGGGAATGTTCAATCGGAGCACTTTCTTGTTTAGGAGTTTCTCCAGTATCTAAAAAAAAACTTTTCGCATTGGAAAGGTTTTCATCGATAGACTTTAATAGATCATCTTTTTTGAATGGTTTTGAAATAATAGTAGTAGTTTTTCTGTTTTTTAGAGGTGTAAACTCTGGTTTACTGGCCATGTGTTCAACACTCTCACCACAAAGTAGTATAAAGGGTATAGGAAGCTTTTCATTTTCTATATATTGGAATAGGTCACTACCCATACCGTCAGGCATATTGTAATCTGAGACAACAATACCAACTTTATCTTTGTTTTCGCTCATGTATTTGATAGCTTCATTACCGGAGCTACATTTGATGATATCCTGATCATACTCAGCTTCAACAAAAAGCTCTAGTATTTCAAGCGTATCTTCACTATCATCTACGAGAATAATTTCTTTATCTTCCATTGAGTGAACTATCGGAATAATGTAAAAGTGAGTTTAATAAAAACTTTCTATGTACTTATTATTTAAAGGTATATTTTGTTTATATAGGCGAGGTAAATAAAATCTATCTTTTAGTATTCCAGGCGATATAAAGGCACCTTTTACAAGACATAAATTATCGTCAGGATAGGAATGTATGGGAAAGTGACCTTTTATAGAGTCTTTACAATACTTTTTATTGAGTAAAACGTCGACAACCGGGGATTTTTTATATTTATATATGTGAAATATTCGTATAGATAAAAATAATAAGATTCCGAAAGAACCCATATAAATCATTGTTCGAAAAAAGATATACATAGAAAAACTATAAAATATGAAGAAAAAAATTAATATAGGAAATATGGGCCCCAAGGAGTACGAAGAATATGCAAGATTGCATAATCAGAAGATTACTTTTAGAAATACTATTAGAAAAAATCTTGCGAAGAACTTAAAGATTGAAATTTATCTTATGATGATGATCTTTGGCTTTTTTTATATTTGTTCACTTGAGGGAATAATTTAGTCCTTAACATAGACCCTAGATTTAAAAGGCGTCCAATAAATACCAAAAACAGTAGATAACGTCCTATCCTTTGGTAAAAGCGGACTATTTCGATTACTGGATTTGTTATAAAATGCATTGATTATTCCGCCAAAGACCATAACTTCTTTATATATGGGATAGTAGATTAATGCACTCAGGCTTGATTCAAGCAACCCGCTTTTTGCATGATAAGGAGACCTTTGAGGTGTTTCAAATGATGGATCCACTTGATAATAATAACGCATAAGTTTGCGGGAGCTCCACTTCATGCCATAGGTCAGCATAAACAGACTTTTTGGTGCGAAAATATCTTCTATTTTGTAACTCATAAATGGATTAAATTGTATGCCCTGATCTTCCCATTTCTTAAGGTTGGTGGAAAAGGCAAATCGAGTTGCTAAGTTTAAGTCAAGAGTTTGCTTATTTTTCGTTTTCAATAAGTGAATTATAAGTTTAGGGCCGAATTCAATAACAGTTTCAAGTTGTGACATTCCTGCTCTTCTTGGGTTCGGCCTATTACTTCTTGAAGGTAGAGTTCCATCAAAACTAAGATCTAGTTCGAATTTTTTGTGGTTCCAAAACCTACCTCTAATTCCTTCATCTCTTTCAGCTCGCAGAATATCTCCGCGATAAATAGCAGCAGGAAATGGAAGGGTTATATTATAGTTAAAGTCCGAGCCAGGGTAATCAGGGAACTGTGTTCTAACAATTCCACCACCTAATTCCCAAAGAGATAGAATCGAATCACCATGGGTTTGATTATAGGCCTTTATTTCTTCCTGTGAAATGATTGAAGGTTGGCCAGTTTCGTCAAGAAAAATATAAGGACTTGCATAGACAAAATTTGTCAGGAATAGATAGGCGAATAAAATAGTGCAGAAATGTCTAGTCAAAAATTACCTTTTCCTATTTTCCTTAAGGTCTTTTAAAATAAGTAAAAGAGTCTGTATGAAACCATTATTATTATCTATTTTAATTGTCCTTAGCTTTTCGGTCCAGTCTCAAGGAATCGGAAGTTTACTGTCAGATTCTTCATCTCAATCAAAGCAGCAAAGACCGCTTCCCAATTTGGGGGCCTTAGCACCGAAGTGGTTTTTATTTCTTGAAGAGCTTGAAGAAAAAGAGGGAAGAAAAAACCTCTCTCAATTTAAGACTCATATGCGTAAGCTCTATGAGGGGTTAGATCTTAAACAGAAAAAAGAAGTAGCGTCTAACATAGAGAAAATAAACTTTGGGCTTAACTATTATTTAGAAAATAAGTTTAAAAAGGAAGAAGTAAAACCTGTCATAGTTGATGACGAGAATAAGAAATACTCTCTTAAGGAATATTATACATTTCTAGATTCTATCTATGTTATGAGATTAGAAAGAAATGAAGAAGAATTTGATATTAGTGATTTAGAAAATAATATCTCAGAAGATGAAAATATCTACGAAAGCCTTTTTGCATCCTATCTTAAAATGGAAAACAATAGTGCTGCAAAAGTAATTGTTGGATTTCGACTTGTTAGCCTTAAGATAAAGCTACTCATTGATAAAATTAAGCATCGATCTAAAAAGGCCAAATTTCAAGCTTTAATAGAAGATTTTTCCAACAAAGAGAAAAGGCTACAGGAAATAGCAAAAAAGATTTCAATATCTAAAAATGATAAGAAGTGGTCAAGAAATAATTTAAATCAAAGCAAAAAGAACTTTAATGATTTAAAAAAGAAAATAAAAGATAGAAGTAGTAAAAGTAAAGAGTCTTATTATCTAGGTGATCGGAGCTTATCTACTGCAATAGAAGAGAGTTACCTTAAGCTTTTATATTTAAATCATAAACTCATTTATCATATCCTTGAGGTTAAAGTAGGTGTTTCTAATGAAGACCTTAAAACAATCAAAAATGATATTGATAAAATTAAAAATGATAGGGAAAGTATTTCGAAAGACCTTCAGATATGGGAGCAAAGAGTAAAACGACAACTTAGATCGATGGATGTGGCGACGATTGGCACAGATAAAATTCCCGTTGTTATAGCTCAAACTCAAGATATAGCTAAAGAGATTTGGCTAGGTGAAAACCTATCAAGTACCTTAAGAAAAATTTCATATGGAGCTGAGAGTGCTCTTAAGTCCAACCTTGTTTTAGTTTTTGACAAAATTGTTGCTATTCTAAGTGAAATCATCTCACTTTTATCTAAGAGTATTTTCACGATAGGCGATGCTCCTGTCACAACTCTTGGAATCATTAACGTTATTCTAATTATTGCGTTCTCTCTTTTCCTCAGTCGAGGTATTAGATTTTCGATTAATAGATTAAGTAAGAAAAAATTTGATATTAACCCAAGCTCTCTTTATATACTAAGTCGATTGTCCCATTACTTGATCCTGAGTATTGGGGTCATGGTAGGACTTTCATCAATAGGTATAGATTTTAGTAATGTGGCACTAGTAGCAGGAGCGCTAACTGTTGGGATTGGTTTTGGATTACAGTCTATTTTTAATAACTTTGTATCAGGGCTTATTTTATTATTTGAAAGACCTTTGAGAGTAGGGGATTACGTCCAGCTAGAATCAGGCCTTAGAGGTGAGGTAAAAGAAATAAATGTTCGGAGTACAAGAATTACCACACGAGACAATATTGATGTTTTAGTTCCTAATAGTGAGTTTATAAATACAAGAGTCATTAACTGGACTCTTTATGATCATGCCAGAAGGGTTCATGTTCCTTTTGGTGTCGCCTACGGAACGGATAAGGAGTTAGTTAAAAAAGCTGCCTTAGAAGCAGCAAGTGAAGTCGATTGTACAATAACCAACAATCCTCATAGGGCACCGGATGTTTGGTTGACAGAGTTTGGAGATAGTTCTCTTAACTTTGAACTAGTCGTTTGGGTACACGGTAAAAAGGCCAAAAAGGATAGGGTCGAAGCTGATTATTTATGGGAACTAGAAACAAAGCTTAAAAAATATAAAATAGAAATACCTTTCCCTCAAAGAGATCTTCATGTCAAAACAGTTCCCCGACAATTCAACGTTTAGACTTTAAAACCGGACAAGCATTACAGCCATTATTTCGACATGTAAAACTAAGGTGTGACTTATCTTTCTTGCAGACTGTTTTTCCATTTAGACAAGTGACCCCTCCTCTTTTACGGCAACAGCCAAGGCAGTTGGCCGGTTCACTTGAAAGAAACCTTCCTTCTTTGATCAAAGGAGTTTGCTTATTACCCAGGATTCTATCAACCTTTTTATTCATGTAGGTTCTATATTCTTGGTTTACGACGCTATCATGAAAAGTGGGTTGATTGTAATTATGCCATATAAGCAAAGCAAAGATTGCAAAAGAAACAAGAAATATCTGTTTTGTTTTATCTTCCATTAAATTCCATCAGGGTGCGAATCCCTAAGGAATTATAACACAAGTGAAAAATGGGAAAAGCTTAGGCAATTTCAAATAAAAGTTATTTAGAAAAAGCAGACTCCTTCACCTCTATAGGTAGGCCAAGTATCGCAAATCTTATCGCCCTCGATAACGGTTATTTTATTAAAACGTTCGCAGATTTCTCCAGCTTTACTATGACGAAAGAAAATGGGGTCACCAATCTTAAAATTGCGAGAAGTTTCTATAGGTGTTTGGACTTCACCAACTCCTTCGTTTTCAGTTAATTTAATACCTTCGGGAAGAAATGGTTTTGGAACTTTATCAACTCCTATACTACCACTTGCCACGTAACCCCCACCAAGACAGGTTACAATTCCTTTTTCTGGAATTCGGCATACTTCTAGCGCATAAAATAGTGATGGCCGGTGTTGAAAGTTTTTATAATAATCAAAAAGTGTCGGCGCAAATAGGCCACTACCCATCGCAATTTCAGTAACACTAGGGTCAAGTTTCGTTGTTTCAAAGCTTCCTGTGCCACCACCATTGATGAAGTCAAGGTCAATACCTTTTGATTTAATGAGATCTATGGTTTGGGTTCTAAACTTTTGAATTTTTGGAATCGACTTCTTTTTAAGTAATCTTATTATTGGGTTTTTAATTCCGAAGGCAGGGTTGTAATCTCCAAGTCCCGCAATTTGTGCTTCATACCCCATAACTCCTTTAAGTTGGATTTCAGGGTATTTGGCGTCTTCTTTTAGAATTGATTCGACATCTTTCAGGTTTCTCACAGGACTTCTCATGACTCCAAAGTGAATGGCAGGTAACTTCATGCTCATATCAATTTCAAGGCAATAACTAAGCGTAGTGTTATGCTTTTGGGCCACCTGTTTTAGAATTTTAAGATGCTCGGCGCAATCAACCATAGGGTAAATTTTCTTTCCTTTTTTAACCTCCTCCGCTACGGCATCAAGGGCCTTTAACTGTGAGGTAGGATAAGCAATAACGAGGTCATCAAGACCATTTTGGGAAAGAAAGACGGCCTCTTCAGCACTAAAACATAATATGCCTTGGTATTTTGATGAACTTTCAAGGACATATTTAAGAAGAGTAAGGCAACGAACTGATTTCGAAGCAATTCTAATTTTAAGTCTATCTGCTCTTAGAGCGATATCATTTATATTTTTATTTAGATTATCTTTGTCGAGGATTAATGCAGGTAGACGTTGATCCTTAAGAATGTCGACATACCTTTTGTAAATTGTCTCTGTTAAGTTTGAACTCATAGTGGCCTGTCCCTTATATTTAAGGCTATATTCTTAACATCTTAGTAGATAACTATCAAAGGTTTGTCATGGACGAGTCTAAACATTTTTATGATCTCATCATTATTGGTGGTGGAATTTCAGGGTCTTTTATTGCTGAGGCCTTGAGTCAGGACCTTAGAATCCTTATTCTAGAAGCAGGGATTAATTATAAGCTAAAAGAGTACCCCATACATGAGGTTCACACATCTGCAAAAATGTATTGGGGTGGTGGTATAGAGTTTAATACAGATGCCAATATAGCTTTTTTAAGGCCAAAAGTTGTCGGTGGAGGCTCCGTTATAAATGGTGCCCTTGTCGATAGGTTTGACGATATAGCTTTTGATGATTGGAAAGGACAGACGAAAGTTAACTTTTTTAACTCAAAAGATATGGGGCCTTGGTATGAAAAGGCCGAAAGCAAGTTTCAAATTCAGTATATTCCCGAAGAAGGACGAAATGGAAACGCAGAAATCTTTGCTCAAGGGATGAAGGCCAAAGGTTTTTCTTATTCTCCTTTAAGAAGGGCGCAAAAAAATTGTGCTTACGAAGAGGGTAATGACTGCATTGAATGTCTTTCAGGCTGTAGAATTGGATCAAAACAGATGATGTCTGTTAGTACATTAGAAAGAGCTCTTCAAAATGGCGTAGAGCTTATATCTCAGTTTGAAGTAGAAAACATAGAAGATCATGGAGATTGCGTTAGTGTTTGGGGAAAACATAAAAAGCAAAGAACTTTTAAATTTCGTTCAAAGAAAGTTGTCATGGCCGCTGGGGCCATAGGTAATGTCCGTTTACTTTTTAAGTCTGGGTTTGGCGAAAAAATACCAGGCATTGGAAAAAACTTTTATACTCATCCTCAGTATATGAACCTTGGAATCTTTGAAAAAAAGATTCAATCTTTTAAGGGGGCCCTTCAGGCCTATAAATCTTCTGAGCCAAGATTTAGACAATGGGGCTTTAAATTAGAAAATGTATTTGCACCACCAGCAGGGCTTTCGATGCTTATTCCAGGTTTTGGAAAAAAGCATATGAGGCAAATGAAAAAAATTGCCCACATGTCTTGTATAGAAGTCGCTATTAGAGATACTGAACCAGGTAAAATGGAACAGGATAGAAATGGAAACTTTAGGATTATAAAAACCTTGAATGCTGAAGATAGAAAAAGAAGAAAGCTGGGCCTAGAAATTATAAATGATATGTTCGAGTCTTGTGGAGCTTCAGAAATTATTGAGGGTAAACTTCCTGTTGGTCTTCATCTCATGGGAGGTTGTGGCCTTGGTCATGATGCAAACGAAAGTGCTGTGAACCCCGAGTTTAAACTTTTTGATCATAAAAATATTTATGTAGCAGATTCAAGTATATTTCCATCAGCTCCAGGAATAAATCCCTCCTTAACGGTGATGGCCCTCTCTCTTAAAGCTACAGATCAGATTGCGAAAGGATTTTAAAAATGAGTTCCCGATTCCTTAACGAAAAAGAACTAAAAGGATTCCTTAAGACTGCGGACATTCTTTTACCTGGAGAAGGTGAATTACCACGTTTTGGCCAAACAGATTTTAGTAGATATATAGACGATATTTTAGAGGAAGCTACGGCCACTGACGTTCAGGACCTTAAAATGTTGTTTGGAATCTTTTACTGGATCCCTTCTTTTTTTATTCGAATTATACTTGTTGTTTCGGAGAAATCGGATTTTGGCCCAAGGTTTTGGCAACTGAATATGAGATTAATAAATATTGGCCTTAAGGGAATTATATATTCGCTTTACTACAGCCGTCTCCCTGATGCTGATAAAAATGGTGAAAGAATATTTAATATGATTGGCTGGGAAACGAAAATACCAGGTTTAGAGAAGCAGGAGAATGAAATGAGTTTAAAAGATGTAAGAGAGAATGCCAGAGTCGCTCAAGAAGAAATTAGAAAGACCTCTATAAAAGATAGAATAAACTTTATAAAAAGTTTAAAAAATTATGTCCTAGATAACAAAACTTATTTTGTTAAAAAAATACATGAGGAAACAGGAAAGACACGAACAGATATTCTAACCTCTGAAATATTTGCAACAATTGATTTCCTTAATTACCTTGAAAAAAATGCTCAAAAAGAGCTGAAGGTAAGAAATGTAAAAACTCCAATTGCCCTTATGGGTAAAAAATCTAGTGTTACCTTAGAGCCTCTAGGAACTATGCTGATCATATCACCATGGAATTATCCCTTCTTTCAGGCCCTCGTTCCAATGGCCCTTTCTCTTGTTTGTGGTAATGCAACGATTATTAAACCAAGTGAGCACACACCAATGAAGGGAGTCTTTGAAGATCTTTTAAAAAGAGTTGGTATACCTTCTACATGGGTTCAAATGGTCTATGGAGATGGTGAAGTAGGAAAAGAGCTCATTGATTTGAAACCTGATAAAGTTTTCTTTACAGGCTCAGTATCGACAGGAAAAAAGATAATGACTCAAGCTGGACAATACCTTATTCCTGTAGAATTAGAGCTCGGTGGTAAAGATCCAATGATTATTTTTAAAGATGTAGACTTGCATAGGGCGACTTCAGGGGCCTTATGGGGAGCACTGACCGCTTCAGGTCAAGCCTGTACTTCAGTAGAAAAAGTTTTAGTACAAGAAGATATCTATGAAGACTTTAAAAGCTTACTCATTAATAAGGCTGGGAAGGTAAAAGTTGGTCAAGGGGATCAGTCTGAATTTGAAATAGGTCCTATGACTACTGACTTTCAAATATCCGTTGTTAGAGAGCATGTTGAAGATGCTCTCAGTAAAGGGGCCAAGCTATTAACCGGAAATGATTGGGATCGAAAATCGAAGTTAGTTCCACCTCTTGTTATTGACGGTGTGGATGAGACGATGCTTGTTTATCAAGAAGAAACTTTTGGGCCAGTTATTCCTCTAATTAAGTTTAAAGATGAGGCACAGGCCGTTTTTATGGCCAACGATTCTAAATACGGACTCACAGCAAGTGTCTGGTCTAAAAATATGAAATTGGCCTATCGAGTGGCCAATGCGCTTAATGTTGGAGGAGTGTCTATCAATAATGTCATGTTGACAGAAGGTAATCCCCATCTTCCTTTTGGAGGAATTAAAAATAGTGGCTTTGGTCGTTTTAAAGGTAAGGAAGGCTTTAGTTCTTTCTCAAATATTAAATCCATTATAGCCAATTCAGACACTCACCATGTAGAGCCTCATTGGTATCCATTTACAGAAAAGAAATACGGACTTTTTGACAAAATGACTGATGGACTTTTCGGAAAGGGGCCTTTTAGTTTTCTTAAATTTGTTATCTTTGGGCTTAAACTAGAAGGCCATGCAAATAAAGTCAGTAAATAACTTTATAGGTGTTCTATCTTAAGATCACCTTCTCCAATGTCTAGAAGGACCATGGCAGGTCCTTCAAAAGATTTAGTTGTACACTGTACATTAAAATCTACTGAAGAAGAATTTGAGAAGGAATCGTAAAGGGCCTTATAAAGAGGAAAAATTGTTTCTGTCTTAAATGATTGAACTACACATTTTCCTTTTTTTTCTTCACCGTTTAATTCTGCATAACCTACAACACTGAGATTATATCCTTTTTGTGTTAGAACCATTTCAATTTTTCTAAGAGTGTAAACTTGAGTTTGATTTGTTGTTGAGTTGAGTAAAGTTAAGTTTCCTCTATTTTTAGGGGCCACGTAATTTTTGTCCACTCCATGAGCAAGAGATGACAATAGTAAAACAGAGATAAAAATAAATTTCATAAAGGCCTCCTTAATTAACCCTAAGTTGGAGAATTTGGAAAAACGACTAAATTACTTTTGTCTTTCTGGAATCTAAGACCCTCATGGTCAAGTCCAATTTCCTCAATTGAGAGTATACTATAAATATTCAAATGTAGACTCTTTGTACTTTCTAATCTTTTTCTTAACTTTTCTTCTTCGGGATTTATAACGGATAAGTTTTCTGTATTAAACACAAAATCAGATACTTTAATAAAGCTAAGCCCTAAATCAGAGTCAGAAATATTTAAGGCCTTAAGCGTTATACTTTTTTCTTCTTGTGGATCTTTATAGTTAAGTACAAAGAAACTTTTTCTTTCCATGGGCTTATTTACACAATTTTTTGGAGATTATGAAGGGCCATCATGATATTGCGTAAGGTCAGAAGATTTATTAAAATAAATTATGGAAAATGATCATCTAAGCTTGGCCATTTCAGCAACGAAATCTATTGAGAGTGGAGTGCTTTCTACTTTTTCTGTTGATGCTTCGGGTTATCCTTTTGGGTCTGTAACACCTTTTGTTCTAGACCATAACAATAGTCCACTAATTTATGTAAGCAATATTGCTCAGCACACAAAAAATATTTGTAATAATCCAAAATGTTGTTTAACGGTTTTTGAAAATACTAAAGATAGTCAAAACAATTTTAGAGTGACTATCTTAGGCGATGCTAAAAAAAGTGAAGATCCATACCATGAACAACTCTACTTTAAGCTATTTCCCGAAGCAGCTAAATATTCAAAGGCACATGATTTCAGCATTTACTACATTGATCCAATAAGGGTTCGGTATATTGGTGGTTTTGGGAAAATTTATTGGATAGAAAAACAACAGTGGAATATAGATCAGGCCAAATGGAGAGAGCAGGAAAAAGATATAATTTCTCATCTTAATAATGATCATCATGATACTATCGAAATGATGTTAAAAAGTTTTGCTGAACAAGACTCTTCGGCAGAGGTGCTAACCCTCGATCCCAGAGGTTGCCATATAAAAGGAAACAAAAATATTTATTATTTTAAGTTTGAAAAATTATGTTTAACAAAACAACAGCTGCGAGAGTCATTTATTAGTATCGCCAAAAGGTTAAAGAGATGAATATATTTGGTGATTTATCCGGATATTATAAAACATTTCTTAAGTTATTAGAAAAAATGCCAGATGAAGAGCCTATTAGCTTAGGTGATTTAAATGATCGCGGGCCAAGAACAAAAGAGCTTTTTGATTTTTTCAAAAATAAAGGAAAAGTCATTTTAGGAAACCATGAACATATGATGTTGGATTTTCTGCATGGAGAGAAATATTACGAAGAGGGCTTTTGGTATGATACCTGGGGAAAAGAGACTCTTCTTTCATTTCAAGTAAATGATGATGTCAGAGACCTTCAGGCCATGGAAGAGTATAGAATATGGCTAGAGTCTCTTCCCTTTTTTTTAGAATATGATGATATACTTCTCACTCATGCACCTCTAAATCCCAGTATCAATCTTCAAGAGGCACTCAACCTAGGTGATGATTATCTATCCCATGAATGTGATCTTTCTATCGTATGGAATAGAGTATACCCCAATAAAAGAAGGGAAAAATTTATGGCCTTTGGACATAATACAGGAGCGGAGGTGAGGTGGTTCAAGGATGATGAAGGCCCCTACGGTGTTTGTCTGGATACTTCAGGGTACGGAGTAGTAACGGGTATGCACTGGCCGAGCATGAAAATCTATCAGCAAGAAATTATAGATTAATTAAAGTAAAATCAGTTACTTATACTAAACAATAGGATAAATAATACAAATAGCTATCTTTTACTAAGGTTTAAGCGTAGGGTGCAAAACACTATGAAATTTAAAGAATTAAACCTTAGCTCGACGACTCTTAAAGGCCTTGAAAAAATGGGGTTTGAAACACCTACAGAAATTCAACGTCTCACTATTACTCATTTATTACAAGATAATAAAGACTTTGTTGGGCAGGCCCAAACAGGTACTGGTAAAACAGCGGCCTTTTGTCTTCCGCTCATTGAATACTTAAAAAATGATACCAAACCATTAAGGGCCTTAATACTGGCGCCTACAAGAGAGTTGGCCCACCAAATAGCTAAAGAATTTGATAGATTGGCTTACTTTAGTAAGCTTAAAGCAGCTGTGGTTGTCGGTGGTGAATCTTACGATAAGCAAATTAGTAAAATAAAATCTAAGGGAGCTAATGTCGTTATCGGAACTCCTGGTAGAGTAATAGACCTTATGAAAAGAAAGGTTCTTAGTTTTAAAGAGTCACAATACCTTATTTTGGATGAAGCTGATGAAATGCTAAAAATGGGCTTTTATGAGGCTATTCAAGAGATTATTAAAGAATTTAATAAAAATAGGTATAGTTGGATGTTTTCGGCCACCATGCCTAAAGAAATTAAAAAATTAATCCAATCTGAGCTTAAAGATCCACATTTTGTTAATGTTACTCCTAAATCTATTTCCAAAGAAGAGATTGAGCAGAGTTTATATTTAGTAAAAGAAAGGTTTCACCTTGAAGCATTGACTAGATTAATTAAAAGCTCACCAGATATGTACGCAATGGTATTTTGTCAGACTAAAAGACAGTGTGACGAGTATGGAGCTGAGCTTATTGGTAGAGGATATAAGGCAGAAATACTTCATGGTGATATGGGACAGGGTCAAAGAAATAGAATTATGACCGCTTTTAAGGCGAAGAAAGTTCCTCTTCTTATATGTACAGATGTTGCGGCGAGAGGAATTGATGTATCCAATTTATCTCATGTCATAAATATTGGGGTTCCGAGAGAAGTTGAAAACTATATTCATAGAATTGGTAGAACAGGCAGGGCCGGAGAGAAGGGGATTGCCTTGTCGATTGTTGATGTTCGAGACCTCATAAGAGTTCGGGCCATTGAAAAGCATATTGGCAGAAAACTAAATGTTAAAAAACTACCCACAGTTGACGCTCTTAAAACAGGTCTTGTTGAAGATGAGTTAACAAGAATGGAAACACTTGTTTCGGCAATTAGTGGTAAAAAAGAAAAATTTAAAATTGATCCTACCTTTAAACTTTATAATCAAGAGTTAGGGCACCTTAGCAAAGACGATATCCTTAAGTTAACTTTTTCTTGGATGTTCAATAGGGATTTAAGACGGTTTGACGATCTTTCACAAATTGAACAAAATATAGAAGATAGGATGCTTATCTCAAGAAAGAGAAATAGGAAGCGAGGAAGCGGTGGTCCCCAAAATGCTAAAAAGTTCAACCGTAACAGAACTCAAAGAAAAACTAGATAATAAGCAAGAGTTGCTCATTGTAGATTGCCGTGAACAATTTGAGTGGGACCTCGAGCATATTGAGGGAGCGAAGCTTATACCTTTGAGTGTATTTCAAGATGAGTATATCCAACTGAAAGACTGGAAGGATAAAGAAGTTTTCATGCAGTGCAGAAGTGGGGCGCGTAGCGAGAAAATGGGAGAGTTTCTTATCAGTAAAGGTTTTTCAAATGTCGCTAACCTCGAAGGAGGTATTATGGACTGGAAAAAAAATAATTTTCCCATTATTAAAAAAGATTCTTAGTTTCACCTTTAAGGGAGATTCCTTTGGATAATATCGTCTTGAAGTTCGGTGGCACATCAGTAGCACAACATCAGAATTGGAAAACTATTTCAGAAGTTTGTTTTAATTATCTTGAGAAAAATGAAAGACCATTTTTAGTTTGTTCTGCTTTGGCAAAAGTATCGGATAACCTATTAATGGCAAAATCCCAGGCCTTGGTTAATGATTATGATAAGGCCTTAAATGAACTTAAACGTTGTCACAATAACTTAATAACAGAACTTGAACTACCACCAGATTTACTTCAAAAAGACTTTCAGGATTTGGAAAATATTCTTAGAGGTATCCAATTAACGAAGGACGTAACTTCACGATTAGAGGCAAAGCTTTTAGGTTTAGGTGAGCTTATGTCAACTAAGATTGGGGCCGCTTTTTTAGAAAAACAAGGGCATGACATTTTATGGATAGATGCTAGGAAATACTTAAAGGCAAAGCTTCCTACAATGAATAGTTCAAGTGAAGCTTATATAAATAATACTTGTCAATTTAGTAGTGATAAAAAACTAAAAGATATCATAGAGCAAAAGAAGGTTATTATTACACAAGGATTTATATGCTCTAACTCCGCAGGTGATACTGTTTTATTAGGAAGAGGAGGATCTGATACTTCTGCAAGCTATTTCGCCTCAAAAATTGATGCCAAAAGATGTGAGATTTGGACTGATGTACCTGGGCTTTTTACTGCTGATCCTTACAAGATTGCTCAGGCAAGGCTTCTTAAAAAGGTTGTCTATGATGAGGCAAGAGAAATGGCCTCTGCAGGTGCTAAAGTACTTCATCCAAGATGTATTGAGCCGGCCAAGAAAGGGGGGATTCCTTTATTGGTGAAATCTGTCTTTTTACCAGAGTTAGAAGGAACCGTCATCGAAAGCAATAGTGCTGAAGAGCGAGCACAGATTAAAGGTATCTGTAT